>NZ_JBVIGA010000001.1:0-526119 GCF_055571035.1 Streptomyces malachitofuscus | reverse complement strand
TGGAGAGAGTGGAGGGGAATAGGTGCGAGGGACAGTAAGCACCGTAGCAACCCCACCCCCCCCCCCCCCCCCCCCCCCCCCCCCCCCTCGCGGCGTCTGCCGACAGCAGATTGCCGTTCCCCCGGGCAGGCCGGGCGGGCAGAGTCGCCGGTATGAGACTTCTGTTGCTGGGTGGTACGGAGTTCGCGGGCCGGGCCGTCGCCGAAGCGGCCCTCGGACGGGGCTGGGAGGTGACCGTCTTCCACCGGGGACGGCACGAGCCACCGCCGGGCGCACGGACGCTGCTGGGCGACCGCACCGCGCTCGACGGCCTGGCCGCGCTCGACGAGGACCCCGGGGAGTGGGACGTCGTCGTCGACACGTGGTCGTCCGCCCCGCGCGCGGTGCGGGACGCGGCGCGGCTGCTGCGGGGGCGCGCCGGGCGGTACGTGTACGTGTCGAGCTGCTCGGTGTACGCGTGGGCGCCGCCCGCCGGGTACACCGAGGACGCTCCCCTGGTGCGGGACGCGTCCGCCGACGCGGATGTCACGGACTACGCGCGGGACAAGCGGGGCGGCGAGCTGGCCGCCGTGGACGCCTTCGGCGCGGACCGGTCGCTGCTGGTGCGGTCCGGGCTGCTCATCGGGCCGTACGAGAACGTGGGCCGGCTGCCCTGGTGGCTGAACCGGATGGCGCGCGGCGGGCCCGTACTCGCCCCGGGCCCACGAGAGCTGCCCCTGCAGTACGTCGACGTCCGGGATCTCGCGGAGTGGACCCTCGGGGCGGCCGAGCGGGAGCTGGGCGGACCGTTCAACCTGATGTCCCGGCAGGGCCACACCACGATGGGCGAGCTGCTCGAAGCGTGCGTCGAAGTGACCGGCGGTCCGGCCGAGCTGCGGTGGACCGCGCCGGAGGTGATCCTCGAGGCGGGCATCGAGCCCTGGACGCAGCTGCCGGTGTGGGTGCCGCCGGGCAGTGATCTGCACGACGCGCTGCACTCGGCGGACGTCTCCCGGGCGGTCGCGACGGGACTGCGCTGCCGTCCGGTCGCCGAGACCGTGGCCGACACCTGGCGCTGGCTGACGGGGCTCGGCGGCACCGCGCCGCAGCGCGCGGACCGGACCGTCAAGGGGCTCGACCCTCAGGTGGAGGCGAAGGTGCTTCGAACCGCCTGACGGGGTGGGGACAGCACCACCCCCGGGCCGGGTGCCCGGCCCAGTGCTCCGCCCGTGCCGCCGGGCCAGACTTGGGCCATGACCACCGACACGAAGACCGGCCAGGGGCGGACCGGCGGGCGGGGCATCGCACTCTCCGCGATACGAGGGCTGGCGCTCGCCCTGGTGTCGCTGCCGGGAGCGGTGCTGTGCTTCGTCCTGTCCGCCGTGTCCATCGCGCTGATCCCCGTCGGGATCGGCATCGTCACCACGCCGTACGTGCTGCGGGGTGTGCGGACGTTCGCGAACTGGCGGCGGGTGCTGGCGGCCGAGTGGGGCGGGGTGCGGATCCCGCCGTCGTACCGGCCGCTGCCGCGGGACGCCAACCCGTGGGGGCGGACGTTCGGGATGCTCCGCGACCCGGCGACCTGGCGGGACCTGCGGTGGCTGCCGGTGGACATGACCGCCGGCTTCGTCACCGCGCTGCTGCCGTTCGCGCTGCTGGTCTACCCGCTGGAGGGGGTCGCGCTGGCGATCGGCCTGTGGCGGGTGATGCCCGACGGGTACTGGTACGGCTTCGTGCCGGTCTCCGATCAGACGACCGCGCTGGGCGCGGGAGTCCTCGCCCTGGTCCTGCTGTTCTTCGCGCACTTCTTCTCCGCGCGCCTGCTGCACGTCCACTTCCTGCTCACGCGGGCCGTGCTCGGCTCGCACCAGGGCGAGCTGTCCGAGCGGGTGCGGGTGCTGACGGAGACCCGGCGGGACGCCGTGGACACCTCCGCCGCCGAACTGCGGCGCATCGAGCGGGATCTGCACGACGGGGCGCAGGCGCGGCTGGTCGCCATGGGCATGGATCTGGGGACGATCGAGGCGCTGATCGAGAAGGACCCGGCGAAGGCGCGTGAACTGCTGGCGCACGCCCGGCAGTCGTCCGCGGAGGCGCTGACCGAGCTGCGTGAGCTGGTACGCGGCATCCACCCGCCGGTGCTGGCCGAGCGCGGGCTCGGGGACGCGGTGCGGGCACTGGCGCTGCGGCTGCCGGTGGCCACCGAGGTGAACGTGGAGCTGCCCGGACGGGCCGAGGCGCCCGTGGAGTCGGCCGCGTACTTCGCGGTGGGCGAGGTCCTCACCAACGCGGTGAAGCACTCCGGGGCGGACCGGATCTGGGTCGACCTGCACCACACCGACGGCCGGTTGCGGGTGACGGTCACCGACAACGGCAAGGGCGGCGCGGTGATCGGGGCCGGCTCGGGGCTGACCGGGGTGGAGCGGCGGCTGGGTACATTCGACGGCGTCCTGGCCGTCGGCAGCCCCGCGGGCGGTCCCACGATGGTCACCCTGGAGATCCCTTGCGCGTTGTCCTAGCCGAAGACCTGTTCCTGCTGCGCGACGGACTCGTCCGGCTGCTTCAGGCCCATGGCTTCGAGATCGCGGCGGCCGTGGAGTCCGGGCCCGAGCTGACCCGGGCGCTGGCGGAGCAGGAGCCCGACGTGGCGGTCGTGGACGTACGCCTGCCGCCGACGCACACCGACGAGGGGCTGCAGTGCGCGCTGGAGGCGCGGCGCAGGCGGCCGGGGCTGCCGGTGCTGGTGCTCTCGCAGCACGTGGAGCAGCTGTACGCGCGGGAGCTGCTGGCGGACGGCAGTGGCGGGGTGGGCTATCTGCTGAAGGACCGGGTGTTCGACGCGGAGCAGTTCGTGGACGCCGTACGGCGGGTGGCGTCGGGGGGTACGGCGATGGATCCGCAGGTGATCCAGCAGCTGCTGGCACGGCGGTCCGGGGACGACCGGCCGCTGGCGCGGCTGACGCCCCGGGAGCTGGAGGTGCTGGAGCTGATGGCGCAGGGGCGGACCAACGCGGCGATCGCGGCCAGGCTGGTGGTGACGGAACGGGCCATCGCCAAGCACACCGCGAACATCTTCGCCAAACTGGGACTTGAGGTCTCGGACGACGACAACCGGCGCGTGCTGGCGGTTCTCGCCTTTCTCGACCATGGCCGGTGAAACCGGACCCGCCGCTTCACCCCGGGTGGGTGATCCGCAACTGCCGGTATTCCAGGGGCTGTTGAAACCCCCGGGACCGTACTGACTTCTCACCGATTTCCGTGACGGGTGAACACCCGTGGGGCGGCTGCCGTACTCAAGGGAGCCGCTTCACTCCTAACGGGCGCCTCGATGCCCCGCAATGGGATGCCCCGCAAGGAAGTCAGAGGAGTTCCATGGGACGCAACACAAGAAAACGCCGCACGCCGCTGGCCAACAAGGCCATAGCCGCAACGGCGGCCCTAGCGCTCGGTGGGGGCGGGCTGATCTGGGCCAACTTCTACGCCTCGGCACACGAGGAGAACGGAGGCCAGAACCGGACGAAGTCGAGCGGGGCCCAGATCGCCACGATCGACTGCCCGGACGTCGGTCAGCAGCTCTCGGACGTGCCGGACCGGGCCCGCGGTGAGGTCGACGGGGAGCTGGCCTCGATGGACCAGCAGATCACCGACGCCTACCAGCGGCTGGTCACCACGCGCCGGGCGCAGGCCGGGGATCCGCAGTTCGTCCAGAACTCCATTCTGGGTCCGCTCAAGGACCGGCGGAAGGCACTGATCGACCGCATCAAGCTGGAGATCAACCGGGCCGGCGGGCAGGCCGACGACGGCCTGGACCGGCTGGCCGGCTGCACCGGCCGCCCCGCCGACCAGCAGCAGGGCGACGGCCAGAACGGAGACGGCCAGGACGGCGGCCAGAACCAGGACGGCGACGGCCAGGACGGCGGCCAGGACCAGGACAACGGCCAGAATCCGAGTGACAACGGAAACGGGGCCGCCGGACCGTTCGCCGAGGACTTCGTCGACATCAACGACGTCCAGCCGAACTCCCGCGACCTGCAGAACGGTCTGGCCGCCAACGGGGAGACCGGCTCCACGGGTTCGTTCACCGCGGAGTGCGGTGTCAACGAGAACAACCTGTTCAACAGCGACAACATCATCGTGGCCCCCGGTGTCGACAACGGCGCGCACCACACGCACGACTACGTCGGCAACCAGGGCAACACGGCGTTCGCCAGCGACCAGGATCTCGCCAACGCCGAGACCTCGTGCCAGAACCAGGCCGACAAGTCCACCTATTACTGGCCGGTGCTGCGGCTCCAGGACGGAACCCAGGAGTTCGACGCCAACGATCTGGGCGGTGGCGCCGAGGGCAACGTCGGCAAGATCCTGAAGGCCAGTGAAGCCGAGATCAAGTTCGTCGGCAACAAGCAGAGCGACGTCGTCGCGATGCCGAAGTTCCTTCGCATCATCACCGGTGACGCCAAGGCCTTCACCAACGGTCTCGCGAACGCCAACACGTCCTTCAGCTGCACCGGATTCGAGGACCGGCAGGTGACGGACAAGTACGTGCTGTGCCCCGAGGGCAGCCAGGTGGTCCGCACCTCCAACTTCCAGAGTTGCTGGGACGGACAGAACACCGACAGCGCCAACCACCGCGACCACGTCGCCTTCGTCCAGGCGGACGGCAGCTGCCCGAACGGCTTCCAGGCCATTCCGCAGCTCCAGATCCGTCTGGTGTACGACGTGCCCGCTCCGACCATCGAGAACGGTCAAATACAGGACCCGTACGCCGTGGACGGGTTCCCGGAGCAGCTGCACAAGCCGATCACCGATCACAACGACTTCATCAACGTCATGGACGAGAACCTGATGAACCAGGTGGTCGAGTGCATCAACAGCGGTGAGGACTGTCAGTAGCGGTCCCGCCGGTCGCCGATGAGGGAGGGCCGGTGGCGGGGATGTCCCGCCACCGGCCCTCCTTCGTGCTGCCCCGGTGCGACGCCCGGGCGGTGATCAGCCGCCGTGGCCGTCGTGCCCGTCCGCGTGCCCGCCACCGTCACCGGAACCGCCGTCGCCCGAACCGCCGCCGTGGTTCGTGCCGCTGTGGTCCATGCCCTCCTCCAGGGTGCCGCCGAGCTCTCCCCGGAGCTCGGCGACCACGTCCTCGTGACCGACGGCGACCCACTTGCGGCCGACGAGGTAGTGACCGCCGTAGTCCTTCGCCGTGTTGAGCCACTCGCGCTGTCCGCGGTCGGTGGAGAAGGTGGCGAGGACGTACTTCTCGCCGCCCTTCTTGCACAGGGCTTGGCGGATGGTGTCGGCGTCGGTCTGCATGTTCGGCTTGCACTTCACCTCGGCGGCCAGGTGCTCCAGGCTGCCGGTGGCGGTGGGCGGCACCTCGTCCCCGCCGCCGTCGCCGGACCCGCAGCCCGCCAGCGCCAGGGCCAGGGCCGCGCCGGTCAGCGCGAGCATCGGTCGGGTCAGCCTCATGTGTTCCTCCGGTCCTTACGGCGGCATCGTGACGGCGACACGCCGCACGGAGCCCCGGCGCGGGGCCCTCGGCCTTCGATACGTCCGCGAGGACCGCAGCGCTCAAATTTCACCGGGCGATGCGGTCAGGTGACCATCCACCGGGTTGCTCGTTCTGCTGAACGTGCAGTCACAGGATGTCGTCCCGCCCTCGGTGCCCTCCTCCCCGGCCGGCCCGGGGGTGGACGTCGAGCAGGCCGAGGCCGCGCTCGTCGAGCACTATCCGCGGCTCGTCCGGCTCGCCTACCTGGTGCTGCCCGCCCGCATCGGACGGAGCAGGCGGGTGCTCACCGCGCACTCCCTGGTGCAGCGGGCGCTGCCCCGCGGCCGTACCCCCGCGCCGGTGATCCCCGCCCAGTCGGCCGGCCGCGACGGGGACCCCGGCTATGCGCTGGTCCGGCTGCAGGTGGTGCGCACGGCACTGGAGGCGGGCCGCCCGCTGAGGCGTGCCACCTGGCCCACACGGGCCCAGTTGCCTCCGCTGCTGCCCCAGGTGTGGGGGCTGAAGCTGTTCCCGCGCCCGGGCGGCGCCGACGAACTCGCGCTGGACCAGCGTCTGTCGGCCCTGTCCGGGCCGGCCCGCGCCGCGCACGCGCTGCGTGGACTGGAGCGGCTCCCGGACGGTGACGTGCGCGCGGTGCTCACCGCCGCGGGCGTCACCGACCTGGATGCCGCGCTGGACGAGGCGGACCGGGTCCCCGACGCGTACCGGCTGCTCGGCTCCTGCGAGTTCGACCCCTGTTCGCTCCAGGCCCGGCCCACGGATCTGCTGCGCCGCCGCCGGCATCTGAAGGCCGCGCTGGTCGGCGGGGCCGCGCTGCTGGTGTGCGGGGCACTGGTCGGCCTGCCGGGCGACGGCTGGGGTCCCGACGGCGCCGCCGCACCCCCCTACGCGCGCAACCCGGCCGCACAGGCCGCGCTGGACCCGGGGAAGCTGACCCGGGTGCCCCTCGACGCGTGGAAGACCTCCGCGCGCACCGACTTCTCCGTGTGGCCCGCGCGCGGCCGGCTCACCGACGACCGGGCCCTGCTGCGCCGCGCCCTCGCCGTCTGGGCCCGCCCGGGGAGGACCGTTCAGGTCTCGGCGACTCCGGGCACCCCCTCCGGCGGCCCGGCGGGACCGCCCCAGCTGCTGTACGCGGGGACGGTCGGCACCGCGCGGGTGGTGATCCTCCACGACGGCCTGCGCCTCGTCCGGTACGCCGAGCCGGCGGACGGCACCAGGGGCGCCGCGCTGGACCTCGCCCGGGTCGACGGTGCCGGGCGGGCCGGGTCGAGCGCGGTGGTGCTGAGCCGGACCGACGGCAACATCCGCTATCTGACCGCCCCCTGGGTGCGTGCGGCGGGTGAGCGGGACCTGCGCGAGCCGGGCTCCGGCGCGATGGCCCTCGCCCTCGTCGACGGAGTGACCTCGCCCCTGGCCGGCCCCGCGCCGAAGGACGGCTCCTGCACCTCCTGGAACGTGCTGGAGCTGACCGACGCCACCGGCACCCGGCTGCTGACCGACCTCGGCGAGCTGGTCCCGGCCCGGCTGACCGCCGGGCGGCCCGGCGCGGTCACCGACGCGGCCGCCGCGAAGGCGCTGCGCACCTGGGCACCGTACGCCTGCTCGCTGGACGCGGTGCGTTCGGCGGGCGTGCGGAGTGTGAACGTCTGGGCGTTCGCCGAGCAGCCGCTGCCCGGCGCGAGCAGGCGGGCGGAGTGGGTGTGCACCCGCGCGGAGACCTGGCGGGGCGGCGGGGCGCGGGTGCTGGCGCAGTTCCACACGCCCGGTGCGCGATTCGGGGCGGTGGCGGCGAAGGCCGAGGACGTACCGGCGTGCGGGGAGCGGGAGCCGCGGGTGCTCGCCGGGGTGCTGTGGAAGTCCGAGGCGGGCGCCTGGTACCTGCTGGCCGCCGGCAGCCGCGACACGGTCTCGGTCAGGGCGACGGGCGACGTCGAGGGGTCGGCCCGGGGTTCCCTGTTGACCCTCCGCGCGAAGAAGGGTGCCCGGGCGGACCTGGTGGGCAGACTGGAGAACGGGCGGTCGATCAGCGGGCTGCGATGACCGGATGAACACCGCCGGCTGGTCTGGACCGAGAGAGGCCGGAATCGATCGGTAAGGTGTTCGTATGACTACCGGGGCGCGGCGCAGGATGGGAGTCGAGGAGCGGCGGCAGCAGTTGATCGGCGTGGCCCTCGAACTGTTCAGCCGGCGCTCCCCCGACGAGGTCTCGATCGACGAGATAGCGTCCCGGGCGGGCATCTCCCGCCCGCTGGTCTATCACTACTTCCCCGGCAAACTCAGCCTGTACGAGGCGGCGTTGAGGCGTGCCTCGGAGGATCTGGCGTCCCGGTTCATGGAGCCGCAGGAGGGCCCGCTGGGGTCACGGCTGCGGCGGGTGATGGCCCGGTTCTTCGACTTCGTGGAGGAGCACGGGCCCGGTTTCGCCGCCCTGATGCGGGGCGGTCCCGCCGTCGGCTCCTCCGCCACGAACGCCCTGATCGACTCCGTGCGGCAGGCCGCGTATGACCAGATGCTGTCGCACATGGGCGTGGTGGGCCCGGCGCCGGCGCGGCTGGAACTGGTCGTACGCTCCTGGATCTCGCTCGTCGAGTCGACGGCGCTGATCTGGCTGGACGGGCGGCGGGTGCCGCGTGACGAGCTGGAGGCGCAGCTGGTGCAGGACTTCGCCGCGCTCGCCGCCGTGGCCGCCGCGCGGGACGAGGAGCTGGCCACGCTGCTGCGCGGACTGCTCAAGAACGAGCCGGGCGACGGGCCGTTCACGGACCTCGCCACCCGGCTGATCTCGCTGGCGGAGCTGTGAGCGCAGGATCGGCGTGGGGGCTGGTCGTCGAGACGACCGTGGGAACCGGCGAGCGCAAGCACACGGAGGCCCACGTGGTGGCGCATGTCGAGGGGACACGGGAGGAGGCGCTCGCGGAGCTGGAACGGCGGGCGCGGAGTCATGTGCCCACCCACCCGCTGAACCACAAGCGTCGTCGCCTCCTCAGAAACGGAGACGGGTTCCTCCTCGTCGTCGACGGAACGTGGCGTTCGTTCGTCACCCGCTTCACGGTGGCGGAACTGCTGGAGGACTCCGCGGCGCCCGTCGTCCCGGACCCCGTCGTCGAGGCGCCGCCCGACCCGGAACCCGTCGTGGAGGCGCCACCACCGCCCGCCCCGCCTCGCCCGACGGCGGAGCAACTGGCCCAGCTGGACGCGGACGGGGTACCGGTGCTGCCGTCGTGGCTGGGCCGCCGCGACCTGTCGTGAGGCCTACTCGCCCTCGAACTTCCGGTACGACGGGTCCAGGTCGCGTACCTCGGCGGAGGCGTGCAGCAGTTGGCCCCCGTCCGGCTTGACGTACTGCCGCAGCAGGTCCAGCACGGCCTCGGTGAGCCGGGCCTTGGTCTCGTCGGTGCGGCCGGCCAGCAGGCCGATGTGCACGTGCACGAGGGCGTGCCCGTCGGTGTCGGGGCCGACCACGACGTCCTCGGTCCGCCGGAACCGGGTCTTGCACGCCGGCGGCTTGGCGGCCGCGATCTCCACGACGGCGGTGTGCAGGTCCCGCGCGAAGGCGGGCCGGTCGAAGCCGTCCGCCAGACGCTCGGAGTAGTCGACGGTGATCTGCGGCATGAGCCCTCCTGTTTCGGTCAGGAGGGCTCACACTAGCCGCAGCTTCCGCCAGGGATCAGCCGGCCGCGGTGAACACGGCGACCGTGCGCGCCGGGACGGTGAACGTGCCGGTGCCCTTCGCGTAGGACGAGGTCTTCACGACCGCGTCCCCGCCCGCCGCCTGCACCGGGTGCAGACCGTGGCCCGTCCCGGCGAGCGCGGCGACGCGCTGCTCCTGCCGCTCGGGCGTGGCGTTGAAGACGACGACCAGGTCACCCAGTTTCATGGTGATCACGCCGGGTGTCTCGTCCTTGCCCGACAGCGGGAAGGACAGCCGGGACTGGACCTCTCCCGCGGTGTCGAGGGAGAAGACCTTCTCCGTCGAGCGGATCTTCAGCAGGTCCCGGTAGGCGGCCGAGGTGCCCTCGATCTGCGGGCAGCCGACCTGCACCGCGCCGAGCAGCGGCTTGGCGTAGGGCCACTTGTCCTTGTTGTCGGCGGCCGGCGGCAGTCCGCGGCCGAAGCCGTTGCCGTCCGCGCAGTTCCAGTGGATGGCGTTGAACCAGTCGCCGCTGTCGTAGGAATTGCGGTCCAGGGACTTGGAGCGCAGCAGGTCGGTGCCCGCCTGGGAGAGGGCCGGTCCCTGCGAGAGGGTGGCCGTCGCCATGGCGAGGACCTGCATGCGCGCCCGGTCCGCGGCCGGGGTGTCCTTCGGCAGCTTGAAGGCGAGCGCGTCGAACAGCGACTCGTTGTCGTGCGCGTCCGCGTAGGCGAGGGCGTCGCCGGGCGCGTCCGCGTATCCGGCGGGCGAGCCGTTGTAGTCGACCTGGGAGCCCTTGACCTCCTTGCCGCTGGTGTCGGTGAAGGTGTAGTCGGCGAGGTTGCCGCTCAGGCCGACCTTGATGAGGTCCTGGTAGTGCAGCAGGCGGGCCTTCTGCTCGGCCTCGGTGCCGTTGCCTGTCGAGGAGTTGGGGTCGGTGTAGAGGCCGGAGGCGAAGCCCTGCACTCCGGGGTCCTCGTCGAAGGGGCCGCCGCCGCGCACGGCGTCGCGGGCCCGGTCGGAGAAGGTGGCGATGCCGGTGCCGGCCATGTTCTTCTGCGTGGCCTGCACGAAGCGGGCGTCGTCGGCGATCTCGCCGAAGTTCCAGCCCTCGCCGTAGAGGATGATCTTCTTGCCGTCGACGCCGTCCTTCTTGAGGGTCAGCGCGTCGAGCGCCTTCCTGACCGCGAGGATGTTGGCCTTCGGGTGGTGGCCCATGAGGTCGAAGCGGAAGCCGTCGACCTTGTACTCCTTGGCCCAGGTGACCACCGAGTCGACGACCAGCTTGCCCATCATGGCGTTCTCGGTGGCCGTGTTGGCGCAGCAGGTGCTGTTGGCGACCGAGCCGTCGGCGAGGAGCCGCTGGTAGTAGCCGGGCACGATCCGGTCCAGGACGGACGTCTTCGCCTGGCCGCTCGCGGCGGTGTGGTTGTAGACCACGTCCATCACGACCCGCAGGCCGTCCTCGTTGAGCGCCTTGACCATCTTGCGGAACTCGACGGTGCGGGCGGTGCCGTCCGGGTCGGTGGCGTAGGAGCCCTCGGGGACGGTGTAGTGGTACGGGTCGTAGCCCCAGTTGTAGGCGTCCTTGGCGGCTGCCTTCGCCACGCACTCCTGCTGCTTGTCGGAGTCGGCCGGGTAGGAGGCCAGGTCGCAGTCGACGGTCTGCTGGTCGGACTTCTTCTCGGGGATGGTGGCGATGTCGAACGCCGGCAGCAGATGCACGTACGAGGTGCCGGCCTTCGCCAGCTCGCGCAGGTGCTTGCCGCCGTCGCTGTCCTCGTCGGTGAAGGCGAGGTAGGTGCCCCGGTGGTCCGCCGTGCGGTCCGCCACGGAGAAGTCCCGGATGTGCAGTTCCTGGATCTGCGCGTCCTTCAGCGGCACCGCCTTGGGCTTGTCGTACGTCGACCACGCACGCGGCTTCAGGGACCGGTCGCCGAGGTCGACGACGAGGCTGCGCTCGGAGTCGGTGGTCAGGGCGACCGAGTAGGGGTCGGTGACCTCGTTGGTGACGATCTCACCGGCGGTGGGCGCCCACACCGTCACCGCGTACCGGTACTCCTTGCCCTTCCAGGAGCCCGGTCCGGTGACGGACCAGACGCCGGTGTCGCCGTCGCGGCGCATCCGGACGGTGCGGTCGCCGATCTCCAGGGTGACGTTCTGCGCGGTCGGCGCCCACACCGAGAGGGTGGGCCGGCCGTGGCGGAAGACCGGGCCCAGCTCGGTCTTCGTGGCGTCGGCGGCGTAGAGGTCGTCGAGGACGCCGGCGATCTGCACACCGGTCGCCGCGAGCACGGCGCCGTTGGCGGCCCGCTGGGTTGCGACGACCTGCCCGCGCAGGGCCTCGCGCACCCGGTCCCGGTCGCGCGGGTCGACGGACCAGGCGGTGCCGTCCTTCAGGTGCGGGAACCTCGCCTTCTGGGCGTCGGTGAGCTTGGCGCTCGTCAGCCGGATCCAGCGCGCGTCCTCGCTGGTCAGCGCGCCGTCCTGCACCTTGATGGAACCGGTGCGGGAGGCGAGGAGCTGGGTGGAGGCGGCGGCCTCGGAGCCGTTCCAGACGACGGTGTCGCGGTCGATCCAGACGGCCTTGGAGGTGGCAAGGTCGAGGGCGGCCGCGGAGCCCGCGGGCTGCGGCAGCAGGTACTTCTCCTGGCCGTTCAACAGCCACACCTCATGGCCGTTGGCCTTGAGGTCCAGCGACTGGTCGGACGGGAGGTCCTTCTCGTCACCCTTGTGGATGATGTAGCTGAGGCTGGTGGCACCCTCGGCGAGCGGCACCTCGAAGACAGCGCCATAGGCATCAGTCTTCACCGGCTCAAGGGGCTTCGACCAGTCGGTGGGGTTCGCGGCACCGGTCCAGGTGTGCAGGCCCCAGCCGTCGTAGTCGCCGTCGGCGCGCTGGTAGTGGAGCACCGCCTTGGTCGTGTCCTGGGCCGGGTACTCGGGCCGCTCGGCGGTGACGGTCTCCTTGCCCTGCTCGATCCAGATCTCACCGGTTCTGGTGAGGTCGATCGTGCGGTCGGTGGCGACGTCCTTGTTGCCTTCCTTGTCGATGACGAGGAAGCCGAGGTCGGACGCGCCCGGCTTGAGCTTGACGTACGCGAAGGCGCCGTAGGCGTCCCGGCCGGTGAAGGGGTGGCTGTCCGGCCATTCGGTGGCCTCGCCGTCCGCCAGGTCGCCCCAGGCGTACAGGCCCCAGTCGTCGTAGTCGCCGTCCGTGCGCTTGTAGTGGACGACCGCGTAGTCGCGGGAGGCGGCGGTGGGCGGCTCGGCCACGGGCGGGGTGCCGGTGGTGGAGGCGGCCAGGGTGCTCGCGGTGCGGCCGGCCGAGTCGATCACGACGGCCTTGTAGCGCAGGGCGGTGCCGGCGGGGACGTCCTCGCCGATGGTGTGGGTCACCTTGTAGGGGGCGTGGTCGGCGGAGCCGAGCGTCTGCCACCTGCCGTTGCCGGTCTGGGCGGCGAAGACGACCCGGTTGAGCCGGCCGCCCTCGACGTCGGCGGTGAGCTCGACGGTGCCGGTGGCGCCGGCGTCGGGGGCCCGGAGGGTGACCGTGGGCTTCGCGGCGGGCCGGTCGAGCGGGCCGGCGGCCTTGAGGACGATCGCCCGGCCGGCCGGAACGGTGACGGTGATCTTCTTGTCGGCGTCGCTGGTGACGGTGGCGTCGGTGCCGTGGAGGCCCTTGAACGTCATCCGGGCGGAGCCGGTCGCGAAGGTGGCCTCCCGGGCCTCGGCGGCGTTGTTGAAGGCGACCACGTACTCGGTGGTGTCCTTGCCGGTGCCGGTGCGGGAGAAGGCGTAGACGCCCGCGCCGTCGGCGGCGTACCGCTCCTGCTGGATGCCGTCGGTGAGGGCCGGGTGCGCCTTGCGGAGCTTGGCGAGAGCACTGATCTGCTCGTAGAGCGGTGCTCGCGTGTCGTAGGTGTCCTCGGCGTGGGTGCGGCCGGTGCCGATCAGGTCGTCGTCGAGGTAGTCGGCCGTGCGGGAGGCGAACAGGGTCTGGCGGGCGTCCTTGTCGCCGCCGGCGCCGGTGAAGCCCTGCTCGTCGCCGTAGTAGACGACCGGGTTGCCGCGGCTGAGGAACATCAGCTCGTTGGCGAGCATGTCCTTCTTCAGCAGCTCGGCGTCGGAGGCCTCCGGGTTGTCCTGCTTCAGGAACGTGCCGATGCGGCCCATGTCGTGGTTGCCGAGGAAGGTGACCTGCTCGTAGGCGTTGGCCCGGCCGGTCGTGTACTTGTAGTCGTCGCCGAAGACCGAGGCCAGCTTCTTCGCGCTGCCGCTCTGGGAGGCGTACTGCCGCGCCGCTTCCTGGAAGGGGAAGTCGAGCGTGGCGTCGAGGCGGCCCTCGGTGACGTACGGGGCGGTGACGTCCGTGTCGGCGGAGTAGACCTCGCCGAACATGAAGAAGTCGTCGCGGCCCTTCTTGGCGGCGTAGGAGTCCAGGGCGGTGGCCCACTGGGTCCAGAACTCCATGTTGACGTGCTTCACGGTGTCGATCCGGAAGCCGTCGATGTCGAAGTCCTTCACCCACCGCTGGTAGATCTTCTCCATGCCGTCGACGACCTCGGGACGCTCGGTCCACAGGTCGTCGAGGCCGGAGAAGTCGCCGTACTCGGCGGACTCGCCGGCGAAGGTGGAGTCGCCCCGGTTGTGGTACATCGCCGGGTCGTTGAGCCAGGACGGGACCTTGATCCGCTTCTTGGCGCCGGGCACGACCGGGGTGCGGGGGAACGAACCGGCGTCCACGCGCGGGAACCCGCGGTCGCCGTCGGCGTAGTCGGCGTCGTCGAAGGGCTCGCCGTCCTTCGTCAGGTACGGGAAGGCGCCCTTGGAGAGGTAGCCGTAGGACTTCTCCTCGTAGTCGACGACGTCGGCGGTGTGGTTGGTGATGACGTCGAAGAAGACCTTCATGCCCTTGGCGTGGGCCTTGTCGATGAGGGTTTCGAGGTCCTGGTTGGTGCCGAAGTGCGGGTCGACCTGGGTGAAGTCGGTGATCCAGTAACCGTGGTAACCGGCGGAGGCGTCCTTGCCGGTGCCCTGCACGGGCTGGTTCTTGAAGATCGGCGCCATCCAGATGGCGGTGGTGCCGAGTCCCTTGATGTAGTCGAGCCGCTTCGTCAGGCCCTTGAGGTCACCACCCTGGTAGAAGCCCTTGTCGGTGGGGTCGTAGCCGGTGGTCAGGCGTGAACCGGTCAGTCCGCCGCGGTCGTTCCCGCTGTCCCCGTTGGCGAAACGGTCCGGCAGGACGAAGTAGAACTGCTCGCGGGTCAGGTCGTGCCGCGCGGGCGACTTGGCGAGCTGTGCGTCCGAGGGGGGCGCGGGCGGTGTGTCGGCGCGGGCGGCGAGCGGCTGCACCAGGGCGGCGGCGAGCGCGGCCACGGTGACGGCGGCGACGCGTCGCCCCCGTGCGGTGCGGCGCCCCGGGGGCGCGGGCCATCTGGGTATCAAGGCAGTGAACTCCTTGTGCTTACGGCTCATTGGGTCCGACCCCACGCCACAGCGGTGGCCTGTTTCGGCCACATCACCGGAGCGTCCGCGTGACCGTATCGCCGTTGAAAGCTTTACAGCAAGGGTTATGAAAGTAACGGTAAGGACTTACATCGCGGGGGCGCGTCGCGCCGCCGCCCGTGAACGGCGGCGCGACGCGCGCGTGTTCAGCAGCCCGACGTGCCCGCGTACACCGCGAGGGCCGTGTGGGAGCCCAGGGTGGCGGTCAGCCGGCCCGAGCCGTCCACCGTCACCGGGGTGTTGTTCTGGACGTTGCAGTACGTCCCCGCGGGCAGGGAGGTCTGGTAGGTGCGGGTCAGTGAGCCGGACTCGTGGTTGATGGCCACGAAGCCCTTGCTGCCGCGGCCGAAGGCGATCGCGTCGCCGCCGTTGTCCCACCAGTTGGTGACCGCCTGGCCCCGGGTCGCGTTGCGGAAGGCGACCATGGACTTGATCTCCGGCCAGGCGTGCTGGCACTTCCAGCCGCTCTGCCAGCAGGCGTCGACCCGGCCTCCGTTCGGCGGTCCGGCGTCGTGGTCGGAGAACTCGTACCCGGAGTTGATGTCCGGGGCGCCGTAGGGCCAGGCCAGCATGAAGACGTTGGCCAGGGTGTAGGTGGCGTTGTCCTTGTAGGACAGCGTGGAACCGTTGCGTTCGGTGTCGTGGTTGTCGACGAAGACGCCGGAGACGGAGCTGTTCATGTAGCCCCAGCCCTCGCCGTAGTTCTTCAGGTAGGCGAGGTTCTCGTTGTTGAAGACCCGCTTGAGGTCGTAGGCGTAGCGGAACTCCTGGACGTCCCCGTTGCCGGTGTACTCGGTGGGCTGAACGGCCTCTCCGGCGCCGTATATGACCTCCTGCTTCCAGTAGACGGAGGGGTTGCTCAGCCGGGACTTGATGTTGGCCAGGTCGGCCGCCGGCATGTGCTTGGCCGCGTCGATGCGGAAGCCGTCCACACCGAGCGAGAGCAGGTCGTTCATGTACCGGGCGAGGGCTCCGCGGACGTAGTCCTCGCCGGTGTCGAGGTCGGCGAGGCCGACCAGCTCGCAGTTCTGGACGTTCCAGCGGTCGCCGTAGTTGTTGATCTGCGAGGTGCAGTTGTCGAAGTCGAAGGAGGAGTACAGGCCGGGGTAGTCGTACTTCGCGTACGACGAGCCGCCGGTGCCCGTGCCGCTGCCCGCGGACATGTGGTTGATGACCGTGTCGGCGACGACCTTGACGCCGGCCGCGTGACACGTGTCCACCATGTTCTTGAACGCGGCGCGGTCACCGAGCCGGCCGGCGATCCGGTAGCTCACGGGCTGGTACGACGTCCACCACTGCGGGCCCTGTATGTGCTCGGCGGGCGGGGAGACCTGGACGTATCCGTATCCCGCGGGACCGAGGGTGGTGGTGCACTCGCGGGCGACGGAGGCGAAGTTCCACTCGAAGAGGACGGCGGTCACGTCCCTGGTGCCGGGCGGGGACGCCTCCGCACCAGTCGGGGCCATGACAACCGAGGCGGCCGCGAGGGCGACGGCCGCGGAGAGGGTTCTGCGTGCCATGTGGGGTTCCTTCTTCATCGAAGGGTGTGGGGATACCGCCGGAGTTGGTTGAAGCTTCTTGCAGAAACCTTCAGCAACCTTGCGGCAACGCAGATGTTAGAGGCCCGCCGCCCGAAAGGGCAGCGGGCCGTACCGACTTGTATGAAAAAGTTGCGGGGCGGACGAACGTCAGCCCGTGGTCCACCACACGGTGGTGTCCGCCGGGACCTTCGCCTCGCCGGCCGTCTCCGCCACCTCACCGCTGGCGATCAGCACCCGCCCGTACGCCGGGACGGTCACCGACTCCTCCGTGGTGTTGGCGACGCACACGAACTCCCCGCGCCGGAAGGCCAGGACTCCCTCGGGCGCCCGCAGCCACTCCACCGCGTCGCCCGCGCCCAGGTCGGCCTCGTCCCGGCGCACGGCGAGCGCGGACCGGTACAGCTCCAGGGTCGAACCGGGGTCGCCGGTCTGCGCCTCGATGCTCAGCTCGCCCCAGCCCTCCGGCTGCGGAAGCCAGCTGCCGCCGTCGCCGAAGCCGTACGAGGAGCCCTCCCGGGTCCACGGGATCGGCACCCGGCAGCCGTCGCGGAAGCCGTCCTGGCCCGCGCCCCGGAAGTACGCCGGGTCCTGGCGCACCTCGTCCGGCAGGTCCACGACGTCCGGCAGACCGAGCTCCTCGCCCTGGTAGACGTACGCCGAGCCGGGCAGCGCCAGCATCAGCAGCGTCGCCGCACGCGCCCTGCGCAGGCCCAGCTCACGGTCGCCGGCCAGGCGGATCTGGGTGCCCAGACCGGGTGGGTTGGCGAAGCGGGTGGCGTGCCGGGTGACGTCGTGGTTGGACAGCACCCAGGTGGCGGGGGCGCCGACCGGGCGCATGGCGTCCAGGGTGCGGTCGATGACCGTGCGCAGCTCCTCGGCGTCCCAGTGCGTCCCCAGGTACTGGAAGTTGAACGCCTGGTGCAGCTCGTCGGGACGCACGTAGTTCGCGGTGCGCTCGACGGTCGGGGTCCACGCTTCCGCGACGAAGATACGTTCCCCGGAGTACTCGTCGAGGATGAGCCGCCACTGCCGGTAGATGTCGTGCACGCCGTCCTGGTCGAAGAACGGCATGACATCGTTGCCCAGCAGCTTCAGCTGCTCATGGGATCCCAGGTCGGGCAGGCCCTCGGCCTTCACCATGCCGTGGGCGACGTCGATGCGGAAGCCGTCCACGCCCATGTCCAGCCAGAACCGCAGGATGGAGCGGAACTCGTCGCCGACCGCCGGGTGCTCCCAGTTGAAGTCGGGCTGCTCGGGCGCGAAGAGGTGCAGGTACCACTCGCCGGGCGTGCCGTCGGGCTCGGTGACCCGGGTCCAGGCGGGGCCGCCGAAGATCGACTCCCAGTCGTTGGGCGGCAGTTCGCCGTTCGCGCCCTTGCCGGGGCGGAAGTGGTAGCGGTCGCGCGAGGGCGAGCCGGGCCCCTCGGCGAGGGCGCGCTTGAACCACTCGTGCTGGTCGGAGGAGTGGTTGGGCACGAGGTCGACGATGATGCGCAGGCCCAGCGCGTGGGCGTCGCGGATCAGCGCGTCCGCGTCAAGCAGGGTGCCGAACATCGGGTCGACGGCGCGGTAGTCGGCGACGTCGTAACCGGCGTCGGCCTGCGGGGAGGCGTAGAAGGGGCTGAGCCACACGGCGTCCACGCCGAGGTCGCGCAGGTACGGCAGGCGGGAGCGGATGCCTTCCAGGTCGCCCATGCCGTCGCCGTTGCTGTCGGCGAAGCTGCGCGGGTACACCTGGTAGATCACCGCGTCCCGCCACCAGTCACGGCGGCGGGCGACGGTGGCGACGGCCGCGTCGGTCGTGGGGGTCGGGGCCGGGGCGGCGGAGGGCTGCTGGCTCATGTCGTCCTTGATACGAGTTCGTCGGGTGGCGAGTGGGTCGGCGGGGAGACGAGGCGGCCGCGGTGACAGCGGGGTCGGATGGGCACCGCGGCCGCCTACCCGCGCGAGTCAGGCGCGCGGGAGTCGTGCCGCGAAGGGGGTCAGCCCTTCGTGCCGCCGGCGGTGAGGCCGGTGACCAGGTTCTTCTGCACGAGGTAGAAGAACGCGGAGACCGGTATCGCGATCAGGACCGCGGTGGCGGCCATGAGGTTGCGCTGTGCGTCGTGCTCGCTGACGAAGCTCTGCAGACCGACCGCGAGGGTGTACTTCTCGTCGTCGAGCATGAACGTCGTGGCGAAGGCGACCTCGCCGAACGCGGTGATGAAGCTGTAGAACGCGGCGACCGCCAGCCCGGGCTTGGCGAGCGGCAGGATCAGCCGCGCGAACGTGCCGAAGGGGGTCAGCCCGTCGACGCGTCCCGCCTCGTCGATCTCGAACGGGATGGTGTCGAAGTAGCCCTTCATCAGCCAGGCGCAGTACGGCACCGCCGTCGAGCAGTAGACGAGGATGAGTCCAAGGTAACTGTCGATGAGCTGCAGATCCGAGAGGATCTGGTACATCGGCACCATCAGGACCGCCACGGGGAACATCTGGGTGACCAGCAGCACCCACATGAACTTCTTGTAGCCCGGGAAGCGCATGCGGGAGACGGCGTAGCCGGTGGTCGCGGCGACCAGGACCCCGATGACCGTGGTGCCGAGCGAGACGATCAGCGAGCTCTTGAGCCAGTCGAAGAAGTTCGTGTTCTGCAGCACGAACGAGTAGTTGTCGAGCGTCATCTTGCCCCAGATGCCGCCGGGACGCAGATAGTCGTCCTTGTCGGGGCCGAGGGACAGGAAGACCAGCCAGGCGACCGGGAAGAGCGCGATCACACTGGCGACGATCAGGATGCCGTGCGAGGTGAGGCGGGCCGCGGGGCTGCTCTCGCCGCGCCGGCGCGCCTTGCGGGGCGGGCGCGGGTCGTCGGCGGGCCGGTCCGCGGGAGCAGCGGTGGTGACGGTCGGGGTGCTCATGGGGACTCCTGCCTCAGATCGCGAGCTGCTGCTCATTGCGGTTCAGCCAGCGGCGGTAGAAGGAGGTGAAGACGATCAGGATGGCCAGCAGCAGCATGCCGTAGGCCGCGGACTCGGCGAACTCGCGCGGCTGCTGTCCGAAGCCGAGCTGGTAGGCCCAGGTGACCAGGATCTGCGCGTCCGGCGCGGTGTTGCCGAAGAGCAGGAAGATGATCGCGAACTGGTTGAAGGTCCAGATGACGCCGAGCAGGATCACGGTGGAGCTGACCGAGCGCAGGCCGGGCAGGGTGACGTGGCGGAACCGCTGCCAGGCGCTCGCGCCGTCCATCTCGGCCGCCTCGTACAGGCTGGCGTCGATGGACTGCAGCCCGCCGAGCAGCGAGATCATCATGAAGGGCACACCGCACCAGGTGTTGACCATGATGGCGGCGACGCGCTGCCAGAAGGTGTCCTCCAGCCACGCCGGGGTGGGCAGGCCGAGCGCGCCCAGGCCGTCGTTGATGATGCCGGCGTCGGCGAGCATGAAGCGCCAGCCGAAGACGGTGACGAAGGTCGGCACGGCCCACGGCAGGATCAGGAGCAGCCGGTAGAGGGTGCGGCCGCGCAGCTTCTGGTTGAGCAGCAGGGCGAGGCCCAGTCCGATGCCGTAGTGCAGGGCGACACAGGCGGCCGTCCACACGATCGTCCAGATGAAGTGCGACCAGAAGCGGTCGTAGGCCGTCTCGCCCCACAGGATGTCGGCGTAGTTGTCGATGCCGATGAACTTCCACGTGGCCTCGATCTCGTTGACACCGATGGTGCGGGCCGAGTTGAGGCTGTCGGCGTCGGTGAGCGTGAGATAGAAGCCGTACGCGAGGGGGTACAGCACGATGACGCCGAGCACCAGCGCCACCGGCGCGATCATGGCGTAGGCGTACCAGTACTTCTGGTATCCGCGCTTGAGGCGGCTGACCGGCCCGGGGCGGGGCGCGCGGTCACCGCGGCGCTTGCCGGTCGCGCGGTCGATGGCGACTGTCATGGTTCGGCACCTTCTGGATGATCAAGGAATACGGCACACAGGCCGGCGGCCGCCGGACCCTCCCCTCCGGGAAGCGGGTCCGGCGGCCACGCGGGCATTACTTGCTGAAGTCCGGCACCAGCTTGGCGATCGCGGTCTCCGCGTCACCGAGGCCCTTGTCCAGGGACTCCTTGCCGCTCGCGATCTGCGGGAGCTCGTCGTCCATCGGACCCCACAGCGAGCTGTACTCGGGCAGGGCCGGGCGCGGCTGGGCGGCCGAGAGGACCGTCTGGTAGCCGGCGATGCCCGGGTCGGCCTTCACCTGGTCGGTGTAGGCGTCGTCGCGCGTGGGCAGCGTGGAGTTCTTCAGCGCGATGGTCTCCTGCGCCTTGGCCGAGGTCATGAACTTCACGAACTTCAGCGCGGCCTCCTGCTTGTCCTTCGTGGAGCCGGCGTAGACCGAGAGGTTGTGGCCACCGGTCGGGGCGCCCGCCTTGCCGGTGGAGCCGGCCGGGACGGTGGCGATGCCGAGGTTGTTCTTGTCCTTGAAGGCGGAGCCCTTGTAGAAGTTGGTGATCTCCCACGGGCCCTGGATGATCGAGGCGACCTTGCCGTTGACGAACGCGTCCTGGATGTGGGCGTAGGCGTCGGCGGTCACGTCGGCCTTGTGCAGGCCCTTGCCGTCGAAGAGGTCGAGCCAGGTGCCGTAGGCCTTCTCGGCCTCGGGGGACTTCACGGTGATCTTCTTGGCGTCGGCGTCGACCATGTCGGTGCCCTCGCCGTAGAGGAACGGCTGGGCGTAGTAGCCGGCGGTGGAGCCCCAGTAGCCGTCGACGCCGGTCTTGTCCTTGATGGTGGCGGCGGCCTTCTTCAGGTCGTCCCAGGTCTTGGGGGCCTCGACGCCGGCCTTCTCGAAGAGCGCCTTGTTGTAGACGAAGGCGAGGGTGTCCGTGGTGAAGGGGACGCCGTAGGTCTTGCCCTCGTACTTGGCCTGCTCGACCAGGTTGGGCTTGAACTTGTCCTGCTCGGCGAGGGCCTCGGTGCCGTCCAGCGGCAGGAAGAAGCCCTTCTTCGCGAAGGCGGGGGTCCAGCCGACCTCGGAGCGCAGCACGTCGGGGGCGCCCTTGGAACCGGCGGCGGTGTCGAACTTGTTCTGCGCCTGGTCGAAGGGGACGTTGACGAACTTGACCTTGATGTCCTTGTTGGCGGCCTCGAACTCCTTGACCAGGGCCTGGTAGGTCGGCGCCTCGTTGGTCGCGTTGGAGGTGTCCCACCAGGTGATGGTGACCGGGCCGTCGGCCTTGTCGCCGCTGTCGCTGTCTCCGCCGCAGGCCGTCGCCGCGAGGGCGAGGGACGCCACCAGCGCGGTGGCCGCTATGCCACGCCGCATGAGGTTCTCCTTGAGGGTTAAGCCCGTGTGGTGGGCCCGGTCGTCACATTCCCGTCGTCCGCCCGAAGGGCGGGCCTCGCGGCGTCCGGTGCGTACGATCGCAAGGCGCCGGAGCGCCCTCGTGGCGGAGCCACGTGGGTGCTTCGGCAACGCTGCGAGCGTGCGTGCCAGGCGTTGCGAGGCAGACGGGAACGTGACGACCGGGCCCGCGGGTCGGCCCCGTCTGCCGTCCCGCTGACTTGCCGACCGCGCCGTTGCCGCCGCCGGGCGACGTGAACGTAACAGCGATGGAACCGTTCCGAAAGACCTTGCAGAAAAGTTTTGCAAGAGACGCCGAGAGTTATGCCGCCGTGACCTCTCCTCGACCATTGCGCGACCCGGGTTTCCGCCCGTACGACAGGGGTTCGGACTGTTGTGCAAGACTCTGCAAGCACTTGCCATCCGTTGCCGCCGGGGGAATCATCCCTTGCGGACCGGACGCCGACCACGACTTGAGGGATCGCGATGACCCAGCAGCCCGCAGCGGGCCGTCCGACGGCGCGCACCAGGCGTCCGATCGGTGTGCAAGGGGAGAAACGGCAGATACAGTCCAGTCCTGTGACCACACGGCTTGCTGATATCGCTGCTCAGGCGGGGGTGAGCGAGGCGACCGTCAGCCGGGTCCTGAACGGGAAGCCGGGCGTCGCCGCCACCACCCGCCAGTCCGTGCTCGCCGCCCTCGACGTGCTGGGCTACGAGCGCCCGGTACGGCTGCGGCAGCGCAGCGAGGGCCTGGTCGGGCTGATCACCCCCGAGCTGGAGAACCCGATCTTCCCGGCGCTGGCCCAGGTCATCGGGCAGGCGCTGACGCGCCAGGGCTACACCCCCGTGCTCGCCACCCAGACCCCGGGCGGGTCGACGGAGGACGAGCTGACGGAGATGCTCGTGGACCGCGGGGTGGCCGGCATCATCTACGTCTCTGGACTGCACGCCGACACCACCGCCGACATGCAGCGCTACGAGCGACTGCGGGCGCAGGGCGTGCCGTTCGTACTCGTCGACGGCTTCTCGCCGAAGGTGCAGGCTCCGTTCATCTCCCCCGACGACCGGGCCGCCATGGCACTCGCCGTGACGCACCTGGCCTCGCTCGGGCACACCCGGATCGGGCTGGCGCTCGGGCCGAAGCGGTTCGTGCCGGTGCAGCGCAAGATAGAGGGTTTCGTCCGCGCGGTGCAGGAGCAGCTGGGCCTGAGTGCGGAGACGGTCGAAACCGAGCTGATCCAGCACTCCCTGTACACGCTGGAGGGCGGCCAGGCCGCCGCCAACGCGCTGATGGACCGCGACTGCACGGCGGTGGTGTGCGCGAGCGACATGATGGCGCTGGGCGCGATACGGGCGGCCCGCCAGCGCGGACTGGACGTGCCGAAGGACATCTCGGTGGTCGGTTTCGACGACTCGCCGCTGATCGCCTTCACCGACCCGCCGCTGACCACGGTCCGCAAGCCGGTCCCCGCGATGGGCCAGGCGGCGGTGCGCACCCTGCTCGAGGAGATCGGCGGAACGCCCGCGCCGCACAGCGAGTTCGTGTTCATGCCGGAGCTGGTGGTGCGCGGTTCGACCGCTTCGGCCCCTGGGGAGCGGAATCGTCCCTAGGACGGATATACGGCCTTTCCGGCACTGCCACGGTAGGAGGGCGGACGCCTGTTCCCGGGGGAGAACATGCGGGCCGGGCCCGACCGAGGGATGATCCGAGGGGGACGTCTTTTCTGGCAGACTCTGTGCCCATGGGTGACACGACCGTGACAACGCTGGAAGGCCGGGAAGAGGCCGCAGCGCATCCCGTCGCGGAGGAGACGACGGGGCGGGACCGCCTGCGCCGTCGGCGCACCCCCCGCCGCCCCCGGCTGTGGTTCGAGATCCTGCTGATCGCGGTCAGCTACTGGACGTACTCGCTCGTCCGCAACGCCGTTCCCGAACAGCGCGCCGAGGCGCTGCGCAACGCCGACTGGATCTGGCGCCTGGAACAGCAGCTCGGCACGGCGTTCGAGGAGTCCGTCAACCATGCCGTGAACTCGGTGACCTGGCTCGTCGTCGGCATGAACTACTACTACGCCACCCTGCATTTCGTGGTCACTCTGGGTGTCCTGGTGTGGCTCTACCGTAGTCATCCGGGCCGGTACGCGGCGACCCGGCTGGTCCTCTTCACCACGACGGGCATCGCCCTGGTCGGCTACTACCTGTATCCGCTCGCCCCGCCCCGGCTGATGAACGGCCAGGACTTCATCGACACCGTGCTGGTCCACCAGACCTGGGGTTCGATGGCGTCGGGCGATCTGAAGAACATGTCCAACCAGTACGCCGCGATGCCGTCGATGCACATCGGCTGGTCCGTGTGGTGCGGTCTGACGATCTTCGCGCTGGCCACGGTCCCGTGGGCGCGGGTGCTGGGGCTGGTGTACCCGGCGGCCACGCTGGTGGTCATCGTCGCCACCGCCAACCACTTCTGGCTGGACGCGGTGGGCGGCGTCGTCTGCCTGGCCGTCGGCTACGGCGTCGCAGTGGTCTGGTACGGCCGGCAGCCGTACGCCCTGCCGAGGCTGGTGCCCGAACGGGAGAAGCGGACGGGACGGGGCAAACGGGAGCCGGAGCGGATTCCGGTGCCGAAGCAGGGGTGATGCGGGGGCCCTCCGTCACGCGGGGCCACGCCCTCACGTCCCGGACCGCCGTCACGCCCCTCCGTAGAACAGCTCCTCCACCACGCCCCGCGCCCGCCGCGCCGTACGCCGGTAGGCGTCGAGCATGTCGCCCGCGTGGCCGGGGCCGTAGCCCAGGTAGCGGCCGACGGCGCCCAGTTCGCGGGGCTGGGTGGGGAAGGTGTCCCCCGCGCGGCCCTTGACCAGCATCACCGCGTTGCGCACGCGGGTGGCCAGCACCCAGGCCTCGTCGAGGATGCCGGCGTCGTCCTCGGAGATCAGTCCGGCCGTGCGGGCGGCGGCCAGCGCCTCGCGTGTCCGGGTCGTGCGCAGCGCCGGCTCCTGCGCGCCGTGCCGCAGCTGGAGCAGCTGCACGGTCCACTCCACGTCGGACAGCCCGCCCGGGCCCAGCTTGGCGTGCAGCTTGGGGTCGGCGCCGCGCGGCAGCCGTTCGGACTCCATGCGGGCCTTCAGCCGCCGGATCTCGCGGACCGCCTCCTCGTCGAGCCCGTCGGCCGGGTAGCGCAGCGGGTCGATCAGCTCGACGAAGCGGCGGCCGAGGTCCTCGTCACCGGCGACAAGTTCGGCGCGCAGCAGCGCGTGCCGCTCCCACACCAGCGACCAGCGGCGGTAGTACGCCTCGTACGACGCGAGGGTGCGCACCAGCGGCCCGGACTTCCCCTCCGGGCGCAGGTCGGCGTCGATCAGCAGCGGCGGGTCGGCGCTGGGGATCTGGAGCAGCCGGCGCATCTCGGCGACGACCTTGCCCGCCGCCCCGGCCGCCTCCCGTTCGTCCACGCCGTCGCGCGGCTCGTGCACGAACAGCACGTCCGCGTCGGAGCCGTAGCCCAGCTCGTGCCCGCCGAAGCGGCCCATGCCGATGATCGCGAAGCGGGTGGGGAGCGTGTCCCCCCAGCCCTCGCGCACCACCGCGCGGAGCGTGCCGGCGAGGGTGGCGGCCGTCAGGTCGGACACCGCGCCGCCCACCAGGTCCACCAGGGCGCCCTGGTCGGCCTCGGCGGGCTGGGACTCGGTGCCGTAGGAGCCGACGATGTCGGCGGCGGACGTACGGAACAGCTCCCGGCGGCGCACGCCGCGGGCGGCCGTGACGCCCTGGACGGCGTTGTCGGCGCGACGGACGGCGGCGAGGATCTCCTGCTCGAGGTGGGCGCGGGAGCGGGGGGTCAGTCCCCCGCCGTCGCCGTCGCCGAGCAGGGCCACCGCCTCGGGGGCGCGCATCAGCAGGTCGGGGGCGAGCCGCCCGGCGGACAGCACGCGGGCCAGGTTCTCGGCGGCCGCTCCCTCGTCGCGCAGCAGCCGCAGGTACCAGGGGGTCTTGCCGAGCGCGTCGGAGACCTTGCGGAAGTTGAGCAGTCCGGCGTCCGGGTCGGCGGAGTCCGCGAACCAGCCGAGCAGCACGGGCAGCAGGGTGCGCTGGATGGCGGCCTTGCGGGTGACGCCGGACGCCAGCGCCTCCAGGTGGCGCAGCGCGGCGGCCGGGTCGGCGTATCCGAGGGCCACCATGCGCTCGCGGGCCGCCTCCGCGCTGAGCCGGGCCTCGCCGGGGGCGAGCGCCGCGACGGCGTCCAGCAGCGGCCGGTAGAACAGCTTCTCGTGCAGCCGCCGTACGACGGAGGAGTGCCGCTTCCACTCGCGGATCAGGGTGGCGACCGGGTCGGTGCGCAGGTCGAGGGAGCGGGCCAGGCGCCGCAGGTCGGCCTCGTCCTCGGGGACGAGGTGGGTGCGGCGCAGCCGGTGGAGCTGGATGCGGTGCTCCATGGAGCGCAGGAAGCGGTAGGCGTCGTCGAGCTGGGCGGCGTCCGTGCGGCCGACGTAGCCGCCGGCGGCGAGGGCCTTCAGCGCGTCGAGGGTGGTGCCGCTGCGCAGCGAGGCGTCGGCGCGGCCGTGCACCAGCTGGAGCAGCTGTACGGCGAACTCCACGTCCCGCAGGCCGCCCGGGCCGAGCTTGAGCTGGCGGTCGATCTCGGCGGCGGGGATGTTCTCCACCACCCGGCGGCGCATCTTCTGCACGTCGGCGACGAAGTTCTCCCGCTCGGCGGCCTGCCACACCAGCGGCTGGAGCGCCCGGACGTACTCCTCGCCGAGGGCGGGGTCGCCGGCGACCGGGCGGGCCTTGAGCAGCGCCTGGAACTCCCAGGTCTTGGCCCAGCGCTGGTAGTAGGCGAGGTGGGAGGCGAGGGTGCGCACCAGCGGCCCGTTGCGGCCCTCGGGGCGGAGATTGGCGTCGACGGGCCAGATGGAGCCCTCGACGGTGGTCTCGGAGCAGATCCGCATCATGTGCGAGGCGAGCCGGGTCGCGGCGCGCAGCGCCTTGTCCTCGTCGGCCCCGTCCACGGCCTCGCCGACGAAGATCACGTCGACGTCGGAGACGTAGTTCAGCTCGTGTCCCCCGCACTTGCCCATCGCGATCACCGCGAGCCGGCACAGCGCGGCGTCCTCGGGCGCGGCGGCCCCGGCGAGGGCGAGGGCGGCGCGCAGGGTGGCGGTGGCGAGGTCGGCCAGCTCGGCGGCGGTCTCGGCGACCTCGATGGTGCCGCAGACGTCACGGGCGGCGATGGACAGCAGACAGCGCCGGTAGGCGACGCGCAGGGACACCGGGTCGGCGGCGGCGGCGAGACCGCGCTCGAACTCCTCGATGCCGGGGTGCAGATCGCGCGGCTCGTAGGTGACCAGGGCCTGCCAGTCGCTCGGGTGCCGGGCGAGGTGGCCGGCGAGTGCCTCGGAGGCGCCCAGCACCCCGAGCAGCCGGTCCCGCAGCGGCTTGGCGGCTATCAGGGTGTCCAGCAGTTCCTGGCGGGCGGTGGCGCCGTCCTGCGCCTCCAGCAGCCGTACGAGTCCCACCAGGGCGAGGTCGGGGTCGGCCGTCCGGCCGAGGGCGTCCAGCAGGACCGGGTCGTTGCGCACGGGCGCCAGCTCGTCGCTGTCCAGCAGCCGCTCGGCGGCGGACGGATCGGTGAAGCCGTGCCGCAGCAGCCGCGTGAAGATACTGCTCCTGCGCCCCGGCGCCGACGTCATCCCCGGTCTCCCTCGTGCCTCGGATCTGGGTCGTACGGCCATGAGCCTAGCCGGAGTGCGAGCGTGCGGCCCTGGGGCGGCCTGCGATGAGTTCCGGCGTCGGACGGGGTCCGACGGAGGTAGGGATGTACCGCCGACCCGCGATGGAGGTCCCATGAACGGCAATCCCGAGACCCGCCTCGACCCGCGCTACAGCGATCCGGAAGCAGGTTCGCCGCCCTGGTCCGAGGTGGAGCGGCTGATCACCGAGGCGGAACTGTTCTGGATCTCCACGGTCCGCCCCGACGGGCGCCCTCATGTCACGCCGCTCCCCGCCGTCTGGTCGGCGGGCGCGCTGCACTTCTGCACCGGTCCGGAGGAGCGCAAGGCCCGCAACCTGGCGGAGAACCCCCACGTCGTGCTGACCACCGGCACCAACACCTGGAACAGGGGTTACGACGTGGTGGTGGAGGGCGAGGCCGTACGGGTCGGCGACGACGCGCGGCTGCGCGAGCTGGCGGCGGCGTGGGAGGAGAAGTACGGCAGCTTCTGGCACTTCGAGGTGCGGGAGGGGCACTTCCATCACGGCCCGGGACGCGCTGTGGTGTTTTCGGTGGCGCCACGGACCGTTTTCGGATTCGGTAAGGGAGAGCCGTTCAGCCAGACGAGGTGGCGGTTCGGCTGAAGCCGTACGCGACGACGAAGCCGGAGTTTTCATGGACATGACCCTCGAAGTGATCCCGCTCCCGGTGAGCGACATCGACCGGGCCAGGGACTTCTACCGGGACAAGGTCGGCTTCCACGTCGACATCGACCAGGAGGTCATGCCGGGCATGCGCATCGTCCAGCTGACCCCGCCCGGCTCCGGCTGCTCGATCGCCCTCGGGGACACCCTCTGGGAGTCGACCCCGGGGCCCACCCCGGCCCCCGGCTCCTACCAGGGGCTCCAGCTCTGCGTCGCCGACATCAAGGCCGCCCACGCGGAACTGGTCGAGCGGGGCCTGGACGTCACCGAACCGGTCCAGTACGCCGAGTCCGACGGCGCCACCTTCATGTACTTCACGGACCCGGACGGCAACGGCTGGGCGGTCCAGGAGTACCGCCGGCGGGCGGAGGAGCCGCTGCACAAGCTGCTGACGGAGCAGGCGGAGGCGTAGCGGAGCCCCGCGGCCGCGTCTCCCCCGCACCCTTCGCACACCGCGTCACGCACATCCCCCTCAGGCCGGGCAGGCCGCCGGTCAGGTCGCGGGGACGGCGGCGGAACAGGCCCGGACCGTCGTGGGCGAGGCCCGGCGGCAGGCGGGCACGGACGAGGCCGGGAACCGTTCCGGCCGTGCGTGAGGCGTCCGGGATCGGAGGGAGTCCTGCCCCGGCCGGGTGCGGCCGGGGCAGGGGCTTGTCATCGGCTTGTCATCCCGCGTAGGTCTCGAACTCGGCGACCCTCGGGGTGCCGGACGAGCTCGTGATCTCGAAGGTGATCTTCTTCAGCGAGGCCGGGGCGAAGCCGATGACGCCCGCTCCGCTGCCCGAGGCCAGGACCGCGCCGGTGTCGTGGTTGATGACGCGGTAGGAGCCGATCCTGCCCTCGGAGCCCGCCGCCTCACGGATGTTGATCTTGGAGACGGTGGTGGCCGAGCCCCACTTGACCGAGACCGAGCCGGTCGAGCCGGAGGGCGACCAGTAGGTGCTCATGTCGCCGTCACGGACGTTGCCGTAGCTGGTGCCGTCGGCCTTGGAGGAACCGTCGGAGCCCGCGCCGATGCTGAGGTTGGTGCCGGTGGGCGGGTCGGTCGGGTCCGGGTCGGTGGGGTCGGGGTCGGTCGGGTCCGGGTCCGTCGGACCGGGGTCGGTCGGGTCCGGGGTCTGCGGGGTGCAGCTGCCGTCGGAGACCTTCAGGCCCTTGTTGGCGCCCGCCGTCTGGCTGACCACGCTCGGCACGCAGTTGCCCGCGTCGAGGGTGTACGCGTACGGGATGCTCACCGAGGTGTTCGACGTCGGGTTCGGGCCGGCCGGGTTGTTGTCGCCTTCACGCTCGGACCAGGTCACGTTGTCGAAGATGTTGCCGCTGACCTGCCAGTAGCCGGCCTCGTCGGTGTAGAACGTGCCGAGGACGTCCTTGGAGTCCTCGAAGTAGTTGTTGTCCACCTTGGCTCGGGCGCCGGCCCGGGAGTTGATCCCGGACTCGTTCAGGTTCTTGTAGTGGTTGTTGTAGATGTGCGCGATGCCGCCGCGCAGGAGAGGCGTACGGGAGTCGAGGTTCTCGTACAGGTTGTGGTGGAACGTGACATAGCCGTTGGAGCGGTCGCTCTCGCTGGAACCGATCAGGCCGCCGCGGCCGGAGTTGCGCAGGGTGCTGTAGGACAGCGTCACGTACTGGGTGTTGTCCTTCATGTCGAAGAGGCCGTCGTAGCCCTCCGACTCACCGCCGGACGCCTCGAGGGTTGCGTGGTCCACCCAGACGTTGCGGACATCGCTTTCCATGCCGATGGCGTCGCCGCCGTTCGACGTGGGCGAGCCGGACTTCTTGACGTTCCGGACGGTCACGTTCTGGATGATGATGTTGCTGGACTCCCGGATGTGGATGCCCAGTTGGTCGAAGACGGCACCGTTTCCGACCCCGACGATCGTGACGTTGCTGATCTGCTTGAGCTCGATCTTGTCGGCGGCGGTGCTGCAGCTGTCGCCGGACACCTTGGTGGTGTTGCCGTGGTTGATGGTGCCCTCGACCTGGATGGTGATCGGGGTGGAGCTGCCGGCCCGGCTGCACAGTGCCTGGTGGATCGCGGTGCCGGTGGTGGCCCGGACCGTCTGGCCGCCGGCACCGCCGGTGGTTCCGCCGTTCTGGGTCGCGAAGCCGGTGACGCCGCCGGTTGCCGCGGAGGCCGTGGAGGTCGACAGGGCCACGCCGGTCGCGGCCGCGAGGGCGCCCGTGGCCAGTAACGCGGAGAGTCGCACGGCGACTGATCGTCTCATTCTCGTCTCGCCTTTCTTCTTCCGAGTCAGGGGTCAAGCGAGTCAGGGTTCACGCCATTGCGTGTGCCTGTGCCTGTCATGCGCATGACAGGCAGACCGATGAGTGGGGGCGGGGTGGGCCGGACTCATCGGTGAGAAAGCGCTTTCTGTTCGTTCGTCGCGACAGTAGGGCCACCCCCGTGGGGCTGGCAAGGTTCCGTGCAGTTACGGAAGGGGGGCTTCCGCTTGTTGTGGGCGGCGATGCGTGGATCTAGGACGTGATCCGACCTAGATCCCTCCTAGCGTGGTCCTCGGACGACGGAACAGAAACACGAGAACTCAGGCACCCAGGAACGACGGAGGACGACGACCATGAGCGTGACCGAGACGACCACCACCCCCGACGCGACCACTACCCCGACGGTCACCGGTGAGCGCGCCGACCTGCTGGAGACGCTCGCCAAGCACCGGCACTTCCTGCGCTTCACCACCCGTGACCTCACCGACGAGCAAGCCGGACTGCGGACCACCGCCGGAGAGCTCTGTCTGGGCGGGCTGATCAAGCACGTCACCTCGGTCGAGCGGAAGTGGGTGGACTTCATCCGGAACGGCCCCTCGGCGATGGGCGACTTCACCGCCATGACCGAGGAGGACTGGGCCCGGCGGGCCGACGAGTTCCGCATGCTGCCCGGTGAGACGCTGGCCGGCGTGCTGGCCGACTACGCCGAGGTCGCCCGCCGGACCGACGAACTGGTCGCCGAGCTGCCCGACCTGGACGTCTCGTGGCCCCTGCCGAAGGCCCCGTGGTTCGAGTCCGACGCACGGTGGACGGCCCGCAGGGTGCTGCTGCACATCATCGCCGAGACCGCTCAGCACGCGGGCCACGCCGACATCCTCCGCGAGTCCCTGGACGGCGCGAAGAGCATGGGCTGACGTCGGTCGCCCGGACGGGGGCCGAGGTCCACGACCATCGGCCCCCCGGCATCGGCGGTACCGGCGGTACCGGCCCGCGGCTACAGCACCGGCAGGTTCTTGCGGAGTTCGAAGGCGGTGACCTCGGAGCGGTACTCCTCCCACTCCTGCTTCTTGTTGCGCAGGAAGAAGTCGAAGACGTGCTCGCCGAGGGTTTCGGCGGCCAGGTCGCTGCGCTGCATCAGGCTCAGGGCCTCGCCCAGGTTCTGCGGCAGCGGCTCGATGCCGAGCGCCCGGCGTTCCGCGTCGGAGAGGGCCCAGACGTCGTCCTCGGCGCCCGGCGGGAGCTCGTAGCCCTCCTCGATGCCCTTCAGGCCGGCCGCCAGCAGCAGGGCGTAGGCCAGGTACGGGTTGGCCCCGGCGTCGAGGGAGCGGACCTCCACGCGCGCCGAGCCGGTCTTGCCGGGCTTGTACATCGGGACGCGGACGAGGGCGCTGCGGTTGTTGTGACCCCAGCAGATGTACGACGGGGCCTCGCCGCCGGCGCCCGCGGTGCGCTCCGAGCCGCCCCAGATGCGCTTGTAGCTGTTGACCCACTGGTTGGTGACCGCCGAGATCTCCGCCGCGTGCCGCAGCAGACCCGCGATGAAGGAGCGGCCGACCTTGGAGAGCTGGTACTCCGCGCCGGACTCGTAGAACGCGTTGCGGTCTCCCTCGAAGAGCGAGAGGTGGGTGTGCATGCCCGAGCCCGGGTACTCGGAGAAGGGCTTGGGCATGAAGGTCGCCTGGACGCCCTGCTCCAGCGCCACCTGCTTCATGACCAGGCGGAACGTCATGATGTTGTCCGCCGTGGAGAGCGCGTCCGCGTAGCGCAGGTCGATCTCCTGCTGGCCGGGGGCGCCCTCGTGGTGGGAGAACTCCACCGAGATGCCCATCGACTCCAGCATGGTGATCGCCTGGCGGCGGAAGTCCATGCCGACGTTCTGCGGGGTGTGGTCGAAGTAGCCCGAGTTGTCCGCGGGGGTCGGGCGGCTGCCGTCGAGAGGCTTGTCCTTCAGCAGGAAGAACTCGATCTCCGGGTGGGTGTAGAACGTGAAGCCCAGGTCGGAGGTGCGGGCGAGGGCGCGCTTGAGCACGTAGCGCGGGTCCGCGAAGGACGGGGAGCCGTCCGGCATCAGAATGTCGCAGAACATTCGGGCCGTGCCGGGGGCCTCGGCGCGCCAGGGGAGGATCTGGAACGTCGACGGGTCGGGCTTGGCGATCATGTCGGACTCGTACACCCGGGCGAAGCCCTCGATGGCCGAGCCGTCGAAGCCGATCCCCTCATCGAACGCCTGCTCGAGCTCGGCGGGGGCGACGGCCACGGACTTGAGGAAGCCCAGCACGTCGGTGAACCACAGGCGCACGAACCGGATGTCGCGCTCCTCCAACGTCCGGAGCACGAACTCCTGCTGCTTGTCCATCTTCCGATTCCCCATCCTTGCCGGTCAGGCCGCCTGCCGCGCCCGCCCACGAAAGGCGGGCGAGCTTACGAGCGGGCACACGCGCATCCCACCACACCAGCGTTTCATACGCGTTGCCGACCTCGATCGGACGACTGGCCGTGGCCTGAACGCCTCGCACACGACAGGTGTACCGCTCTGGGGACCATCCTGCCTGTTCGCGTCCGTGTTCGTAACGGGTGGGGCGGGGCGTGGACTCCTGACCTCGGGCGGGGTGGGGGGCTTCGGGTGGGGTGGGGGGTGGCTTCGGGTGGGGTGATTCTGCTGCCCTCTACGACGAGGCCCGGCTTCCCATTACGATCAGCTGATCCGTTCGTCCTACTCCTCCCCCCGAAGGACACTCCCATGGGCTCCGCCAAGAAGAGCAGCGCGGCACGCACGGCACGCATAGAGGAGATGCGGCGCGCCGAACAGGCCCGCGAGCGCCGCGCCCGGATCCTCACCATCGGCGCGAGCGTGGTCGTCGTCGCCGGACTCGTGGTCGGCGGTGTGGTGCTCATCCAGTCGCAGTCGGACGACGGCGGCAGCAGCGCGGCAGAGGGTTCGAAGAACCCGGGCAAGTTCGTCACGGGCAAGGACGGCGTACGGGCCTGGGAAGGCGAGCTGGCGCGCAACCACGTGACCAAGGCCGTGGACTACCCCGTCACGCCTCCCGTCGGCGGTGACCACAACCCCGTGTGGATGAACTGCAACGGGGACGTCTACACCGACGAGATCAACGACACCAACGCCGTGCACTCGCTCGAGCACGGTGCCGTGTGGGTGACGTACAACGCCGACGCCAAGAAGGCCGACGTCGACGCGCTCGCCGCGAAGGTGAAGAAGACGCCGTACACCCTGATGAGTCCGGTCGACGGCCAGAAGGACGCGATCATGCTCACCGCCTGGGGGCACCAGCGCGCGGTGACCGGTGCGGAGGACCCGAACGTGGACGCGTTCCTCGAGAAGTTCGTCCAGGGTCAGCAGACGCCCGAGCCGGGGGCCGCCTGCACGAACGGGCTGTCGAAGTGAGGAAGTTGGGACTGATCGCCGGCGCCGCGGCCACCGCGCTCGTCGCGGCCGGTGCGATCACCTTCGCGGTCGCCGGGGACGAGGGGTCGTCGGGGACGGTTCCCGCCGCGGACTCCGCGGATGCCGGGTTCGCCCGGGACATGGCCGTCCATCATCAGCAGGCCGTCGAGATGTCGTACATCGTGCGGGACCGGACGGACGACGAGGCGGTCCGCCGGCTCGCGTACGACATCGCCCAGACGCAGGCCAACCAGCGGGGCATGCTGCTCGGCTGGCTCGACCTGTGGGAGCTTCCCAAGGTGTCCTCGGATCCGCCCATGACCTGGATGGGGATGGGTGACACCGCCTCCGGCAAGGACGCGGACGGGGCGCTGATGCCGGGGATGGCGACGAACGCCGAGATGGAGCGGCTGGGGACGCTGAAGGGGAAGGCGGCCGAGGTCTTCTATCTGCAGCTCATGACGGACCATCACCAGGGTGGGGTCCACATGGCTCAGGGGTGTGTCAGCGCGTGCGAGGTGGGGGTCGAGAAGCGGCTCGCGCGGGGGATGGTGGAGGCGCAGGAGTCGGAGATCGATCTGATGGCCCGGATGCTGAAGGAGCGGGGGGCTGAGGCCGGGGGATCGTAGAGAGGGTGGGCTTCGCGACATCGCGTCGCTTTGACGATTACACTGGGGCTCGTGCCTCAACTACGTCTCGCCCTGAATCAGATCGACTCGAGCGTCGGTGACCTCGCCGGTAACGCCGAAACGATTGTCCGCTGGACCCGGCACTCCGCCGAACAGGGGGCGCACCTCGTCGCGTTCCCGGAGATGGTGCTGACCGGGTACCCCGTCGAGGATCTCGCCCTCCGGTCGTCGTTCGTGGAAGCCTCGCGGGCCGAGCTGCGCTCGCTGGCGGCACGGCTTGCCGAGGAGGGGTTCGGCGACCTTCCTGTGATCGTCGGGTATCTCGACCGCAGCGCCGCCGCCCAGCCGAAGTACGGACAGCCGGCCGGTGCGCCGCAGAACGCCGGCGCCGTGCTGTACGGGGGTGAGGTGGTGCTCAGCTTCGCCAAGCACCACCTGCCGAACTACGGCGTCTTCGACGAGTTCCGGTACTTCGTGCCCGGCGACACCATGCCGGTGGTGCGGGTCCGGGGTGTGGATGTCGCGCTCGCCATCTGCGAGGACCTCTGGCAGGACGGGGGGCGGGTCCCCGCGGCGCGGTCGGCGCGGGCCGGGCTGCTGCTGTCGATCAACGCCTCGCCGTACGAGCGGGACAAGGACGACACCCGGCTGGAGCTCGTGCGCAAGCGGGCGCAGGAGGCCGGGTGCACGACCGCGTACCTCGCGATGATGGGCGGGCAGGACGAGCTCGTCTTCGACGGGGACTCGATCGTGGTGGACCGTGACGGTGAGGTGGTGGCGCGGGCGCCGCAGTTCGCCGAGGCGTGTGTCGTGGTCGATCTCGAGCTGCCGGGTGCGGTGGCCGATGCGCCGGTGGGGGTCGTGGACGACGGGCTGCGGATCGAGCGGGTCGTGCTGTCGGAGGAGCCTGTGCCGGCGTACGACGCCGGGTCGGCGGGGGCGCCCGGGTCGGCCGGGTCGGCCGGGGGGTACGCCGAGCGGCTCGACGACGACGAGGAGGTGTACTCCGCGCTGGTCGTGGGGCTGCGGGCGTATGTCGCGAAGAACGGGTTCCGGTCGGTGCTGATCGGGTTGTCCGGGGGGATCGACTCGGCGCTGGTCGCCGCGATCGCGTGCGATGCGGTGGGCGCGGAGAACGTGTACGGCGTGTCGATGCCGTCGAAGTACTCGTCGGAGCACTCGAAGGACGACGCGGCGGAGCTGGCGCGACGGACCGGGCTGAACTACCGGACCGTGGCGATCGAGCCGATGTTCGACGCGTACATGGGGGCGCTGGGGCTGACGGGGCTGGCGGAGGAGAATCTGCAGTCGCGGCTGCGGGGGACGCTGCTGATGGCGATCTCCAACCAGGAGGGGCACATCGTGCTGGCCCCGGGGAACAAGTCGGAGCTGGCGGTGGGGTACTCGACGCTGTACGGGGACTCGGTGGGCGCGTACGGGCCGATCAAGGACGTGTACAAGACGTCGGTGTTCCGGCTGGCGGAGTGGCGCAACCGGGCGGCGGTGGAGCGGGGGCAGACGCCGCCGATTCCGGAGAACTCGATCTCCAAGCCGCCGAGTGCGGAGTTGCGGCCGGGGCAGGTGGACACGGACTCGCTGCCGGACTATCCGGTGCTGGACGCGATCCTGGCGCTGTATGTGGACCGGGACCGGGGGGCCGACGAGATCGTCGCGGCCGGGTTCGATGCGGAGCTGGTGACGAAGACGCTGCGGATGGTGGACCGGGCGGAGTACAAGCGGCGGCAGTATCCGCCGGGGACGAAGATCTCGCCGAAGGGCTTCGGGAAGGACCGCCGACTGCCGATCACCAACGGCTGGCGCGAGGGCTGAGTCCCTCCGGTGGGGGTGCGCGTCCTACGCCTGCGGCGCAGCTGCGGGTGGGGTGGGGGTGCGCGTAGCGCCCGCGGTGGGTGGGTGGTGCGGGGCCGGGGCGGGGGTGTCCGTCCTCGGACTGGCGCGATGGGGCTTGTTGGTGGGGTGCGGGGTGCGGACGCGCCAGCCACTGCGGGCGAACACCCCCACCCCGACCCCTCCCCGCCGTAGGCGGCATACACGCGGGCCACCCGTCGCCGTCATCGCCCGCACCCCACGCGGCAGCGTTGAGGCGCCGGGCTGCGCAACCCGCCCCCGGCCCACGGACGCGCACGGCGCCCAAAGGCACCGCCCCGACCAGGTCAGCGCACGGCGTCCAGCGGGCGTACGCGCCTTGCGATCACCCGCTCGCGCCGAGCCATCCGCACGGAACCCCGGTCCACCGCGTACGCGACACACGCCACGCCGATGCCGAAGGCGGACAGCAGCGCCCCCGCCACCGCCGGGGACGTCGGTCCGAAGCCGGACGACAGGGCCAGACCGCCGACCCACGCACCCCCCGCGTTCGCCAGGTTGAAGGCCGCCTGGTTCGCGGAGGACGCCAGCGACGGCGCCGCGGCGGCCTTCTCCATGACCATCAGCTGCAACGGCGACCCCGTCACGAACGCCGCCGTGCCCAGCAGTGTCACCGCCACCGCCGCACTGATCTCCGTCCGCATCAGCAGCGGGAACAGCGCGAGGATCGCCGTCAGTGACGCAAGTCCTCCGAAGAGGGTGGCCCGCAGGGAGTGGTCGGCCAGGCGTCCGCCCAGCAGGTTGCCGGCCGTCGCGCCCACGCCGAACAGGGCCAGCAGCAGCGTCACGCTCGTCTCGGCGTAGCCCGCGGTGTCGGTCAGCATCGGGGTGATGTAGCTGTACGCCGCGAAGAGGGCACCGAAGCCCGCCACCGTCGTACCGAGGGCCAGCCAGACCGGGAGTGAGCGCAGGGCCGCCAGTTCGCCGCGGAGCGCGGCCCGGGGGGCGGGCGTGTTCTCCCGCGGGATCAGGAGGGCCAGGGACGCTATCGCGGCGAGGCCGATCGCGCTCACGGCGAGGAAGGTGGCCCGCCAGCCGAAGTGCTGGCCCATGAGCGTGGCCACGGGGACACCCGCCACGTTGGCCATGGTCAGGCCGAGGAACATCAGGGAGACGGAGCGGGCGCCCTGCGGTCCGGGGCCGCCATCGTCGTGGCGACCACCGCGCCCACACCGAAGAACGCGCCGTGCGGCAGGCCGCTGAGGAAGCGGGCGGCCAGGAGCCAGGTGTGGTCGGGGGCGAACGCCGAGAGGGCGTTGCCCGCGACGAAGAGGGCCATGAGGGCGATCAGGACCGTGCGGCGGGGCATCCGTGCGGTGGCCGCGGCCAGCAGCGGGGCGCCGACGACCACGCCGAGGGCGTAGGCCGAGACCAGGTGGCCCGCGCTGGGGAGGGAGATGCCCAGGTCGTTCGCCACGTCGGGGAGCAGCCCCATCATGACGAACTCGGTGGTACCGATGCCGAAGGCACCCACGGCAAGGGCGAGCAGGGCCAAAGGCATGGACTGCGGACCTTTCGGAGAGCTTTATGTTCACGTACGGAACAAAGTCTCGCAGGTCCCGTGTTCCCGAGGCGTTGCGGTGAGGTGGCCGGGGAGTGAAAGGACGGGGCTGACCTGGGGTTTCAGTTGTCCGGTGTGGTGACCTTCACACGTGCGGCGATCGGGAGGTGGTCGCTGGCCGTGGCCGGGAGGGTCCAGGACGCTTCCGGTTCGGCACCCTTGACCAGGATCTGGTCGATCCGCGCCATCGGGAACGACGCAGGCCAGCTGAAGCCGAAGCCGCTGCCCACGGCGCCCTGGGTGGAGCGCATCTGCGAGGTGACGGCGTTCAGGGCGCGGTCGTTCATCGTGCCGTTCAGGTCGCCGAGCAGGACGACGTTCGGCAGGCGTTCCGCCGCGATGGCCTCGCCCAGGGCGTCGGCGCTCTTGTCGCGCTGGCGGGCCGTGAAGCCGGCCTCCATCTTCACCCGGACCGACGGGAGGTGGGCGACGTAGACGGCGACCCGGCCGCTGGGGGCCGCCACCGTGGCGCGCATCGCCCGCTTCCAGCCGAGGCGGATGTCCACGGCCTTCACGTCGCTCAGGGGGTACTTGCTCCACAGCCCCACGGTTCCGACCACCGCGTGGTACTTGTACGTCGGCGCCAGCGCCGACTCGTAGGCCGGGACCTTCGAGGCCTTGAGCTCTTCGAGGGCCAGCACGTCCGCGCCCGAGGAGGCCACGTCGCGGGCGGTGCGGGACGGGTCCGGGTTGTCGGCGTTGACGTTGTGGGTGGCCACCGTCAGGTCCCCGCCCTCGGCGTTCTTGTCGGTGAGCAGACCGCCGAAGAGGTTCAGCCAGACGGCCGCGGGCAGGATCGTGGCGATCAGTGCCGTCGCCGACTTGCGGAGCACCGCGAGGACGAGCAGCACCGGGATGAACAGACCCAGCCAGGGCAGGAACGTCTCGACCAGGCTGCCCAGATTGCCGATCGCGTTGGGGATCTGCGCGTGGGCCAGCATGACCAGGGAGAGCAGGGCCGCGCCCGCCGCCACGAACAGTCCCCGGCGCCAGATGCGGCGGTCGCCGCGCCAGCCCTCGCTCACGCGGTCCCACAGGCGTCGAAGCCGGGAAGCCGGCTGCTCGGGACCCGAGCCTCCGTTGTCCGTCTCCGTCATGTACGCCTGCTGCGCCATACCGTCGCCTCACAACCTGCCGTGCACACCGTCGCCCCCGTGTCCGTAAGACCCTAGGGGATGATCGGTTCCTTTCCTGCCGCCGTGGAGCGGCCGTACGGGGGCGAGGACGTACGAGGACGCTCGGGGAGTTCCGGGTGAGGGTGTGCCGGGTGGCGTCTGTGACGAAACGCGCACATTGCGGCCGGGGGCTCGGCGTCTAGGGTTTGACGGGGCGTAGGCCCTCGAGGAGGGTGTCCACGACCCGTTCGGCCAGGTCGTCCGGGAGGTCCGCGTCCGGGCGCATGACCGTGCGGACCAGGATCGGGCCCACGACGATGTCGTTGAGGAGTTCCAGGTCGATGTCGGCGCGCAGTTCGCCGTTGTCCCGGCCCCTGCGCAGCACCTCGAGGCCGAGCCTGCGGCGGGGCAGGACGACGGTGTTGTGGTAGGCCGCCCAGAGGTTGGGGCTGCTCTTCATCTGGGCGTGCACGTTGTGCAGGATCGCCGAGGTCCGGCCGGCCAGGCCGCGCAGCCGTAGGGATTCCAGCAGCACGACGAGGTCGTCGCGCATGGAGGTGCCGGGGAGTTCGGGGTCGGGGGGCTCGGCGGCCCGCATGACGTCGACGAAGAGGTCTTCCTTGCCGTTCCAGCGGCGGTAGATGGTGGCCTTGCCGACGCCCGCGGTGCGGGCGATGCGCTCGATGGAGAGTTCCGCGAGGGGCACGCCGTCCTCCAGGAGCGCCATCGCCGTCTCCATGATGGCGCGTTCGACCGCCTCGCTGCGGGGGCGGCCCCGCGGGGGTGCCTCCTGCCGGGGGCCGGTGTCGGCCGGACTCACGTCGTCGGATCCTTTCGGTGGGCTGCGGTGATTCTCCCCGGTCGGCGTCGGCAACGGCCCGCCGGCCGTGGGATTTCAGTCCGCCGCCGACACGAAATCCGGTTTCTGGTCGTCCTCTTCGGACGCGGGCATGCGGCCCGGCAGGAAGACGGCGACGACGACCGCGCCCAGTACCGCGACGCCCGCTCCCCACAGAGCCGTGACGTGCATGGCGTGCAGGAACGCGGCGTCGGCGGCGCCGGCCAGGGCCTCGCCGCGCGGGCCGAGCCGGTCCGCGACGGCCAGGGTGGCCTCGATGGACTCCCCGGCGGCGTGCCGGGCGCCGGCGGGGAGCAGCCCCAGCTTGTCCTCGATCTCGGTGCGGTAGGCGGTGGACAGCACCGAGCCGAGCACGGCGATGCCGAGGGCGCCGCCGACCTGGCGGAAGGTGTTGCTGAGCGCGGACGCCGAGCCGGCCTTCTCCCGCGGCAGGGCCTGCATGATGACGACGCTGACAGGCGTCATCACATACGCCATGCCGGTGCCCATCAGGAGGAAGATGACCTCCAGGATCCAGATCGGCGTGTTCCCGTCCAGGATCGCGAAGGCGGCCAGCGTCGCGGCGAGCAGGAGAAGGCCTGCGGTGGTGGTGGCCTTGTTGCCGAACCGGTCCACCAGGAGGCGCGCCTGGGGCGCGAAGAACATCTGGGCCGCGGCCAGCGGCAGCATCAGCAGGCCCGTCTCCAGCGGCGAGTAGCCGCGCACGCTCTGGGTGTAGAACACCGCGAAGAACGTCACGCCCATGAGCGCGAAGAACACCAGCGCGATCGCGACGATCGCGGCGGAGAACACCTTGTTCCTGAAGTAGGTGATGTCGATGGACGGGTGGTCGCTGCGCTTCTCGAACACCACGAACGCGGCCAGTACGGCGAGACCGGCGCCGATCGTCGTCAGCACGGTGCCGTCGGTGAAGTCGGCGAGCTGTCCGCCCTTGATGATGCCGTAGACCAGCAGGACCAGGCCGGTCACCGAGAGCACGACACCGACGGGGTCGACGCGGCCGGGCCGCGGATCGCGGGAGTCGGGGACCAGCCACAGCATCAGGGCGACGGCGAGGACGACGATCGGCACGTTGACGAGGAAGACCGAGCCCCACCAGAAGTGGTCCAGGAGCAGTCCGCCGGTGATCGGGCCGATGGCGATGGCCAGGCCCACTCCGCCCGCCCAGATGCCGATGGCCTTGGGCTGTTCGTCGCGTTCGAAGACGTTCATCAGGACGGCCAGGGTGGCCGGCATGACGAACGCCGCGCCCAGGCCCATCACCGCGCGGAAGCCGATCAGCTCCGCCGGGGAGCCCGAGAACGCGGCGAGTGCCGAGCCGATGCCGAACACGGCGAGACCGCCGATCAGCACCTTCTTGCGGCCGAGCCGGTCGCCCAGCAGTCCCGCGGTGAAGAGCAGGCCGGCGAAGACGAGCGTGTAGGCGTTGATGGCCCACTCCAGCTCGCTCTGCGTGGCGCCCAGGCCGGTGGGGGCGGGGGTGGAGATCGTCTTGATGGCGACGTTCAGGATCGAGTTGTCCAGGACGACGATCAGCAGGCTCAGCATCAGCACGCCGAGGATCGCCCAGCGGCGCCGGTGCACGGCTTCCGGGACCCGGCGGGCAGGGGCGGCAGGTGAAGTCATGGGGTCCAGCGTAGCGAATTTCGATACGAGACCGTCTCGTATCGATAGTGTGGTGCCCCGTTCTTGCCCGCTCCCGCCGGGACGGTGGAGGGCCACCGGGCGCACAGGGCCGGTGAGGGGGCTCATACGGGCCTCCGGGGCCGCCTCTGGCCCTCCGGCGGTCCAGGTGCCACCATGGACGTGGTCCGGGGACGCCGTCAGGGCGCCTCGAGATGACGTGTTGGGAGACGGTTCAATGACGCAGCTTTCGGCTGCCCAGACCGGGACGACGTCCGGTTCCCCCTCCGACGGCAGGACGCTGTACGGGGGCAAGGGCACGCGCCGTATCACTGTCCGTGACATCGCCGCCGCCAAGGAGCGCGGCGAGAAGTGGCCCATGCTCACCGCGTACGACGCGATGACCGCGTCCGTGTTCGACGAGGCCGGCATCCCGGTCATGCTCGTCGGCGACTCCGCGGGCAACTGCCACCTCGGGTACGACACCACCGTGCCCGTCACCCTCGACGAGATGACCATGCTGTCCGCCGCGGTCGTACGGGGCACCTCGCGCGCCCTGATCGTGGGCGACCTGCCCTTCGGCTCGTACCAGGAGGGGCCGGTGCAGGCGCTGCGCTCGGCGACCCGGCTGGTCAAGGAGGCCGGTGTCGGCGCCGTGAAGCTGGAGGGCGGCGAGCGGTCGCACCGGCAGATCGAGCTGCTGGTGGAGTCCGGGATTCCGGTGATGGCCCACATCGGGCTGACCCCGCAGTCGGTGAACGCGATGGGCTACCGGGTGCAGGGGCGCGGCGAGGAGGCGGCTCAGCAGCTGCTGCGGGACGCCAAGGCCGTCCAGGACGCGGGCGCGTTCGCGGTGGTGCTGGAGCTGGTGCCGGCGGAGCTGGCGGCCGAGGTGACGCGGGTGCTGCAGATTCCGACCGTCGGGATCGGGGCGGGGGCTCGGACCGACGCGCAGGTGCTGGTGTGGACCGACATGCTGGGGCTGACGGGTGGGCGTGTGCCCAGGTTCGTCAAGCAGTACGCGGATCTGCGTGAGGTCATGAGCGGGGCGGCGAAGGCGTTCGCGGAGGATGTGGTCGGCGGGGCGTTTCCGACGGAGGCGCACTCCGTGCACTGAGCGCTCACGCTGCCGTTGAGCCAATGCGGCACCACCTGTCGGCCCCGCTGATCTTCCCCCGTCGGCGGGGCCGACACCTTTTTGCGCCCAAGCCGACGCCGCTCTCGCGGAGGTGGTGCGGTTCGTTGTTGGCTGCTCAATGGATGGTTGCGGTGGCCCTGGGGTGTTGTCGGTGCCGTCGGCCGGCTGTCGGTGGGATGTCGGTGGTTTGTCGGTGGGGGGTGGGAGTGTCGTCGGCATGACGCGAAACGACAAGGAACCGGGGAGCGCCGTTTCGGTACGGGGGCTGGTCAAGCACTACGGGGAGACCAAGGCGCTGGACGGGGTCGACCTGGAGGTGCGTGAGGGCACCGTGATGGGGGTGCTCGGGCCGAACGGGGCCGGGAAGACCACGCTGGTGCGCATTCTGTCGACCCTGCTCGCACCGACGGCCGGGCAGGCCACCGTGGCCGGGTACGACGTGGTCCGCCAGCCTCGGCAGCTGCGCCGGGTGATCGGGCTGACCGGGCAGTACGCCTCCGTGGACGAGAAGCTTCCGGGCTGGGAGAACCTGTACCTGATCGGGCGCCTGCTCGACCTGCCCCGCAAGGAGGCACGCGCCCGTGCCGACGAGCTGCTGGAGCGGTTCTCGCTCACCGAGGCGGCCCGGCGGCCGGTGTCCACCTACTCGGGCGGCATGCGGCGCCGGCTGGACCTGGCCGCCTCGATGATCGGCCGGCCGGCCGTGCTGTACCTGGACGAGCCGACCACGGGGCTCGACCCCCGTACTCGCAACGAGGTGTGGGACGAGGTCAAGCGGCTGGTCGGGGACGGGGTGACGGTGCTGCTGACCACCCAGTACATGGAGGAGGCCGAGCAGCTCGCCTCCGAGCTGACCGTCGTGGACCGCGGCAAGGTCATCGCGAGCGGCGGCATCGAGCAGCTGAAGGCCAAGGTCGGCGGCCGTACGCTGCGGATCCGCCCGGCCGATCCGCTGCAGTTGCGTCCGCTGGCGGACACCCTCGACGCGCAGGGCATCACCGGGCTCGCCGGCACCGTGGTGGACACCGAGCGGGGCGCCGTGCTCGTTCCGGTGCTCAGTGACGAGCAGCTGACCGCCGTGGTCGGCTCGGTCACCGCACGCGGGATCACGATCAGCTCCATCAGCACCGAACTGCCCAGCCTGGACGAGGTGTTCCTGTCCCTCACCGGCCACCGGGCCAGTGCCCCGCAGGACGCCGTGCCCGCCGAGACCCACGAGGAGGCGGTCGCCGTATGAGCGCCACCACCCTGAGCACCGACCTCCGCGCGGACGCGCGTATCCCGCTGCGTGCCCATGTGCGGCACACCGGCGCTCTCGTGCGCCGCAATCTGCTGTGGATCCGGCAGGACCCGGAGTCGATGTTCGACGCCGTGCTGTTCCCGATCGTCTTCACCCTGCTGTTCGTGTACGTCTTCGGTGGCTCGATCGGGCAGTCGCTGGGCGGCGGGCAGGAGGCGTACGTGCAGTACATCGTGCCCGGACTGATGGCCATGATGGGCATGAACATGGCCCAGGGAGTGGGCACCGGGTTCAACCAGGACTTCAACACCGGGGTCATGGACCGCTTCCGGTCGCTGCCGATCGGCCGTGGCTCGGTGCTGTTCGCCAAGATCTCGGTCGAGATGATGCGGATGCTGATCGCCACCGCGATCCTGCTGGTCGTCGGTGTGCTGGTCGGCTTCGACATCACCCACTGGCCGGGGCTGTTCGCGGCCGTGGGGCTGTCCGCGGTGTTCGGCTCGGCGCTGATGTGGATCTTCCTCACCCTGGGTGTGGTGATGAAGAACGCCCAGTCGGTGCAGGCGATGGGCTTCCTGGTGCTGATGCCGCTGCAGTTCGGCTCGTCGATCTTCGCGCCGCCGCAGTCGATGCCCGGCTGGCTGCAGAACTTCACCGAGTACAACCCGCTGTCCTCGCTGGCTGACGCCGCGCGCGGGCTGATGGTGGGCGGCCCGGTCGCCGACGACCTGTGGATGACACTGGGCTGGTCGGTGGGGATCACGGCCGTGATGGCACCGATCGCGATCCACAAGTTCCGTACGAAGACCTGATCACGCCGGTTCGAGCAGGGCGGCGGCCTCCTCCGGGGAGAGGCCGCCGCCCTCGGCGTACGCGGTGTCGTACGCGGCGCCGATTACCGCCCGGACACGTGCTTCTGCGCGTGCGCGCACCTCGCGTTCCACCTGCCCGGACTGGTGTCCTGGCGGCAGCCAGGAGTCGGCGGCGCCGAGGCAGCGGGCCGCGTCCCGGGCGTGCCGCCCGCCGTCGATTCCGGCGAGGGCGATGGCGCCCGTGGTGACGTACGCGGAGCGCATGTGGGGCGCCATGGCGGCGGACAGCGGGTCGCCGGCCTGCCGGATCGCCTCGCGGGTGATCACCAGGGCCTGTTCGTCGTTGCCGTCGGCCACCTCCAGCCAGGCCTCGGCACCGAGGATGAACGCGTCGAAGACGACGTAGTGCGCGATGCGGAACTCCTCGCGCAGCGCCCGCAGATGCTCCCGGGCCTCCGCCGTGCGCCCGGTCATGCAGAGCCAGCCGGTCAGGAAGAGGCGGGCGGCCGGCAGCGCCTCGGTGTGCCGGCCTTTGACGTCGTCGATGACCTCGCGCAGCAGCCGCTCCCCGCGCTCCGCCTCGCCCGCCTCCAGCAGCGCGCTGCCCAGCCGGGCGGTGAGGATGGCGGTGTGGGCCCGGGCGCCGAGGCGCTCGGCGTGCCCGATCGCCGCCTCGTAGTCGGCGGCGGCCTCCTGGTGCGCCCCGGCGCGTTCGAGGGCCTCACCGCGTGCGGAGTGGGCCTCGGCGATGCCCCAGGTGTCGCCGAGCCGGCGGTGGATCTCCAGGGCCTCGTCGGCGTCGCGGCGGGCGTCACCGGCCCAGTCGCTGCGGTTGGCGAGGAAGTTGGCGCGCAGCTGGAGGTTGGAGGCCAGCTCCCACTCGAACCCGGGGTTCGCCCGGCAGGTGCGGATGGCCGCGTCGACCACCTGGCGCAGCCGCTCCATGTCGCCGGTCAGCATCACGGCGAACACCCAGAGCAGGCCGGGCGGACGGCAGATTTGCGGCATGCCCGGCTCGTAGGTCGCGCCGACGAGGCGCAGCTTGTGCTGTGCCTGCGGGGTCTGCCAGTCGTCGAGTTCGGTGTCCATGTGGGCCAGATGGGCCAGGTGCACCCCGCGGCGGGCCTCGGCGAGGACCTCGCCGGTCATCGGGGGCGGGCTGTCGGTGCAGCGCTGCCACAGCGGGGCGGCGGGCCGCACGGGTTCGGTGAACGGGTCGGGGGCGAGGGCCATCACCTCGGAGCACCAGTTGCGGGCCTCGATGCGCAGGTCGCGCATCTGCCAGTACCAGGTCAGCGACAGGGTGATGCAGAGCGCCTCCTGTTCGTCGCGCAGGGCGAGGGCGTGGCGCAGGGCGGTGCGCACGTTCTCGTACTCCCGCTCCAGCAGGGCGATGGCGGCGATCTGGTGCGGGCCGCGCAGCATCGGTTCGGTGGTGCGGGCGACCTCACGGAAGTACGTCAGATGCGCCCGCTCCGCCTCCGCGCGCCGGCCGGTTTCGTCGAGGCGTTCACCGGCGTACTCGGCGACGGTCTCCAGGAGCCGGTAGCGCATCCCGCCGTCGCCCGAGGGGACGGCCACCACCAGGGACTTGTCGACGAGGGAGCCGAGCGCGCCGAGTGCGACCGGTCCGCACACGGCTTCGGCGGCGGCGAGGTCGCATCCGCCCGCGAAGACCGACATGCGTCCGAGGACGTCGCGTTCGTCCTCGTCGAGCAGGTCCCAGGACCAGTCGACGACGGCCCGCAGGGTCTGCTGCCGGGGCAGGACGGTGCGGCTGCCGCCGGTGAGCAGACGGAAGCGGTCGTCGAGCCGGTCGGCGATCTGGCGTGGGGTGAGCATGCGCAGCCGGGCGGCGGCGAGTTCGATGGCCAGGGGCAGTCCGTCGAGGCGGCGGCAGATCTCCGCGCAGGCCTGCGCGGTGTCCTCGTCGGCGTCGGTGCGAAAGCCCGGGCGGGCCGCGGCCCCGCGGTCGGCGAGCAGGCGCAGGGCGACCGGCTCGGGCAGCGGTTCCACCGGGCGCAGCAACTCCCCGCGCACACCCAGGGGTTCGCGGCTGGTGGCGAGGACGGTGAGGCGGGGGCAGCGTTCCAGCAGCGCCTCGACGAGGTGGGCGGCCGCCTCGACGACGTGTTCGCAGTTGTCGAGGATCAGCAGCATGCGGCGGGGGCCGCAGTGCTCGGCGAGACGTTCCACCGGGTCGGTGTGCCGGTCGGCGACGGCCCGCATGGTTTCGGCGCCCGCGCCGTACAGGACGGTCTCGCGTGCGCCGACGGCGGTGAGGACGGCCTCGGGGACGGCGTCGGGGTCGTCGACGGGGGCGAGTTCGGCGAGCCACACGCCGTCGGGGACGGTCTGCCGTACGGTTTCGGCGGCCTCCTGGGACAGCCGGGTCTTGCCCGCGCCGCCGGGTCCGAGGAGCGTGACCAGCCGGGCGGCGGCCAGGTCCGCGTGGAGGGTCTCGATGTCGGCCTCACGGCCGACGAACGAGGTCAGCCGGGCCCGCAGGTTGCCGGGCGGCCCGTTCCTGCGGCTCTCGGGTGCGGGCCCCAGCCCGGGTGCCAGCAGCTCGGCGTGCAGCGCCCGCAGTTCGGCGCCGGGGTCGGAGCCGAGACGGTCGGCCAGCAGGTGGCGTACGTCGTCGTAGGCGGCGAGGGCCTCGGCGGTACGGCCGGTGTCGCGCAGGGCGCGCAGCCGCAGCGCCTGGAGGGGCTCGTCGAGGGGGTGGGTCTCGCACAGCGCGGTGAGGTCGGGCAGGGACTGCTCGGCCTCGCCGAGGGCGAGGGCGGCGGTGTGCCGGGCGCGCAGCACGTCCAGGTGCCGGGTTTCGACGCGGGCCGCCTCGGCGGTGCGGTCGGGCAGGCCGGCCAGGGCCGGCCCGCCGCGCCACAGGGCGAGGGCGTCGTCGAGCACGGCGGCCGCCTTGGCGGGGTCGCCGTCGGCCAGGGCGCGCAGGCCCTCGCCGGCCAGCCGCTCGAAACGGTGCAGGTCGATGTCGTCGGGCGCGGCGGTCAGCCGGTAGCCGCCGTCGGCGGAGGCGATCGCGCCGGCGCCGAGCACCCGCCGCAGCCGGCCGACCAGGGCCTGCAGCGCGCCGGTCGCGTCGGCCGGCGGGTCACCGTCCCACACCTCGTCGACCAGGAGGCCCACGGGGACCGTGCGCCCCGGCCGCAGGGCGAGCACGGTCAGCAGCGCGCGCAGCCGCGCCCCGCCGACCGGGACGGCGGTGCCGTCGGGACGGAGTGCCTGAGTGGTGCCGAGGATGCGGTAGCGCACGGGGTCCATTGTCTCCGGTGGTGGTCGCAGCGGTGCGGCGGGCGGGGGCGGAGCCGTCCCGGCGGGCGGTCACCGGTGCGGGCGGTGGCCGGACCGCCCCACCCTGCACGGAACCGGGCGCCGGCGCGAGACGTTTTCCCGGTGCGCCCGGTACGGTCGGGCGGTCCCCCGCGTGTTTCCCGCGTGCCCGACAGTCCAGGGAGTCCCATGACCACCGCCGCCACCCGCCACAGCGACCGGAGGATCAGTCCGGTCTTCCTGGGGATCCTGGCCGTCACGGCGGTCACCGGATGGGCCACCTGGACCGGGTTCGCCGCTCAGCCGGGCGTCGCGGTGTTCCTGTTCGTGACGGCCGCCTGGATCGTCTCCCTGTGTCTGCACGAGTACGCGCACGCGCGCACCGCGCTGCACAGCGGTGACATATCGGTGGGCACGAAGGGCTATCTCACGCTGAACCCGGTGAAGTACACGCACGCCCTGCTGAGCATCGTGCTCCCCGTGGTGTTCGTGATCATGGGCGGGATCGGTCTGCCGGGCGGTGCCGTGTTCATCGAGCGCGACCGGATCCGGGGGCGGTGGCGGCACAGTCTGATCTCGGCGGCCGGCCCGCTGACGAACGTGCTGTTCGCGGTGGTGTGCACGGCGCCGTTCTGGCTGGACGCGCTGGACGGCGTACCGGCCGACTTCCGGTTCGCGCTGGCCTTCCTGGCGCTGCTCCAGGTGACGGCCGCGATCCTGAACTTCCTGCCGGTGCCGGGTCTTGACGGCTACGGCGTGATCGAGCCCTGGCTGTCGTACGACGTCCGGCGCCAGGTGGAGCCGTTCGCGCCGTTCGGTCTGCTGTTCGTGTTCGCGCTGCTGTGGGTGCCCGAGGTGAACGGCGCGTTCTTCGATGTCGTCGACTCGCTGCTGGGGTCCCTGGGGATCCACGAGTTCGACACCTACTGCGGTTACGAGCTGTTCCGCTTCTGGCGCGATCCGAGCGGGGTCTGCTCGGTCAGCCCGTAACCGGCCCCTCGTTCCGCCCGGCCCGCCCGCGCCGCACGTAGTACCAGGTCATGTTGGACGACAGGCCCGCCAGCAGCACCCAGACGACGCCGATGAACACACTGCCCCGGACGAAGGAGACGACGGCCGCGGCGACGGCGAGGAGGCACACGGCGAGGGCGTAGAGGGCGAGGCGGGGCATGGGCGGGGGCTCCTGTCGGGGGACACTGCTACGCCGTCCAGTGTCCCCCATCGCCTCATACGTCCGTGACCCGGAGCCCGGCGTGTGCCTTGTAGCGCCGGTTGACGGAGATCAGGTTGGCGACCAGCGACTCCACCTGGTGGGCGCCTCGCAGCCGCCCGGCGTAGATGCCCCGCATGCCGGGGATGCGCCCGGCCAGCGCCTGCACGGTCTCGACATCGGCCCGGACCTCGCCGAGCACCATCACGTCGGTGTCGATCTCGTCGATCTCCGGGTCCTGGAGCAGGACGGCCGACAGGTGGTGGAAGGCGGCGGTGACCCGGGAGTCCGGGAGCAGCGCGGCGGCCTGCTGGGCGGCGCTGCCCTCCTCCGGCTTCAGCGCGTAGGCGCCCTGCTTGTCGAAGCCGAGCGGGTTGACGCAGTCGACGACGAGCTTGCCTGCCAGTTCCTCGCGCAGGGACTCCAGGGTCTTGCCGTGGCCGTCCCAGGGCACGGCGACGATCACGATGTCGCTGCGGCGGGCGGTCTCGGCGTTGTCGGCGCCCTCGATGCCGTGTCCGAGTTCCCCGGCGGCGGCCTGCGCGCGCTCGGCGGCCCGGGAGCCGATGATCACCTTCTGGCCGGCCTTGGCGAGCCGGTACGCGAGGCCCTTGCCCTGCGGCCCGGTGCCGCCGAGCACGCCGACGACGAGCCCGGACACGTCGGGCAGGTCCCAGGGGTCCTTGGCGGGGGCCTTCGCGGGCTGCTGTGCGCTGTCGGTAGAGGTCATGGGGCGACTCTACGTCCGTGACGGCGCCGTTTCCGGCGCGCGTGAGCGCCGTCACGGGGCCGTGGGCGGTGTCCCCGCATCGGGCGAATCCGGGGCGAACGGCGGGACAGGCGGAAGCGGTTGGGGCAGGATGCGGCCGCATGGATGCCGTACGGGTCGCGCTGCTGCGGGATGTGCTCGCCGGGACGCAGTGGCTGGGCGCCACCCGGCACTTCGCGGGGACGCTGCGCGGGTCGGTGGTCGCGCACGGCGGCGGGCTGCTGCTGGTGGGCACGCCGGACTACGAGCCGTGGCATCTGGCGGCGCACCTGGTGGACGAGGCCGCGTGGTCGGGCACGCCGGAGCTGGCCCCGACGCTGGTGCGGCATGACGCGCGCCCCTCGGACCCCGCGCATCTGGCGGTGGGCCCCGGGCGGCTGGAGGCGGCGCGCCGGGGTGAGACGCTGCTGGTGGTGGCGCCCGGGGAGCCGCCGGCCCCGCTGCTCGAGCGGATCTGTGACGCCCGGCGGGCCGGGGCGACGCTGCTGTCCCTGGGCCCCGGCGAGGGGGAGCTGCCGGCGCTGGCGCACGAGGTCCTGCCCGTGCCGGAGGGCTCCGAGCTGGACCTCGACACGGTGCAGCACCTGGTGAGCGCGGCGGCCGGGGAGAACGCCCTGCCGGCCCGCCGGGGGCCCCGCCGGTTCCGGGACCGGCTGTCGAGACTGGCCGACCTGCTGACGGCCCCGCCGCCCACGCGCTGGTAGCGGGGCCGGCCGGGTCAGTCGTCGTCGCGCCCGGCCGTCGGGGCGTCGTGCCACTTGGGGTCGTTCTCCCACTGGAGGTTGCGCTCGCGGGCCGTCTCCATGGCGTGTTCGGCCTCGGTGCGGCTGGCGTACGGGCCGAAACGGTCCTTGCCGGGGCAGTCGGGACCCTCCTCGACCTTCCGGTGCTCCAGGCAGTAGTACCACTCGCCCGGTTTTCCGACCGTCCGCTTCTTGAACAGGGGCATGACCGGCTCCTCTCGCCACTTCACCATGAGGATGGTCCCCCGTCGCCGCTGAATTAGACTCGCCGGCATGTCTGGCCAGTCGCTGCTCGTTCCGGGGGAGCTGTCCCCCACCCGTTCCGTGCCCGGGAACATCCGGCGTCCCGAGTACGTCGGCAAGCCCGCCCCGACGCCGTACACCGGACCGGAGGTGCAGACGCCCGAGACGATCGAGGCGATGCGGATCGCCGGGCGGATCGCCGCGCGGGCGATGGAGGAGGCCGCGAAGCACATCGCGCCGGGTGTGACGACGGACGAGCTGGACCGGGTGGCGCACGCGTACATGTGCGACCACGGTGCCTATCCGTCGACGCTCGGCTACCGAGGTTTCCCCAAGTCCCTGTGCGCGTCGGTCAACGAGGTGATCTGCCACGGCATCCCGGACTCGACGGTGCTGCGCGACGGGGACATCGTCAACCTGGACGTGACGGCGTACATCGGCGGGGTGCACGGCGACAACAACGCGACCTACCTGGTCGGTGAGGTGGACGAGGAGAGCCGGCTGCTGGTGGAGCGGACGCGTGAGTCGCTCAACCGCGCGATCAAGGCGGTCAAGCCTGGCCGGCAGATCAACATCATCGGCCGGGTGATCGAGTCGTACGCGAAGAGGTTCGGGTACGGGGTGGTCCGTGACTTCACGGGTCACGGCATCAACTCCTCGTTCCACTCCGGCCTGATCATCCCCCACTACGACAGTCCGCACGCGACGACGGTGATCCAGCCGGGGATGACGTTCACGATCGAGCCGATGCTGACGCTGGGGACCCACGAGTACGACATGTGGGACGACGGCTGGACGGTCGTGACGAAGGACCGCAGGCGCACGGCGCAGTTCGAGCACACGCTGGTGGTGACGGACACGGGGGCGGAGATCCTGACGCTTCCCTGACGCTTTCTGCCTTCTCCTCGGCCCGTTCTCTCCGGAGGGCGGGCCTTCGTTCGTGCGAGGACAATGGAGGGGGGTTTCCCGACAAGCCGTCGGCAAGGCATTTAAGCCTAACTATCGAAGATCTGGACTCATGGACTCCTTCTCGACCCTCATCCGCACCGCCTCCCACGAGCAGCACGTGGAGGCGGAGACCTCGACGTTCATGAGTGATCTGCTCGGCGGCCGGCTGGGCGTGGACGCGTACGCGCGCTACACCGAGCAGCTGTGGTTCGTGTACGAGGCACTGGAGTCCTGCGCGCCGGGGCTGACCTCGGACCCGGTGGCGGGCCCGTTCATCCGGCCGGAGCTGTTCCGGCTGGCGTCCCTGAAGCGCGACCTGGCCCACCTGCGCGGCCCGGACTGGCGCTCCACGCTGGCCGCCCTGCCCGCCACCGAGTCCTACGCCTCCCGTGTCGCCGAGTGCGCCCGCACCTGGCCGGCCGGCTACCTCGCCCACCACTACACCCGCTACCTGGGCGACCTCTCCGGCGGCCAGATCATCCGCGGCAAGGCGGAGAAGACCTGGGGGTTTGCGAGGAAGGGCGACGGCGTGCGCTTCTACGTCTTCGAGGACATCCCCAACCCGGCGGCCTTCAAGCGGGGCTACCGCGAGCTGCTGGACGCCGTCCCGGTGGACGACCTGGAGAAGCAACGGATCGTGGCCGAGTGCAAGCGGGCGTTCGCGCTCAACACGGAGGTCTTCCGGGCGCTGGGCGAGGAGTTCCCGCTGTCGGCGTGAGTGCCGCCGACGTGGCCCCCCACGGGCCGGTGGTCGCCTTCGGGCGGGACGCCTGGGGGGGCGTTCGTCGCGCGACTGCGCTGACACCCCTCAGCGTTCCAGGTGGACGCGGCCGCCGATCTCCGTCCAGCCCTCCGGCTGGGGGGCGGTGAGAATCTGGGAGCCCGTGCCCTGGGTGATGTTCAGGGCGCGGCCCAAACGGTCGGTGAGGAGGAGAGCCGCGGCGCCCGTCGCCTCGTCCTCGTCGATGCCGTCGTCCCGGCCGGGGAAGGCACGGGCGCGGACCCGTCCGGCCGGCTCGTCCAGCCAGGCCCAGGCGTAGATCCACTCCCCCTTCGGCGGCACGGGCAGGTCGTCGACCTCCGCGGCGGTGGCGTACTGGCGCAGGGTGCGCGGGGGCACCCACTCCGCCCGTGCCTCGATCCAGCAGAACTCCCCGTCCTGCCGGGCGCCCATCACTCCGGCGGGCACGACCAGTTCGGGCACGTCGAGCAGCCAGGCCGTGCCGACGCAGGGGTGGCCGGCGAAGGGCAGCCGCAGGGTGGGGGTGTAGATGTCGATCACCCCGCGCTCGGGGTCGTCGACGAACACGGTCTCGCTGAAGCCGAGTTTGGCGGCGAGGGCCTGGCGGTCCGCCCGCTCCGGCAGCACCGAACCGTCGCGGACGACACCCAGTTCATTGCCGTACCCGCCCCGGGGGCCACAGAAAACACGCAGCACGTCGTAGTCAGTCACGGGGGCATTCAAGCATCGCCGGGGCGTCCGACCGACTCCTGGAGGTGCTCCGACGTCCGCGGACAGGGGGCGGCACTGTTCCTTCCCCCACCCGGGGGTTTGACCACTGCTTGACCCGGCCCGACCCTGGCTTGACCTGACCATGGCATTCACTGTGGGCCACCGTGACCGCTCCGTGCCTATACACCGTCCATGAGAGGCGGATCACCGAGATGCAGAGGTACCACCCAGCCGATCCCCAGATATGTTAGGTGAGCCTCACCTTCTTTATGTGGGGTTGATGACGCACCATTCCGGTCACCCTGGAGCCCTCATGCGATCCGCAGGTCCCGCCAGACTCCCGTTCGTCACCGCCGTCGCCACCGCGACGGTCCTCGCCGTCGTCAGCGGCTGCACCGAGAAGGGCGGCGGGGACGGCGAACAGGTGGTCACCGTGACGGCCACCGACGACACGTGCGAGGTGTCGAAGAAGGAGTTCCCGGCCGGGCACGTGGAACTCGCCATCGAGAACAAGGGCTCCAAGGTCACCGAGGTCTACATCCTCTTCCCCGACGACCGGGTGGTCACCGAGCGGGAGAACATAGGCCCCGGCACCAAGCAGCGCGTCACCGCCGAGGTGAAGCCCGGCGACTACCGGATCGCGTGCAAGCCGGGCATGCGCGGCAAGGGCATCCGCCAGGACGTGAAGGCCACCGGCGGCAAGGCGGTCAAGCGCGACCCGCGCCTGGACGAGGCGGTGGCCGCCTACCGCGCGTACGTGCAGGCGCAGGCCGACGAGACGCTGCCGCAGGCGGAGAAGTTCGCGAAGGCCGTCAAGGACGGCGACATCGAGGCCGCGAAGAAGGCGTACGCCACCTCCCGCATCGGCTGGGAGCGCACCGAGCCGGTCGCCGAGTCCTTCGGCGACATCGACCCCAAGGTGGACGTCCGCGAGGACGGACTCGAGGACGGCCAGGACCCGGCGACGGACTGGACCGGCTGGCACCGCCTGGAGAAGGCCCTCTGGCAGGACAAGAAGATCGGCGACCGGGAGAAGGAGCTCGCCGACCTGCTGATCACCGACCTGGAGGACTGGCGGAAGCGGGTCGGCACGGCCGACATCACCCCGACGTCCATGGCCAACGGCGCCAAGGAACTCCTCGACGAAGTCGCCACCGGCAAGGTCACGGGCGAGGAGGAGCGCTACTCGCACACCGACCTGGTCGACTTCAAGGCCAATGTCGAGGGCGCGGAGAAGTCGTACGCGCTGCTGAAGCCGGTCGCCCAGGAGAACGACCCTGCGCTGGTGAAGGATCTCGACAAGCAGTTCGCAGCGCTGAACAAGCTGCTCGACGCGTACCGGTCCGGCCCGGCGTCGTACGACTTCACCTCCTACGACAAGGTCGGCAAGGCCGACCGCAAGGAGCTGTCCGACGCGGTCAACGCGCTCGCCGAGCCGCTGTCCCGGCTCGCCGCCGCCGTCGTCGCGAAGTAGAGAGCGGGGGCTGGGCTGTGACGCACGCGGACACGAACAGGGACAAGGACGAGGACGGGGGCGGCGCCGCTCAGGCGCCGTCGCGGCGCTCGCTGCTCGGGTGGGGCGGGGCGGGGCTCGCCCTCGGTGCCGCCGCGGCTGGTGGCGCGGTGGCGGTGGCCCGTACCGGGGACGAACCCGGGGCCGACGTGGGCGCGGCCGTGGAGTTCCACGGTCCGCACCAGGCGGGCATCGCCACGCCGGTGCAGGACCGGCTGCACTTCGCCGCGTTCGACGTGACGACCAAGGACCGCGCCGAGTTCGTGGACCTGCTGAAGGAATGGACGGCGGCGGCGCGCCGGATGACGGCCGGCCATGCGGTCGGTGCGGGCGCGTACGGCGGTCCGGTCGAGGCTCCGCCGGACGACACCGGTGAGGCGCTGGGGCTCAAGCCGTCCCGGCTGACGCTGACGGTCGGCTTCGGACCGTCCCTGTTCGGGAAGTTCGACCTGGCCGGGCGGCGGCCCGAGGCGCTCGTCGACCTGCCGAAGTTCGCCGGGGACAATCTCGACCGCGGCCGCAGCGACGGTGATCTGTGCGTGCAGGCGTGTGCGGACGATCCGCAGGTCGCGGTGCACGCGATCCGCAATCTCGCCCGCATCGGCTTCGGCAGGGTCGTGGTGCGCTGGTCGCAGCTCGGCTTCGGCAAGACCTCGTCGACGACACCTGACGCCCAGACCCCGCGCAATCTGTTCGGCTTCAAGGACGGCACCCGCAACATCTCGGGTACGGAGAAGGACCGGCTGGAGAAGTTCGTCTGGGTCGGCGAGAAGGACGGACCCGCGTGGATGGCGGGCGGTTCCTACCTCGTGGCCCGGCGGATCCGCATGCACATCGAGACCTGGGACCGCACCTCGCTGCAGGAGCAGGAGGACATCTTCGGCCGTGACAAGGGCGAGGGTGCACCGGTCGGCCGGGCGAAGGAGCGGGACGAACCGTTCCTGAAGGCCATGAAGCCCGACGCCCATGTGCGGCTGGCCCACCCGGACACCAACGCCGGGGCGACCATCCTGCGCCGCGGCTACTCCTTCACCGACGGCACCGACGGTCTGGGCCGGCTGGACGCGGGGCTCTTCTTCCTCGCTTTCCAGCGTGATCCGCGCACCGGGTTCATCCCGATCCAGCGGAGCCTGGCCAAGGATTCCCTCAACGAGTACATCCAGCACGTGGGTTCGGCGGTCTTCGCCGTCCCGCCGGGCGTCCGCGACCAGGACGACTGGTGGGGCCGGGCGCTGTTCTCCGAGGAGGCGTAACCGTGTTCTCCAACTATCTGATCGGTCTGCGCGAGGGCCTGGAGGCCAGTCTCGTCGTCTGCATCCTGATCGCCTATCTGGTGAAGACCGGGCGGCGGGACGCCTTGAAGCCGGTGTGGGCGGGGATCGCGGTCGCGGTCGCCGTCGCGCTCGGGTTCGGCTGCGCGCTCGAATTCGGCTCGCAGGAGCTGACGTTCGAGGCGCAGGAGGCGCTCGGTGGTTCGCTGTCGATCCTCGCGGTGTGCCTGGTGACGTGGATGGTCTTCTGGATGCGGCGCACCGCCCGGCATCTGAAGGCCGAACTGCACGGGAAACTGGACGCCGCGCTGGCGATGGGCACGGGTGCGCTGGTCGCCACCGCCTTCCTCGCGGTGGGCCGCGAAGGGCTGGAGACGGCCCTGTTCGTGTGGGCGTCGGTGCACGCGGCCGGTGACGGCAGCCCGCGTCCGCTGATCGGGGTGGCGCTGGGGCTGGCGACGGCGGTGCTGCTGGGCTGGCTGTTCTACCGGGGCGCGCTGCGCATCAACCTCGCCAGGTTCTTCACCTGGACCGGCGCGCTGCTGGTCGTCGTGGCGGCGGGTGTGCTGGCGTACGGCTTCCACGACCTGCAGGAGGCCGACTGGCTGCCCGGTCTGACGAACCTGGCCTTCGACGTGAGCGGCACGATCCCGCCGGACAGCTGGTACGGCACGCTGCTGAAGGGCGTGTTCAACTTCCAGCCCGACCCGACCGTCCTCCAGGTCACGGTGTGGCTGCTGTACCTGGTCCCCACGCTCGCGCTCTTCCTCGCCCCGGTAGGGTTCGCCTCCGGGAAGGGGAGGGTGAACGAACCGGATGAGCAGGGATCTCGGCCTTCGAAGGCTCCGCAGGCTTGACCGGAGTGCGCTGATCGCCGCGTCGTTGACCGCTTTGTCGCTGACGGCGAGCGGCTGTGTGGTGGTGCACGGTGAGCGCGAGGTGCTCCCGGCCACCACCCGCGCCGAGGCGGCGAAGGCGCTGGAGGAGTTCACGGCCGCCTACAACGCGGCCGACAAGGCGTACGACAGTTCCCTGGACGCCGATCACACCACCGGCGCCCTCGCCGACATCGACGCGGCGCGGCTGAAGGCCGGACGGGCCAACAGCCCGGAGGGCAATCCGCGGCACGTTCCGCTGAAGCTGACGGACGCGAAGTTCACCATCCCCGCGAAGGCGGGCTGGCCGCGCTGGTTCCTCGCTGACGCGGCCGGCAACAAGGGCGGCGAGACGCGCTGGCTGCTGGTGTTCACCCGCAACGGGCTGGACGAGCCGTGGGAAGCGGCGTATCTGACGCTGGTGGCCCCAGCGGACATACCGGAGTTCAAGACGGACGAGGACGGCTGGGCGGAGGCCGTGCCCGCGAACGCCACCGATGTGGCGGTGCCGCCGGGCGAGTTGAGCCAGGACTACGCGTCGTACCTCAAGGACGGCGGGAAGGTGTTCTCGGACGGCCCGCACACCAGCGCGTGGCGGGACGCGCGCGGGAAGAAGGCGGAACGGCCGGGGCTGGCCAGGCAGTACATCGACGAGCCGATGACGAACGGCGACCACGCCCCGCTGGCGCTGCGCACCGAGGACGGCGGGGCGCTGGTGTTCTTCACCACGCGCCACTTCGAGAAGCAGACCGCCGCGGAGGGGGCGACGGTGCCGACGCCGAACAAGGACGTGCTGGCGCTGACGACCGGCGAGATCAGGCAGTCGCTGACGTTGGAGTTCGTCTCCAACGAGGTGGCGCTGGATCCGGCCGACGGGGCGGTGGAGGTCCTGGGGCGTATCCAGGGGCTGACGTCGGCGAAGGGCGAGTAGGCGCTTGCCGCTCGGCGGGCTGGACTCCGTGCGGCTTGGAGCGGGCAGGCTCCGGGCCTTCGGCGGCGGGCCCTCGGTCGGAGGCGGCGGTCCGGGGTGGGGTGCCGGGCCTTCGCGGCCGGGTTCACTGTCGTCGGAGGTCGGGCTCGGGCGCTGTGGCCGGGCTCGCGGCGCGCGCTGTGGCCCGGCTCAGCGGCGCAGGGGCCAGACCGTGCCGGCCTGGTCGGAGTGTTCCCCCGCGTGGCGGGCGCAGGAGTCGGTGAGGACCTCCAGCAGGCTCAGCGGGTCCGGGAGGGCGTGTTCGGGGCCGCGCACCCAGTGCACCGACCGGCCGTCGTCGCCGGGCAGCCGGGCGGGCGGTACGAGGACGTAGGAGCCCCGGCAGTGCCAGCGCAGGCCGGGGTGCTCGTCCATGGTCTCCGGGTGGCAGTCCAGCTCGCACGGCCACCACTCGTCCTCGTCCTCGGGGGTGCCGCGGGTGAGGGTGAAGAACAGCATGCGGCCGTCGTCGCTCTCGGCTACGGGGCCGACCTCGATACCGGCGTCGAGCAGGCGGGTGAGCGCCTCGCGGCCCGCGTCGAGGGGGACGTCGAGCACGTCGTGCACCATGCCGGTCGCCGTGATGAAGTTGGCCTGCGGCTGGTGGCGGGCCCAGCGCTCGATCTGGGCGCGGTCGGTGGTGGACTGCGTCTGCCAGGCGAACGACACCGGGTGCCGGGCGGGGGTGGGACAGCCCACACGGTCGCAGGAGCAGCCGTATCCGGCGGCGGGGTGGGCGGCGGGCGCGAGCGGCAGTCCCGCCCCGGCGGCGGCGAGCAGCAGGGCCTCACGGCCGCCCTCGTCGACGGCCTGCTGCGTGCGGCGTCCGCGCAGCCACTGGGAGAGTCTGCCCTGTCGGCCGCTCCGGCCGCCGAACTCCGCGCTCATCTATCCCCTCGCCTCGCCGTCGTGGGCATCAGCATGCCCTATGGTCCCACGGTCGTGCGCATCGGGGGGCCGTAGCCCACAATCGGCGCAGGTCGGACGAGGGTGACGGGAGCGGACGAGGGGGGTCCGGTGGGGCGAAGGGGGCGCTCACGGGGGCGCGCGGGGTGCACCGGAGCGGGTGTCATTGCGGACTGTCACGGGATGTGCGCCCCTACCGTGGTCGGCATGGTCACATGGATCGCGTCGACGGGGCTCGCGGCCGTGGCGTCCGTGGTCTCGCTGACCCTCACGGGCGGCCACGGCGGGGGTCCGCCGCTGGAGTGGGGCCGCGGACCGCTGACGGTCGACTCGCTGCCCCGGATCCCGTACGCCGCCCATCGGGGCGGGGCGCGCGAGGTGCCCGAGAACAGCATGTCGGGGCTGATGGCGGCGTACCGGCGCGGTACGGCGCAGGTGCTGGACTTCGACACCCGGGTGCTGCGGGACGGCACTCCCGTCGTCTTCCATGACGCCACCCTGAACCGCACCACCTTTCTGGGCGGCGAGGTCCGGGGCCTGGACGCGGGTGAGTGGCGGGGCGTGCGGCTGCGGCCGCGCGACCGGCTGCCGGGGAGCTGGCGCTCGGAGCGGCCGCCGACGGTCGCCGAGGTGCTGGACCGCCTGGGCGGGCGGATCGTGCTGATGCTGGAGGTGAAGGATCCGCGCGGGCTCGGCCGGCTGGCCGAGCTGATCCGGTCGCGCGGCCTGACCCGCTCGGTGTTCGTGAACACCAACGATCCCGCGGTGGCCCGCCGGGTCCACGAGCTGGGCCTGTTGGCGCAGCTGTGGCGTTCGGCCCGGCAGATGCGCACCGACCGCCCCGAGCGCTGGCGCTCCTACGTCGACCTGCTCGACGTCGACGTCAGGGCGCGGGACGCCGATCTCCGGCGCGCGGTGCGCTCGGGCATCCCCCGGGTGTGGGCCCACACGGTCGTCACCCCGGCCCAGCGCGACCGGGCCCTGACCCTCGGCTGCAACGGCATCATCACGGACACCCCCGGCCGGCTGGCCCGGCATCCGGTACGGGGGCCGGGGGTGGTGAGCGCGGCGCTGGGGCGGTGACGGCGCGGGGCCGGTCAGCGGGGGGCGAGGCCGTGGAGGGCGTAGTCGACGAGGGTGTCGGTGTAGTCGTAGGTGACCGGGCCCGTGTGCTGGAGCCAGCGCTGGGCGAGGGGGGAGACGAAGAGCTCCAGGGCGATGCGCGGATCGAGGTCGGGGCGGACGTCCCCGGCCTCCTGGGCCGAGCGCAGGCGGTCGACGTAGAGCTGGAGCTGGGGTTCGAGGAGCCGGGCGACGAATCTGCGGCCCAGTTCCTCGTTGACGACGCCCTCCGCGGCCAGGGCGCGGGAGGGGGCCTCGAAGACGGGGTTGCGGAGTTCGTCGACCGTGGCGCGCAGGACGTACTTGAGGTCGGCGGCGAGGTCACCGGTGTCCGGGATGGCGTACTGCGTCCCGGCGGGCGCCCCGCCGGTGTCCCCGCGGTCCTGGGCGGCTTCCTCCGCCGCCTGCTCGCTCAGGTCCAGGAACGCCTCGAGGAGCACGTCCGCCTTCGACGGCCACCACCGGTAGATGGTCTGCTTGCCCACGCCGGCTCGGGAGGCGATGCCCTCGATGGTGGTCTTCGGGTAGCCGACCTCGGCGACCAGGGCGAGGGCGGCGTCGTAGATGGCCCGCCGGGAGCGCTCGCTGCGGCGGGTGGCGTCGGGGGCGGACTGGTTCGCGGACATGGGTCGAATCTACCAGTTGACAAGACGGTGCGTCTCGCCGGACAGTTGAAGCGTCGATGGCGAGACGATACGTCTCGTGCTGGTGAGAGGAGGGCGTCATGACCCGAGGCGGAGCCGGAAACATGCTGGGCGTCGGCGGCACCCGGCAGCACCTGGGCCGCAAGGCGCTGCGCGGGGGCGGACGCGGGGGCCGGGTCGGGGGCGGTGTCGACCCCCGGGCCCAGAAGCGGGAACTGCTGCGCAAGCTGCAGGAGCAGCGGGAGGGGAACGGCGGTGGCGCGGCGCCGGATCAGCCGCCGGTGGGCGGCCAGGGCGCGCCCCAGTCGGCGTCACGGGCCGCCCGGTAGAGATCGCCGTGGCGTTTGGTGACGGTGGTGCGGCGCAGGGACGGGTCCTTCTCGCAGAGGTCGAGGAGGACCTGGCCCTTGCGGATCTGCGGCTTGCGGACGATCCGGGCGGGCGCCGGGACGACCGGGACCCGGGTGGCGGCCACGTAGCTGAACTTCTCGTCCTCGTAGGCGAGGGAGCCACCCTTGACCTGGCGGTGCAGCGAGGAACGGCTGACCCGCGCGGAGAAGTGGCACCAGTCCGTGCCGGGGGCGATGGGGCAGGCGGCGCTGTGCGGGCAGGGGGCGGCGACGTGGAAGCCGGCGGAGATCAGGCGATCGCGGGCCTCGATGACCCGGGTGTAGCCGTCGGGGGTGCCGGGTTCGACGATCACGACGGCCTGCGCGGCGCGGGCGGCGGCGTCCACGAGGGCGGCGCGGTCGGGGGCGGTGAGCTCGTTGAGGACGTAGGAGACGGTGACGAGATCGGTGCTCTCGATGGTGAGCGCCGTTCGGATACGAGAGCGCTGCCAGCGGGCGGCCCGGAGCGCGGGGTGGGCGGCGGCGAGTTCCCGGCCGAGGGCGAGTGCGGGTTCGGCCCAGTCGAGGACGGCGACGGGGCGCTCCCCGTCCCAGGTCGCGCTCACCGCCCACGCCGCCGCGCCGGTGCCGCCGCCGACGTCCACATGGCCGCCCGGCACCCAGCCGGGCACGGCGTCCGCGAACGCCTCCAGGGCCGACCGCACCGCCTCGAAGGTCGCGGGCATGCGATAGGCGGCGTACGCGGCCACGTCGGCGCGGTCCCGGAGGATCGGTGCCTCGGTCGGGGTGGCGCCCCGGTAGGTGGCGATCAGCCGCTCGACGGCCCCCGCGGCCTGCCGCGCCGGAAGCCCGTCCAGCAGCCCGGCGAGGGCGGAGCGCAGGGTCTCGTCGACGCTGAGGGATGCGGAGGCGTTCACCCGGTGAGTCTACTGACCGTGGCCGGCCGAACGGCGCACCGTCCGCAGGCGGGCGAGCGAACCGGAGGACGGAGCGGCGGGTATGCCGGGCTTGGAAAGTACCGCTCTGGTTCACCACCTCTACCGCGAGGGTTTGGCTGAGCCTCTGTCTACCGCACGGGTGTGACCCGAGAACCGGCCCTCAGTATGACGATGGCGCCGGCCGATCTCCCTACCGTTCCTTCTGGTGACGCAAGGACACGTGCTGGAAATGGACACCGCACGGTCGCGCACCTGACTCCGATGGGGGAACCTCGACATGACTCCACTGGGAAACACCGCCTTGTCGGCGACGGCCGTGGCCATCACCGCAGGACTTACATTTTCTGTTTCGCCTGCTGCTGCGGCAAACACGGCCAACGCCGCGCCGGCAGCGACACAGTCGGCCGACTCGCCTGTCACCGCGCAGGTGAACAACGTCTACGTCAAGATCAGGCACAGCGGAAAGTGCCTGACCGTACACGGCAACACGACGGCCAACGGCGCCCAGATCGACCAATACACCTGTGTCGGCCAGGCCAACCAGCGATGGAACATCATCAAGAACGGGACGGCGAGCTGGATATTCCAGAGCGTCCGCAGTCAGAAATGCATGTCCGTGAAGGGCGGAAATGACGCCCGTGGAGTGCGACTCATCCAGTGGAACTGCAACGGCAGGGGCGACCAGAACTTCATGATTCAGGCCAAGAGCGGTAAGTACCGCCAGATCAGCTCTCATATCGGCCTGAATTACTGCCTCGACATCCAGGGAGGCAGCACCGCCAACAATGCGCGGCTGATCACCTGGACCTGCAATTCCCGAAAGAACCAGCAGTTCACCTGGTGAACGTCCACGGCGTCGCCCTGCTGCAGGACCAGCGGATCCCGCGGCAGGGGACGCCGGAGGGCGAGCCTGCCGCGTAAGAGCGATGCCTCTCACATACCCCGCACCGCCCGCGCCACCCGGGTCGCCGCCTGCGCCCTCGGGCGGCTGTCCGGGGACAGCGGGCGGCGGGGGTGGACCGTGTTGGCCAGGAGGATCACGTAGGTGTCCGTGGCCCGGTCCAGGACGAGGGACGTGCCCGTGAAGCCCGTGTGGCCTGCGGCGCCCCGGCCCGCCAGTTCCCCCATGAACCAGGGCTGGTCCAGGGCGAAGCCCAGGCCCGGCGGGGTGAACAGCAGGTCCACGAAGTCGGGGCCCAGGATACGGGCGGGGCCGTAGGAGCCGCCGGCCAGCAGGGTGCGGCAGAAGACCGCCAGGTCCCGGCCGGTGGAGAAGAGGCCGGCATGGCCGGCGACACCGCCCAGCGCCCAGGCGTTCTCGTCGTGCACCTCCCCCCGCAGCATCCCCCGCTCGGCCTTGGCCCACGGCCGCCGCTGGTCCTCGGTCGCGGCGGCGGACGGACACGGTCCGAAGGCGGTCGCGGTCATGCCGAGCGGCCGTGTGATGCCGTCCCGCACCAGGACGTCGAGCGCCCGGCCGGTGAGGCGTTCCAGGACGTGCTGGAGGAGCAGCATGTTGAGGTCGGAGTAGCAGTACGTGCCGGGCACGCCGATGGGCCGCTCCGCGCGGAGGAGCTCCAGCCGTTCCATGTCGTCGGCGCAGGCGTACAGCGGGAGCTCGGGGCGCAGTCCCGAGGTGTGGGTGAGGAGCTGGCGGACGGTGATGCCGTGCCGTACGGCGGCGGTGAAGTCCGGGAGGTACGCGCCCACGCGCGCGTCGATGCCCAGCGTGCCCCGCTCGATCTGCTGCACCGCCGCCACCGAGGTGAACAGCTTGGTCAGGGAGGCGAGGTCGAAGGGGGTGTCGACGGTCATCGGGACGCGTGCGGCCGGAGGCAGTTCGACCGGGGTGTCCGTCCGCTCGTCGTGGGCGGCGTAGCGCACGGCCCAGCCCGCCGCCTCGTGCACGGCGAGCACCGGGCCGCGCCCGACGACCACGACGGCGCCCGCCGCCCAGGGGCGTTCGCCGCCGGTGCGGGCGTGGACCTCACGGACCAGGTGCCGGAGCTCCCCGGCGTCGAGCCCGGCGCGTTGCGGTGTTCCGTGGCGAAGTCGTGGCGCGCTCAGATGCCCCCGCCCTTCGCTCCCGTCCGCTCGTTCCACGGACGGCACATTCCCAGGAAGCAGCCCATCGCCACCAGGGCGGCGACCAGCTGGACGACGGCCATCGGAACGGCCGTGTCCTCGCCCGCGATCCCCACCAGCGGTGACGCGATCGCGCCGATGAGGAAGGCCGTCGTACCGAGCAGTGCCGAAGCGGAACCGGCCGCGTGCCGGGCGCGCATCAGCGGGAGGGTCTGGGTGTTGGGCAGGATGACCCCCATCGCGGACATCAGGACGAACAGGGCGGCCGCCATGGGCGCCAGCCCCGCCTCGCCGAACACGCCCAGGGACAGCAGCAGCAGCGCGGTCGCCGCGACGATCACGACGGTGAGACCGACGCCGAGCACCTTGTCCAGCCGGACCCGGCCGACCAGGATCTTCCCGTTGACCTGCCCCATGATCATCAGGCCGATCGAGTTGAGTCCGAACAGCAGGCTGAACGTCTGGGGGGAGGCGCCGTAGATCTCCTGCACGACGAACGGGGAGGCCGCGACGTACGCGAAGAGGGACGCGAAGCCGAAACCGCCGGCGAGCATGTAGCCGGCGAAGACCCGGTCGGCGAGGAGCCGGCGCATCGAGCCGAGGGCCTCGCCGACGCCTCCGCCGTGCCGTTCGGCGGGGGGCAGCGTCTCCGGCAGCTTCGCCCAGACGACGACCGCCAGGGACACCCCGACCACGGTGAGGACGGCGAACACACCCCGCCAGTCCGTGACCCGCAGAATCTGTCCGCCGATGAGCGGCGCCACGATCGGCGCGACCCCGGAGATCAGCATCAGCGTGGAGAAGAAGCGGGCCATGGTCACGCCGTCGTACAGGTCACGGGCGACCGCCCGCGCGATGACGATGCCCGCGGCGCCCGCCAGGCCCTGCACGAGCCGGCAGGCGACGAGGAGTTCGACGGTCGGCGCGAACGCGCACAGCGCGGTGGCGACGACGTAGACCGCGAGGCCGACGAGCAGCGGCCGGCGCCGGCCCCAGCGGTCGCTCATCGGGCCGACCACGAGCTGCCCGAACGCCATGCCGGCCAGGCAGGCGGTGAGGGTGAGCTGGACCGTCGCGGCGGGCGCGTGCAGGGACCGGGTGACCTCCGGAAGCGCGGGGAGGTACATGTCCATCGCCAGCGGCGGGGTGGCGGTCAGGCCGCCCAGGAGGAGGGTGACCAGCAGGCTGGTGCGGCGGGCGGAGGTGGTGCGGTTTCCCGGCGGGATCGTCTTCCCGTCCGTGACGGCCGCTGTCGATGCTGCGTCAGGTGTCCTGCTTTCTGTCGTTTTCGATATGAATGCCCCGCCCTCAGGCACGTGACCCCTCCCTTTTCATGCCATCAGCTCCCTATGCTCTCAGCTCGTGCGGAGTGCTCCACGTCGACGACGATGTCATGGGAGCGCTTCCATGAGAGTGGGATGATCACAGAGTTGGCACAACACACGAGCAGGGTGGGACGAATGACCGAGCGGAAAACGCGCTGGGGGATCCTGGCGACCGGCGGGATGGCCGCGACCTTCGTGGCGGATCTGGTCGACATGCCGGACGCGGAGATCGTGGCGGTGGCGTCCCGCTCGGCGGAGTCGGCGAAGGCGTTCGCGGAACGGTTCGGGATACCGCGGGCGTACGGCGACTGGGAGTCGCTGGCGCGGGACGGGGAGCTGGACGTCGTCTACGTCGCCACGCCCCACTCGGCGCACCGGGCGGCGGCCGGGCTGATGCTCCAGGCCGGGCGGAACGTGCTGTGCGAGAAGCCGTTCACGCTGAACGCGCGGGAGGCCGGGGAACTGGTCGCGCTGGCGCGGGACAACGGGCGCTTCCTGATGGAGGCCATGTGGATGTACTGCAACCCCATGGTGCGGCGGCTCAAGGCGCTGGTGGACGACGGGGCGGTCGGCGAGGTGCGCAGCGTCCAGGCGGACTTCGGGCTGGAGGGCCCCTTCCCCGCCTCGCACCGGCTGCGGGACCCCGCGCTGGGCGGGGGCGCGCTGCTGGATCTCGGTGTGTACCCGGTGTCGTTCACGCAGCTGCTGCTCGGGGAGCCGTCGGACATCGCGGCGCGAGCGGTGCTCTCGGAGGAGGGCGTCGATCTGCAGACAGGTGCACTGCTCTCCTGGGAGAGCGGCGCTCTCGCCTCGGTGCACTGCTCCATCGTCGGGGGTACGGCGACCTCCGCGTCGATCACCGGTTCGCAGGGCCGGATCGACATCCCGTACGGCTTCTTCTTCCCGGACCGGTTCACCCTGCACCGGAGCGGCCGTGACCCCGAGGAGTTCGCGGCCGACCCCGCCGACGGCCCCCGCAGCAGCCTCAAGCACGAGGCCGCGGAGGTGATGCGGGCCCTGCGGGCCGGCGAGACCGAGTCGCCGCTGGTGCCGCTCGACGGCACCCTCGCCGTGATGCGGACGCTCGACGCGATCCGGGACCGCGTCGGCGTCCGCTACCCGGGAGAGGCCGCCGGGACAGAGGCCGCCACAACCCCCGAGGTCACGCCGGCTTGAGCCCCGGCTCCCCCGCCTCCGTCACGAAGGAGGCGGCGGTGGTGAGCGGCGCGCCCTGCGTGGTCACGTGGGACACCGTCCTGAAGTCGGCGCGCGCCCGCTCCCGGCCGAGCGACACGGTCGTGTAGCCGCGCAGGCCGTTGTAGAACTTCATGTGCGGGTTGGCGGCCGTGATGCGGTCCCAGTTGGCCGGTTTCGCGGAGCCGTTGCCGCCGCTGGAGACGGAGGTCGTGACGATCTCCGTGCCCACCGTGCGGGAGTCCGGGTCGGAGAAGTCGCGCTTGATGTCCATGGCGTAGTGCACGTGCACGTCGCCGGTGAGGACCATGAGGTTCTCGACACCGGCGGCCTGCGCGCCGGCCAGGACCCGCTCGCGGGAGGCGGGGTAGCCGTCCCAGGAGTCCATGGAGACCTTCGACGGCGGTGTGGTGGTGTCGTACCGCTGGGAGAAGGTGACCTGCTGGGGCACCACGTTCCACAGGGCGTCCGACCGGTGCCAGCCGTTGATCAGCCAGCGTTCCTGGGCTTCGCCGGTCAGGGTGCGCGAGGGGTCCTCGGACTCGGGGCCCGGGTACTGCCAGCCGTCGCCGTAGGCCTGGTTCGAGCGGTACTGGCGGGTGTCGAGCACGTCGAACTGGGCCAGCCGGCCCCAGTGCAGGCGGCGGTACAGCTGCAGGTCGGGGCCGTCGGGGAGCTGGGGGCGGCGCAGCGGCATGTTCTCCCAGTAGGCGCGGTAGGCGGCGGCCCGGCGCAGCAGGAACTCCTCCGGCGGGACGCTGTTCTCCGGGGTGCCGTCGGCGTAGTTGTTCTCGGTCTCGTGGTCGTCCCAGGTGACGACGAAGGGGTGCGCGGCGTGCGCGGCCCGCAGGTCGGGGTCGGACTTGTAGAGGGCGTACCGCAGCCGGTAGTCCTCCAGCGTCACCGTCTCCCGCGCGAACAGGCCGGGAAGGGTGCCGGAGGGGTAGGCGCGGGCCCCGGCGACGTCGTTGACCGCGTACTCGTAGAGATAGTCGCCGAGGTGGAACACGACGTCGAGGTCCTCGTCGGCCAGGTGCCGGTAGGCGGTCCAGTAGCCCTGGTCGTAGCGCTGGCAGGAGACCACGCCGAAGGTGAGATCGGCGGCCCGGCTGTGGCGGGCGGGCGCGGTGCGGGTGCGGCCGACGGGGCTGACGAAGCGGCCCGTCCGGAAGCGGTAGTAGTAGACGTGGCCGGGGGCGAGACGGCCGGCCTCGACGTGCACGGTGTGGTGGAACTCGGGGTGGGCGGTGGCCCTGCCCCTTCTGATGACGCGGCGGAACCGTTCGTCGAGGGCGATCTCCCAGTCGACGCCGACGCGTTGCGCGGGCAGTCCGCCGTCGGCCGCGTACGGGACCGGGGCCAGGCGGGTCCAGAGCAGGACGGAGTCCGGGTGGGGGTCGCCGGAGGCGACGCCGAGGGTGAAGGGGTCGTCGGTGATCCGTGCGGCGTCGAGTTCGGCGGCGGCCGCGGTGCCCGCGCCGGGCACGTTGACCGCGAAGGCGAGCGCGGCGGCGGCGCCGGTGGTGGTCAGGAAGCGCCGGCGGCCGATGTGCCGGGCGGCCGCCCTCAGTTCGGGCGCGTGCGGTGACTGGCGGACCTCGGATGTCATCCGTTCCTCCCGTGGCGTGTGGATGCGGAAGGAATTCGAGTGGGCGGGGACGACGCCCGGTTGACGCGTACACAGCATCCGGATGACGGTCGTATGAGTTCCGCATGGCGGACCCTCCCGTACGCTGCGGGGCCATGAACGCCAAGGAAACGGACGGACGGGCAGGGGTCGCGGTGGTGACCGGGGCGGGTTCCGGCATCGGACGCGCGGTGGCGGTGGAACTGCTGCGCGCGGGCTGGTCGGTGGCGCTGGCGGGACGCCGCGAGGAGACGCTGGAGGAGACCGCGGCGCTCGCCGCGCGCGAGTCCGGCAAAGGCGGGTCGCTCGCCGTACGGACGGACGTGTCACGCCCCGAGGACGTGAGTGGGCTGTTCACGGCGACGGTCGGGCGCTTCGGCCGCGTGGACCTGCTGTTCAACAACGCGGGCACGTTCGGTCCCGGCGGGGTGCCGGTGGAGGAACTGCCCTACGAGGCCTGGCGGCACGTGGTGGACACCAACCTGAACGGGGCGTTCCTGTGCGCGCAGGCGGCGTACCGGCAGATGAAGGAGCAGGACCCCCAGGGCGGCCGGATCATCAACAACGGCTCCGTCTCGGCGCACGCCCCGCGTCCCCTCTCGGTCGCCTACACCGCCACCAAGCACGCGCTGACGGGCCTCACCAAGTCGCTGTCGCTGGACGGGCGGCCGTACCGGATCGCGGTGGGCCAGATCGACATCGGCAACGCGGCGACCGACATGACCCGGCGCATGGAGACCGGCGCCCTCCAGGCGAACGGCGAGACCGTGCCCGAGCCGGTGATGGACGTCGCGGACGTGGCCCGCACGGTGCGGCACATGGCCGAGCTGCCGCTGGAGGCGAATGTGCAGTTCGCGACGGTGCTGGCGACGGCGATGCCGTACGTGGGCCGGGGCTGAGCGTTGGCGGACCGGCCGCACGGGCGCCGACCTTCCACAAACGGAGTTTCAACGTCCGCCCCATTGCGGCCGGTAGTGGACTTATGCTCAACTCTCCTACACCAAAGCTTCACACTTGGAGCAGAGGGCTTCCGCAGGCCATGTCCAGGGGGGAGGCGGCAGCCGTTCCACGCCACCGGGTGGGGGTGGACCCGCGCGGGACCGCGGGTACGCACCGGTGGGTGGAACGGCTGCCGCACGAACGCGACAACCGCTCGGACGCCCGGGCGGCGGGTGAGCGGGCGGCGGAGCGCGCGGAAAGGTGCACGTCCAGTGCTGAGGGCGCCGGATGACGACAACGTGATCCGGCCACCCGACCTCAAGACGGCACGTCAGGGAACCTGACGGTAGACATCGCGGCGATTGCCGAGAGCCAGGACCCACACGATCAGCCGGCCGTCCTCGACGGTGTAGACGACGCGGCAGTCACCGACCCTGAGCCGCCACCGGGCGTTGTGACCCTGCAGGGCGTTGATGTCGAACGCCGCCGCGTCGCCCGCGTCCATCGCCTTCCGCAACTCGGTGAGCCGGTGGAGGATCCGCAGGGCGTCCGGGCGCGGGATCTTGAGCATGTCCCGCTGCGCGTGCGGTGTGAAGCGGGTGACGTACCCCATGCGGTCAGTCCTGACCGGCGCGGAGGAGGGCGGCCATCTCCTCGAGCGAGACCGACCCCTCGAGGCCTTCGGACTCGGTGTCGTCGGCCAGCCGGTTGAGTCAGGTCTCTTCGGCGTCCTCGGCGATCTCGTACTCCGCCCAGACCGTCTTGCCCGGGCCGTCCGGCCGTGGATGCCAGTCCCAGCGGGCGGCGAGCGCGGCGACCAGGAGGAGGCCGCGGCCGGTTTCGTCGACGGCCGGGACCTCGGGCCGGGGGCCGCCGGGTCGGGGCGGGACGCGTTCACCCAGGGTGTCGGTGACCTCGACGCGGAGGGTGGTGGAGCGAGGTCCGGTGGGGAGGAGCGCGAGACGGAGGTGGAAGTCGCGGCCGGGGACGTTGCCGTGCAGTACGGCGTTCGCCGTCAGCTCGCCGACGATCAGCACGAGCGCGTCGTGGTCGTCGGTGCCGTACGGGAGGCCCCAGGCGTCCAGGCGGACGGCGGTGAGATGACGGGCGAGACGGGCTCCGCGCGGGGTGGAGGTGAAGCGCATCCGGAAGGTGCGGGCTGTCGGCTCGGGTTCGGGTGGGTTGGCGTTCAAGTGGGCGGTGGGGGTGGCGAGTCGGCCGGGGCCGGTGAGGGCGGCGGGGTTGTTCGTCATGCCGTCCACGGTCCTGTCGGTCGCGTAGCGTGACCAGTGGTGACGCTACGACGCGGGGTGCTGTACGCGCCGTGTCGGCGCGAGTACGTGGCGTGCGGCGTGACGGGCGCCACGGCGGGCGCGTTGGGCCGGAGAAGGCGGTGGTCGATGACGAAGCGTACGGGTGCGGACGCCCCGGCGGGCGGCGGGGACGGCCGAACGGTCGTGAGTGTCGGGGACGGATGGGAGAGCGACGACGGCGAGGGCGGGCCGCGCCGCCCCGAGGACGGCGCAGGGAAGGGCGTGGTCGCCGCGTTCGGGCAGACCATGAACACGCTGCGGCTGCGGGAGGGGCTGGACCGGGCGGAGTTCGGGAGCCGGATCGGGTACTCGGCGGCCACGGTCGCATCGTTCGAGCAGGGGCGGAGGATTCCGTCGCCCCGGACCATCGAGCGGGCGGACGAGGCGCTGGGGGCGGGCGGGTTGCTGTGCGTGTGGAAGGAGGAGGTGGAGCGGGCTCAGTATCCGGTGTTCTTCCAGGGGATGGCGACGCTGGAGAAAGAGGCGGTTGAGCTCGTCTCGTACAGCATGCCCGTCCTCAACGGGCTGCTCCAGACCGAGGAGTACATGAGAGGGCTGCTCGGTATGAGGCGCCCCCCTCTGGACGAAGAGACCTCAGAACAGCGTGTAGCAGCACGATTGGCCCGACAGGACATCTTCGACCGGCAACCGGCACCCTTCCTGAGCTTCGTGCTCGACGAGTCACTCCTACGACGCCCCTACGGTGGTAAGGCCGCGTTGCGGAGACAGCTGGAGCATCTGCTGCTGATCGGACAGAAGCGCAACGTCGAGCTCCAGGTCATGCCGCTCGATCGTGAGGACAACGCGGGCGTGAACGGTCCGTTCACGGTCGTCACGCGCAAGGACGGCAAGAAGTTCGTGTACGCCGAGGCACGAGGCATCGGCTCCCTGGAAACCGACTCGGAGCAAGGGGTTCTGGCCGCCGCGCTCTATGGGATTATCCGATCACAGGCTCTCAGTCCGCGAGAGTCAACGGAGTTCATCGAAAGGTTGCTGGGATCGCCATGAAGAGCGCTGAGTCCTCGACCGTCGCCTCCGGCCTCGCCTGGTTCAAGAGCAGCTACAGCGGAACCGAGGGCGGCGAATGCGTAGAGGTCGCGAACGGTACGGCAGTTGTGCACGTCCGGGACTCCAAGGCCACCGCCGGGCCCGTCGTCACGGTCTCGCGTGACGCGTGGGCGGGGTTCGTCGGGCCGGCCTCCTCGGAGCGGAGCGTCTGACACGCGTACGGTTGCGAGAGCCCTGCCGGTTCCTGTGGGACGGCAGGGCTCTCGTGTGCGCCGATGGCTCACGAAGTCCGCGTGCCACCGCAGATGCCGGTAGGCCACCCTGCGCAGCGCACCCTTCTCGTCCCGCTCCTGCTCGAAGTCCGACTGCCGCCTGGTCAGCGCCACGACCTCGTGCCCGGCGGAACTCAGCGCGCGATTCAGGACGCTTCCCACCTGCCCGGTTCCCCCCGGGCATCACGATCCTCTTCAGCCCTCGCCCTTCGACGAGGACCACCCTACCCCGCATTTGAACGCGTTCAAATCACTGGAGTACGCTCGACGCACCACATCGAGCAAGGAGCCCTCATGGCCACCGGATCCGCGGACAGCCCGGCAACCCTCTACGGCCCCGTCTCCCTCGCTTTCGGAACGGCCGCGCTGGCCGCCGCCGTGTTCGCCGGCCTCCTCGGCATCGCGATCCCCCTGCTCCTCGGCAGCCTGGCCGTCACCTTCGCGCTGCTCGGGCTCGGCCGGGGACTCAACCGGGTCCAGTGCGCAGTCGGCCTGACCACGGGATCCCTGAGCCTGATCTACCCGATCCTGCTGGTCGCGGCCTGGGCATGACGTGGCGGAGCCCGGGAGTCGTATCCAGCTCCCGGGCCCCTGGGGATGCCACCCAATTGCGCACGCCGGTGGCGTTTAAGAGGACGGATCAGTCATCAAGCCGTCGTGTTCTTCCTTTGAACTACCGCACCGTGAGAGAGGTGCAGACGAGATTCGAACTCGCATCCGATGGCGTTGTCCGTCCCCGGTCGATCCGGCGATCGGCGGCAATGCTGAGACTGGAGCGAGAGTCTGAGATTGACCGCGGCCGCCGTCTCGGCGAGCCGCGTTTTCAGGCTGAACTTCAGTTTCAGCTTGCGCTCCTGGCACGAACCGGTCCTCAATCCGGCCCGTGCCCCGTAGCGCACCCCCGCGCTCGCACGCGGGGGCGTTCTCGGTCGCGGTACCCGCGTCCGGCATCAGCCGAACAGGTACCCGAACACCGCGTCCCCGACCCGCTGGTCGGTGACCTCGGCACTGTTGGCCTCCTCGCGGGCGAACTTCACCGCCTGCTGGAGCTTCTCGACCCGCTCGACGAGCTCGTTGACCCGCCGCGCGGGGAGCGCCCCGGAGAACTTCACGGTCGTCCAGTACCCGATGGGCACGTCCTCGTAGTACACCTCGACCTGCGCCGGGTGCTTGTCGGTCGCCTCCGCCTTGACGTGGTTGCGCGGGACCTTCTTGGTACGGATGGTCCGCACCGGGTCCGTCTTCCACCAGTCCGTGGACGGGTCGTGGGACCAGGACTCGGCGGCGTCGAGGGTGGGGAGCTTCTTGACGAAGGTGTGCAGATCGGTGAGCTGCTTCTCCAGGAAGAGCAGGTAACTGACCGGCACGTCGGCCACGACGGTCCGCCCGTCGACCGTGACGTCCGCCCGGGCCGTGCAGTTCGCCCAGTCCTTGGTCGCCGTCACGTCGAACAGCCGCGTGAGCGAGGCAGCCATCTCCCGCAGCACGTCCTCGGCCTGCACCTGCACCCGCGTGGACTCCGGCGGCAGCTGCTCGCCCTCCTCGTCCTTGGGCTGGTAGGTGCGCGAGATGCCGGCCAGCAGCGCGGGCTTCTGCACCTTGTGGTGCGCGGCGGTGATGTCCTGGAGCGACTTGCTCTTGACACCCTTCTCGACAGCGATGATCTGATTCAGCTTCGCCACGTGGCTCCCCCTTCGAACACCAGGGAACCTACCTGTCCGGGGCCCGGACGTCCGACGAATTTTCCCGCCCCGCCCTCACCGACGGCCGTTGACCGCCAACGGTTCCGCGTGGGTACGGTACCCACGCATCGGGGAACGCCTTAACCTGACAGACCCGGGCAGTGGGGCGGTACGGCACACGGCCCGGCGTACGCGTGAGGGGGCACGTGGACATGGCAGGAGAAGGACCGGGGTTCTCGGACCCGACCGCCCGCGGGGCGGGCAGGGCGCCGTGGCGGATGCGGGTACTGGCCGGCCCGGACACCGCGGAGGCGGGAGAGTTACCGGAGCTGCGGCCGGCCGGCGGGAGCATCGTCGCCGATCCGTCGAGGCCGGGGACCGGCACCGTTCCCCGGCAGCTGACCGGGCCGGCCCGGACCGCCGTCGCGGGCGCCGCCGTACTGCTCACCGACCGGCTGGCCGTGACCTGCGCCCATGTCGTGGAGAGCGCGCTGAGGTGCCGTCGGCTGGAGGAAGCCCCGAAGGGTGCCTTCCCGGTGGACTTCCCGGCGTCCCCCGGACACCGCGTGACCGCGCGCGTGGCCCCGGGCGGCTGGTTCCGGCACCCGCCCGCCGGGGACCTGGCCGTACTGGTGCTGGACGGCGCACCGCCCCCGGGCGCCGGCCCGACGCCCGTCGCGGACGGCCCGGCCGGTGACGGCGCGGCGGTCCTCGTGTACGGGCACCCCGCCACCGTGCCCGACGGAGTGTGGGCGCGGGCCAGGACGGTCGCGGTCGGCGGGACGCATCCGGGCTGGATGCAGCTCGAGGGCGACGACGGCCGGGGCGCCCGCATCGAACGCGGTTTCAGTGGGGCGGGGGTGTGGGACGAGGCCCGGGGCCAGGTCGTCGGCGTGGTGGCGTCCGTGCTGAACGCGGTCGGACCGGCCCCTACGCGCGTCGCGTGGATGATCCCCCTCGGGCTGCTCTCCGGCACCCCCTTCGCGCCACCGCCCCCGGCCGCTCCGGCCGGGCCCGTGTCCGTGGACGCCTGGGACCTCGTCGACACGCTCATGACCACCGGGTCCGCCGCCGCCGACGCCCGCCGCCTGCTGTCCGTACTGCCCGTCGGCATCTCCGGCACGGTGCCCCGTGACGACGTACCGCGGTTGCAGCTGTTCCACCTGGTGCGCCGATGCGGTGACTATCCGGACGGACCCGCCGAGCTGGTGCGTGCCGTGCGCAGGCTCGAGGGCGACTCCGTCACCGCACGGGACTTCGCCCGGGCGGCACACGCCCTCTGGCCGGACCGGTTGGGCGGCGATGCCTGACATGTCGGAACGCCCCTGGTGGAGCCCGGGTGCGGGTGACCCGGTCTCCCGCACCGAACGTGCCGCACAGCTCGTCGACGCGCTCATGAAGGTGCCCGTGCTGGACACCGTGCGCTCGCGCCGGCTGTGCGTCGAAACCGCCCTGGAGCGCCTGGGACAACGGCTCTCCGTCGCGGAGTTCGACGAGAAGAAGCCCCATCTGGTCGAGATGGTGAAGGTCTTCGGAGGTGTCCCCGAGGGCTGGCGGGAACTGACGGGTGCGGTGCGGTTCCTGGCCCACTACGACCTGCCCTCGGAGCAGGCGGCCGCTCTGGCCGGCGGCCCCGCCCCGCACCTGGGCGACTCCAAGCAGCGGCGCGAACTCGCCTCGCTCCTCGCCGGACTTGACCGGCAGAACGTCCCCGAGCTGGACCGGATCTTCGCCTTCGCCGCCGGGGACGGCTTCGGACCGCTGCCCGCGAGCGTGCGCACGGCCTGGGAGGCGTACGAGCTGCTGGAGAACTGCAATGTGCCACCCGACGGCGTCTCCCGGAGCGTGCGCTTCGTGCAGGAAGTCGCCTACGTCGTCGGCCCCGAGCCCGGTGACGCGCTGCGCCAGTGGCTCAGCCGGGACGTACGCGCCTCGGTGGACGAGGGCGTGGAGGCCATGCGTCTGCTGGACAACGTCCGTCGCACCACCGGTCGTTGGCGGGATGCGGCGGACGGGACGGCCTATCTCGTGGTCCGGCTGCATCCGTGCGAGGACTCCGCCGAGCAGGTGTGGCTCACCTGCTGGACCAGTACGGGAGGCTCCTGGGAGCCGCGTCAGCGCGACGACCGGAGGCTGTCGCTGAGCGACGTGCCGGCCCGGGTGGCCGCCCTGGTCGACCAGGAGGAGGCACGGCTGCGGCATCACCGGGGAGGCGTCGTTCTCGAGTTCATCCTTCCGGTGGACATGGTGAACACCCCCGTGGAGGAGTGGCCGCGCGCGGCTCCCTTCGGCTCGGTGGCGGAGGACGCGGCTTTCGCCGCGCCCTTCGGGATGGAGTACAAGGTCGTCATAAGAAGCCTGGAACGGATGGACGCCCTGCATCTCCACCGCGTCTGGAACGAGCGCTGGCAGGTGCTCACCGGTGACGGCGGGGCGAGCGTGCACCGCTGCGAGCAGGGCGACGGCGACCAACGTCGGCTTCTGTACACGAAGTTGAAGCAGAACCCGTCCATCGCCCTGATGACCCTCGGCTCCCCGCCCGACGACGAGGCGGGCCGCCGAGAGCTGGTACTGGGGTTGCAGGTGGGCCTGCCGGTACTGCTGTGGGCGCACGAGGGGGCGCTCAGCGACCGGGAGCACGCCGTGGTGCACACACTGTCCGACGCGGGCGGCTGGGATGCCCTACTCGACCATGTGACGCGCTTGCACTTCTCTCCCGGAACACGGGACGATGGGCGCGAGGGTGCCATGCGCTCTCGCATAGCTGTGCTGTGGGACGATCCGAGCCGCCTCCCCGAGGTCCCGGAATCGGCGGGTTGAGCTCCCCGTGCGTCCGGGTGGTACGTCAACTCGCGGCAGTGCGGGGGGTGTTGGACGGGAGGTGGCTCGGTCGTACGGATGTGCACCGCTCCGCGCACGACTCAGGTTTGGGGGGACGGTCGATGGCCGACAGGGGTCTGCACGATCCGGCAGCGGCCGACGGCACCGTCGTCGATCCCGGTGCCTGGCACATCTACCGGGGCACGGGCCGGCCACGCGAGGACACACCGGGAATCGACCTGCTGCCGCCTCCCCCGCCGTGGCGGCGTTTCTCCGGCGGACCGCTCATCGAGGAGCCGGCGCCGCAGGACGAGGCGGAATTCACCCGACGGCTGGGACCGGCTGACGGCCCGGTGCCGCGCAGCGCCTCCGTGCAGGAGAAGGACCTGGTCAACGCCGCACTGATGCTGCGCCGCCCGTTGATCGTCGCGGGCCCGCCCGGCATCGGGAAGTCCAGCCTCGCCCATTGCGTCAGCCGTGAGCTGGGCCTTGGCCGAGTGCTGCGGTGGAACATCACCAGCCGCAGCACCCTCAAGGAAGGCCTCTACTCCTACGACGCCATCGGCCGGGTCCAGGAGGCCGCCGCCCGCGGAGCCCTGCTGGGTCCCGCCGTCGGGGCGTTATCCGGCGAGGCTGCCGGGAAACCGCCCGCCGAGCTCGGCGCCGACGGACTGCACAACATCGGCGACTACATCCAACTCGGGCCTCTGGGAACGGCGTTACTGCCTCGCGTCGTACCGCGGGTGCTGCTGATCGACGAAATCGACAAGGCCGACGTGGATCTCGTGGGCGACCTCCTGAGCGTCTTCGAGGAGGGCGAGTACCGGATTTCCGAACTGGCCCGCATGCGCGCCCGGATGCCGGACGCCGAGGTGCACACCGACGACCCGGACGGCACGGCGTTCGTCCACCACGGGCTGGTGCGCTGTGCGGCGTTCCCCGTCGTCGTGATCACCAGCAACGGCGAGCGGGTCCTGCCGCCGGCCTTTCTGCGCCGCTGTCTCTACCTCGAACTCCCCCCGCCGGACGCGGACCAGCTCGCGGCGGTGCTCTCCGCCCACCTGGCCGCCGGGGACGACGAGCACCGCGCCGTCATGATCCGGGACTTCCTGGCCCGCTCCCGCACGGGCGGCACACTCGCCGCCGACCAGTTGCTGAGCTCGGAGTTCCTCCGCACCACCCCGTCCGGTCCCGGCCGGCATTCCTGGAACGAGCTGCTGCACGCCCTGTGGCGGCGGCTCGACGGGGCAGGGACTGGAGGATGAGCCACTCGCCCTTCCAAGGCGGCGGGGCGCGTGACGGTGTCAGGCCGGGTGCCGCTTCGCGGTCCGGGCTGCGCGCCGGCCAGGATCGTACGACGCCGCTCTGGGACGAGGCCGGGGACGTCGTCTGGCTGGCGGTGCAGCGCGAGCGGCTGATCCTCCGGGCCGCCGCGGCACCCCCGCCCGGGCCGCCGGCGGGTGACACCGGACCGGCCCCCTCCCCGCCCACCGACGACACACGCCCGCCCGGTCCGGTCCCGGGGCCGGACCCCGGCCCCGCTCCACGGGAGACCGCCCGTCCCGACGGCCCCGACCCGTCCGAGGAGGCCGGCCCCGCGCCCGCTCCCGTGGGGAGCATCGCGGAGCCCTACGGCACCTCCCCCCGGCCCGATCCCGGATCCGCCGGCCGGCCGGCGGAGCGGCTGGAGAGTCTGCTGGTGGAGCTGGGCAGAAAACTGGCCCTCGACGATTCCCGGTCCATCGAGAAGTCGGTGCTGCCCCTCAAACAGCGGGTCGGCTCGCTGCACCGGCAGGAGCTGGACGAGGAGCGCACCGCCGAGAGGGCCGCCGAGCAGGGAGTCTGGCTGCCGTTGCAGCGTCCCGCCGAGGAACGCTGGCTGACGCTGACGCTGCTGGTCGACTCCGGGGAGTCGATGCGGCTGTGGGCGCCGACCGCCGAGCGGCTCCAGGAGACACTGCACGGCTCCGGCGCGTTCCGGGACGTCCGTCTGCTCCACTGGCCGACGGGACCGCGGTCCGCCGGTCCGATGCCGCCGGGCGACGGGCGTCACGTGTTGCTGGTCCTCACCGATCTCCAGGCCGCCCGCTGGGCCGACGGCAGCGCCCACCGCGCGCTCGCCCGGTGGGCCCGCGCCGCTCCCACGGCGATCGTGCACGTCCTGCCCGGCCATGTGTGGGCCCGTACCGGCACCCGCACCCACCGGCTCCGGATCACCGCGCCAGGTCCGGCAGCCGCCAACGGCACCTGGTCCGCCCGCCACGACGACCTCGCCCTGGGCCCCGCCGACTTCCCGGACGGCCCGGCGAACGGTCTCGCGGACGGCTTCACGCCGGGGCCGGGTCCGGGACCCGGCGCTCCCGGGCAGGGCATCGCCGTACCGGTGGTGACGCTGACGGCCGAGGGGCTGGGCCGGTGGGCACGCTTCACCGCGGGCGAAGTGACCGGGGCGTGGGCCACCCGGGCCCTGTGGGTGTCCCCGACGGCCGGCGGCCCGCCCCTGGCGGCACGGCAGGACCCGGCGCACCTCATCGCACCGCCCGAGGTGGCGGCCCGCACCCTGCGGGCGCAGCTGTCCCCCACCGCCTACCGCCTGGCCCGGCTGTGCGCGGCGCTGCCGCTGCTGAACCTCGCGGTGCTGCGCATGGTGCAGGCCCGGCTGCTGCCCGAGGCGCGCACCTGGCACGTGGCCGAGCTGCTGCTCTCCGGCATCCTCCGGCGGGTCCCCGGCGATCCCGAGACACCGGCCCTGGCCCGGTCCGAGCTGGAGCTGGGCACCGAGCTGCGCAGGGAACTGCTGTCCGAGGGGACCAAGGGAGAGACGGCATGGGCGATGACCCTCATGTTCGATTCCCTGGCCGCCGCGGTGCAGGGCCCGTTGGGCCAAACCTTCGGTCAGCTCGGGGGAATCGTCCGCGATCCGAGTCGCGCTTCCCGTTTTCCCATGGAAGCTTTACCACCATGGATTTCCTCTGTTTTACCCGCATTCGCGGCCATGTCCGGCCCCTATGCGACGGCCTTGAACGAGCTCAGTCGCCGCCTTTCCGCGGCCGCTGAGCCCTCCTCGCCATCACTCGCCGAGGTGTCGGAGAACTCGGAGAACGCAACCTCCGACGACAACGCCCCGTTGGTCGTGGCGGCCGATGTACCGGATCCCGAAGAAGAGAGGAACGCCGAAGTGACCGGCTTGCAGTCCGCCGAAGTCGGGCAAAGGAGTGACGGGCTGCAGAAGCCGCCACCCGTCTGGGGCAATGTCCCTCCCCGAAACCGGGCCTTCACCGGCCGTGTCCAGCTCCTCGAGGATCTCCACCGCAGGTTGCAGGAGGGCACCACGGCAGTGCTGCCCGAAGCACTGCAGGGAATGGGCGGCGTCGGCAAATCCCAGCTGGCGGTCGAGTACGTTTATCGCCACCTCCACGAGTATCAGGTCATCTGGTGGATTCCCTCCGAGCAACCGCAACAGATCCGCCAGTTCCTGGTGATGCTGGCCGCCCGGCTCGGAGTGAGCGTCGGCAGCGGGGAGGCGAACAGTGCCGTTCCCGCGGTGATAGAAGCACTGCGTATCGGCGAACCTCACAAGAACTGGCTTCTTGTCTTCGACAACGCAGAAAATCCCGAGGCCGTGCGCGAATTCTTTCCGACAAACGGACCGGGCCGTATTCTCGTCACCTCCCGCAACGCCCAGTGGGCCGCCTCGGCGCGCCCGCTGGAGGTCGATGTGTTCACCCGCGAGGAGAGCAGGGCACTGCTGCAGCTGCGTGCCCCCACACTGGACGACGAGACAGCGGACCGGCTCGCCGAGACACTGGGCGACCTGCCCCTGGGCATCGAACAGGCGGCCGTGTGGCTGTCCGAGACCGGTATGCCCGCCGACGAGTACCTCCGCCTGTTCGAGCAACAGGCCAACGAGCTGATGAACAGCGACCCCCCGGCCGACTACCCGCTGACCGTGGCGGCCGCCTGGAACGTGTCGCTGGAACGGCTGCGCCGCAACCACCCCGCGGCCCTCCAGCTCCTGCAGGTGTGCGCGTTCTTCGCCCCCGAGCCGATCTCCCGGCGGCTGCTGACCGGCGTACGGGACGCACCCGTACCGGCGGAACTGAGCGCGGCCCTCAGCGACCCGATCAAACTGGGCCGGGCCATCCGCGAGATCAACCGCTACGCGCTGGCCCGCATCAACCACAACACCAACACGGTCCAACTGCACCGCTTGGTCCAGCGGGTGCTCATCAACCAGATGTCGGATCCGCTGAAGCGGCAGATGCGCGAGGGCGCCCACCGGCTGCTCGCCAAGGGCGACCCGGACGAGCCGGAGGCCTCGCACCAGTGGCAGCAGTACGGCGATCTGCTGCCGCACGTCCTGCACAGCCGCGCCGTCGAGTCGACCGACCCCTGGGTGCGCCAACTCGTCCTCAACGAGGTGCAGTACATGTTCTCGTGGGGCGACCACCAGGGCTGCGCCGATCTGGCGAAGCTGACCTACGACACCTGGCGGGCCCAGGACGGGGAGAACGCCGAGCACGTCTTCGCCGCCGCCAAGCCGTACGCCGACGCGCTGCGCATCCTGGGCCGCTACTCGGAGGCGTACGAACTGGACCAGCGGACCCTGTCCGGCATGACGGAGGTACTCGGTCCCGAGCACGAGTCCACCCTCGAGGTCACCAGCATGCTCGCCTGGGACCTGCGTCTGCGCGGTGACTTCTCCCGGGCCCTGGAGCTCGACAAGCACGTCTTCGACACCTGCACCCGGCTGTTCGGGCCGAACGACGTGACCACACTCGTGGCGGCGCACCGGCACGCGCTCAACCTGCGGTTCATCGGCGAACTGGGTGAGGCGCTCGCACTGGACCGGGAGACGTACCGCCGCAGAGTGGAGGAGTTCGGCGAGAATTCCCTGAACACCTTGTCCACCATGGCGGCCGTCGCCCTCGACCTCCAGGAGGGCGGGCAGTACCTGGCCGCCCGCGACCAGGCGCGGGACGTGGCGGACCGCTACCAGTACAACTACGGCGAGGCCCACCCGCACACCATGGCCGCGCTGCGCCTGCTGTCGGTGACCGAGCGCCGGGCCGGCAACCACTCCCGGGCGCTGGAACTGTCCGGCCGTGCCCTCAACCTGTTCCGGACCCGGTACGGCGACAAGTACCCGCTGACCGTCTCCACCCTGGTCGCCCACGCCATCGACGTACGGCAGAGCGGTGATCTGGACCGGGCGCTGCTGCTCGGGCAGCAGGGGTACGAAGGGTTCGAGGCGCTGCTCGGCCACGACCACCCGCACACCGTCGCCGGGCGCGTCAACCAGGCGATCTGTCTGCGGCTGTCCGGCCAGGTCGAGGCGGCGCACGCGATCAACACCCAGGCGCGGCAGCGTCTGGTGGAGACACTGGGCGAGGACCACCCCAACGCGCTCGCCTGCTCCTCCAACCTCGCCGTCGACCTGTACGAACTGGGCGAGGTCCAGGCGTCGGTGGACCTCGCTCGGCGCAGTCTCGAACAGGGACGGGCCCGCTTCGGCACCGACCACGACCACCCGGTCGTGCTGGCCACCGCCCTCAACCTCGCGCTCGGACTGCGGCAGTTGGGCCGGCACGAGGAGGTGGAGGAGCTCTACACCGACACCCTCACCCGCTACCGGACGTCCCTGGGCGAGGACCACCCGGCCTGTCTGGCGGCGGAGGAGAGCCGCACCGCCAACTGCGACATCGACCCGCTGCAGATCTGATGCCGGGGCCGGCACCGGGGCCGCGCGCGTGCGGTTCCGGTGCCGGGCGCCCGGCGGGCGTCACTCACTCAGCCAGGCGCACAGCTTCACCGGATCCACCGGGGAGGCACCGTCCGCGTGGAGTTCCAGCGCGAGGGCGCGGACCAGTTCCGGCCTGCCCAGCAGACAGGGCGTGGCGGCGGTGGCGTCCGCCGCCCGCAGGGCCAGCGCCAGCCCCGCCCAGGCGGCGTGCGCGCCCGGGTCGTCGGCGAGAACCGCTTGGTACCCGCGCAGTGCGTCGGCGGTGTCCCCGCCGACGAGGCCACGGTCGGCGGCCAGCAGATCGGCACGTCGGTCGTGGTCCAGGCGCGCCGCCTTCAGGGAGCCGTCGGCGAGGAGCACCCGGCGCAGTTCACCGCGCGGCTCACGCCCGCCGCCGCCGGACGCCCGCGGCACCGGCTCCGCGTCACCGCCGACCCCCCGCGCCGACAGACCCGACCGCCACCGCTCCGCCAGCGCGCGGACCTCGTCCGGGCGGGCGGGCACATGGTGCAGCCGCCAGGTGATGCGCAGGTCGGCGCTCTCCTCCCGGGCCAGCGCGAGCGGGTACGGCGGCACCCGCTCGCGTGCCCAGGGAGCGGTCCAGGAGGCGAGCCGGTCGACGAACCGGCGCCCCCAGTCGGTCAGCCACGCCTGGGGACCAGGGGCGCTCAGGGAACGCAGTGCCTGCGCGACCGCGTCCCGCCACACCGCGAACTCGAAGTGGGCGAGATCGGCGCGGTGTCCGCTCAGCGCGTGCCGTTCGACCCGCCAGAAGTCGGCGACCCCGGCGAAGGCGTACACCCCGTGCACCAGACCCGGGGTGGGCCGCGGGTCACTGCGCCACGGCGCGTACAGCAGCGGTTCGCCCGGCTCCCTCCCGGCCGGATCCGGATCCGGCCGCCGGAACAGCCCGACCTGGTGGACGAGGCTGTTGAGGACGGAGTGCCGGGCCTCGTGCACCAGTGTCGCCGCGAGTTCGGTCGCGTCGTGCGGCTCGGACAGGACGACACCGCCGACGGCCTCCGAGTACGAGGCGCTCTCGGCGCGGAAGCGGGGCGTGCGGGGCAGCGGCGCGAGGGTGCGCAGCGAGAAGGACAGCAGTCCGGCGGCACCGCGATGGCGTGCGGCCAGCACCTGCCCGGCCTCGGCGAACAGCCTCCGCCACGTTTCCTCCTCGGCGCCGGCGAGGGGTCCGCGCGTGGGGTGGAGCTCCCGGAAGTCCCGGTACGGGTCGCAGTCGTCGAGAGCGAGGGTGTGCGGCCCCCCGTCACCTCCCGGGTGCCAGACGAGCGTGCGCACGGGGTGCCAGCGCTCACCGGGCAGCCCTGGCTCCCCGGGCAGCCGCAGTACGCGCGTACCGAGCGTCAGCGTGGCCCCCGCGCCCGGGGCCGTGTCGAGTACGGCGGTGGCGTACTCCATGTGCGGGCCGGGGAACTCGGCCCGTCCCAGGGTGGGCAGGCACACCGTGCCGGCGTGGGCCGGCACCCGCACGAGGGCACCCACTCCCGCGCGTACGGCCGCGGCGCCCGCCAACGCGTGCAGATACCCCGTGTCCTGCCACAGGGGCCGCCCGCCGGGCGCGTCGGCCGCCCCTTCAGAACGGAGCCGGGCCAGCAGACCGACCGCCCACACCCCGACCGCGGGATGCGTGATGATCTCCGACACGACCCGGGCATCGGCGGCCTCCGCGCGCAGCAGCAGTCCGACCGCCTCGGTGACGGGCGGCAGCGGCCCGGGATCCCCGGCGGCGACGACCGCCGCGGTCACCCCGCGCAGCATCAGCATCCGCCGGCTGCGCTCGCCGAGGCTCAGCCGCCCGGCCGTCCCCTCTCCCACGCGTCCGGCCGCCACGGCATCGAGATCGGCCACCGGAAGGCGATGCCGTGAGGTACCGCCGGCCTGTCCCGATGTCGTCCCGGACATCGAGCGCTCAGTCCTCGGGGGCGTCGCACCGCGCAGGGGAGAACGGGCTGGGGTACGGGCCGCCGGCGCTCTGTCCTGCCGCTTCCCTGGCGAGCTCCGCGAGCAGTGCCTCCTGCGCCTTGGCCATCGGATCGCCGGACAGGGCCATTGCCTCCCGAAGACCACAACCGCTGAGATCGACAAGTCCGCTCTCTATGTCGGTCGTAGAAGTCCTCACGTCAGGCTTCCCCCTGTCGGCTCCTGCTGGTGACCCGGCGCGCGCGGACGCACCTCTTCCCATAGTGGCGGGCCCGCAGCCATGCCGAAAGGGCTCCTGGCGGCCACGAAGGCCGGAATCTTTCGATCAGCCGCCGCCGTGCGGCCGACGGTGTTCCCGTCCGGTCCCCCTGATCGCTACGGTGGGCCCCGGCGCGCCCGGCGGCCGAGGGGGAGGCAGCATGCTGGTCCGATTCGACCTGGGTGACGGCGACTTCGTCATCGCGGACATCACACGCGCCGACGGCGGAGTGGTGGACGCGGCCACCCCTTCCGACCTGGTGGCCCGCGCCACCGGCTCCTTCACCACGGCCCTGGAACAGGTCCGCAGCGCCGCCGCCCTCACGGTCCACCGCATGCGCGACCTCCCCGAGCGCCCCGACGAGGTCACCGTGGAGTTCGGGATCCAACTGGACGCGGAGGTGGGCGCGGTGCTGGCCCGGACGGGGGCGCAGGGGCATCTGCAGGTGCAGCTGACGTGGCGGAACGAGGACCGCGGCTGAGGCACTGGCACTGGCACGCGAACCTTGTCCGCCCTGCGATTCACTCACCGTCGTCCTCGTCGAAATCAAAGGCCAGCTGCATGGCGGCAGGCTCCGCCGGCACCTGGGGTGCCGTCGCATCCACGGCGGGCCGACCGGCGGCGGGCCGTGTCGGGGTTGTCGTAGGACTCCAGGCACAGGTGCCGGGCGGAGGGGCGTTGCCAGGTACCCCGGGTCACCTTGCCGGGCAAGGCGGCCGCGGGGCCGGACGGGTTTCTGATGTTGGTGACTCGGTCAACTTGCGTGCGTATTATGCGGGTTCAATCCGCGTGTTTCGTGGGACAGGAGTCAAGCGACATGATGATGCCCTCATCGGGGCCGGCCCGGCCGACGCCGGATATCGACGCCTCGGTACCGCACTCGGCGCGGATGTGGAACTACTGGCTGGGCGGCAAGGACAACTACGTGGTCGATCAGGAGGCCGCCGAACAGTTCCAGGAAGCCTTCCCCCAGATCGCCGAGAACGCCCGCGCCTTCCGGGCGTTCCTGGGCCGTGGTGTCACCTACCTCGCGGCGGAGGCGGGGATACGGCAGTTCGTGGACGTCGGTACCGGCCTGCCCACCGAGAACAACACCCACGAAATCGCCCAGCGGGTGGCGCCGGAGTGCCGCATCGTCTATGTCGACAACGATCCGCTGGTCCTGGCCCACGCCCGAGCCCTGCTGATCGGCGCCCCGGAGGGAGCCACCGACTACCTCCACGCGGACCTGCACGAACCCGAGACCATCATGCAGGCCGCCCGCCGGATCCTCGATTTCGAGCAGCCGGTCGCCGTCATTCTCAGCGGTATCCTGGGCCACGTCATGGACGACGACGAGGCCCGCGACCTGGTCCGCCGCCTGCTCGCCCCGCTCCCGTCCGGCAGCTACCTGTTGGTCTGCGACGGCACGGACACCAACGAGGAACTGCGCTCCGCCCAGCAGGAGCACAACGACCGTACCCCGGTCCAGTACCGCCTCCGCAGCCCCGAGGGGATCGCCTCGTTCTTCGAGGGCCTCGACCTCGTCGCCCCCGGCGTCACCCCGTGCACCCAGTGGCGCCCGGAACCCGGCGCCCCGGCCCCGCACGTCGACTCCTACGGAGCCATCGGGCGCAAGCCCTAGCTCGGGGTTCGACCCCGCCGGCTTTGGGTGGTGGCGGCAGACGAGTCGGGCTGTACGCCGGGTTCTGTTCCCGGGGTTCCTCGCGGAGCCCCGGGCGACGGCCATCCATCTAGGGCCGGTGTTGCCACCGGCCTCCTGCGGTCTACCCGCGGACTCGGGCGGGCAGCCCTCGAACGTCCGCGCAGAGACGCTTCCGAAGAGGCGTCTCCTCTTGACCTTGCTCCGGGTGGGGTTTACCTAGCCGCCTGAGTCACCTCAGGCGCTGGTGGTCTCTTACACCACCGTTTCACCCTTACCCAGCGCCTGAGCACTGGGCGGTTTGCTTTCTGTGGCACTGTCCCGCGGGTCACCCCGGGTGGCCGTTAGCCACCACCCTGCCCTGTGGAGCCCGGACGTTCCTCGGGAAGTCCCGTGAGGGACTCCACGCGGCCGCCCGCCCGGCTCGTCTGCCGTGTGGACCATGGTACCCGGCGGCCGGCGGGCTTCCGTTCCGCGTTGGCGAGGACCGAGCCGGTGAGGATCGGGGCGAAGGCGGCCAGGACGGTCGCGGTGAGGGGTTCGTCCAGGAAGAGGGCACCGGCCGCGACCGCGATCGCCGGGTTGACGTAGATCCACCCCCGCCCACCGGGGATCAGAGGAAGTCGGCGGTGTCCAGGTCGAAGGCGAAGGGCTCGGGGAGGGTCAGCGGCTTGCCCAACGGGCGGGTGCACCGCTCGCGGTACTCGTCCTTCTCCGGGTCGCTGAACAGCGTGATCGCGGAGGCTTCGCGGTCGATGAGGAGGTAGAGGGGGATGCCGGCACGGGCGTAGCAGCGGCGTTTGGTCTCGCGGTCGGCCTTCGGTTTGGTCGACGTCACTTCCAGGACCATGGCAACGCCGTCGCAGGGCATCCAGGAGTCGGCGCCTCGGTAGAGCCGCAGCTCCCTGGGGGCGAAAGTGCCGTCCGGGATCACGCGGTCCTTCGGGCATGCCCCGCCACTTTTCAGTTGCAGCCCTTTGTTTCCGGAGAACTGCATCCTCCTGCGGGAACGCTCGTACACCTGCTCCACGATCAACCCGATGTAGTCCTCGTGATCCCCGTCCGGCGGCGGCGTCACAACGATCTCCCCCTCGATCAGCTCAGCCCGGAAACCCTCCGGGGTGTCCAGGGCGAGAAAGCCCTCGAGCAGGACATCCGCCTGCGAGAGCGGCTCATGGGCCATGGCAGTCATGTCACGCCCCTCCTTCGATCGCTCGCCAGACTGGGACATCGGGTGATCACCTGTCCGTGAGATCGGGAATCCTTCCCTCGATCGTGGCACAGGGACACGAGTCCCGGCAGGCGCCACGACATCTGCTTGACCCTGTCGCAGCGGCAACGTTTCTACTGGGGGCATGCGGATCGGAGAACTCGCCGGCGCCGTCGGTGTGACCACGCGGGCGGTGCGGCACTACCACCATCTGGGGCTGTTGCCGGAGCCGGAGCGGCTGGGGAACGGGTACCGGGACTACACGCTGCGGCACGCCGTCGTGCTGGCGCGGATCAGGCGGCTGACCGAGTTGGGGCTTGGGCTGGCCGAGGTGCGGGACGTGCTGGCGGACGACGCCGGCAAGGACCTCGCCGAGGTGCTGACGGAGCTGGACGAGGATCTGGCACGGCAGGAGGAGGCGATCCGGGAGCGGCGGGCGCGGTTGCGGATGTTGCTGGAGTCGGAGGACGGGCTGACCGCCGAGGGACCGCTCTCCCCGGAGCTGGCCGCGCTCTTCCGGGACACCGGCGGGCTGTCGGACTCCCCCATGGCCGCCAAGGACCGTGAACTGCTCGCGCTGATCGGGACGTCGGCGCCGCCGGAGGAGCGGGAGCGGATGACGCGGCTGATGGGCGAGGTGGTCGGGGGTCCGGGCGGGGCGGAGCGGACCGTGGCCGTGTACCGCCTTCTCGATGAGCTCGCGGACGCCGGACCGGAGGACCCGCGGGTGGAGGAGGCCGCCCGTGCCCTCGCCGCGTGCGTGCCGGCGGAGCTGGTGCCGGAGGGGGCGGGGCTCGACGGGAACGGCAGCTTTCTGCGGGCCTTCTACGCCGACTTCGCCCCGGCGCAGGCGGAGGCGATCCGGCGGGCGCTGCGGATCGTGGCGGAGGGCCGGTCGTGAGGGCGGACCGGTGGTGAGGGGCAACCCGGTCGTGAGGGGCGTGCGGGTGGGATGGGCGCTGGCCCGGCACGAGCTGCGGCTGATGGCGAGTCTGGGGCTGTGGCTGGCGCGGCGGACGCACGGCACCGGCGGGGGTGCCGCCTTCGGGTACGCGGGCGGGCAGGCGGCCGTGATGTTCGGGTTCGCGTTCGTGTGCGCGGTCGAGACGGTCGCGATGTCCGTGCTGCTGAGCGACCGGCCGACGGTGCACGCGGTGGTGCTCCTCCTGGACGTGTACACCGTCGTCTTCGTCATCGCGTTGCACGCCGCGTCCGTCGTCCGTCCCCATGTCCTGGACGCGGGTGTGCTGCGGGTCCGCCGGGCCGTCCACGTGGACCTGCGGATACCGCTGGAGCGGATCGCCTCGGTCCGGCGTGAGCTGCGGATGACCCACGAGAAGACCGAGGGCGAGCTCGACCTCGCCATCGGCTCGCAGACGACCGTCACGGTCGAGCTCACCGAGCCGGTCGTGCACGTCACCTTCCTCGGCCACCGCCGCGAGGTCCGCGTGGTCCGCTTCCACGCGGACGACGCCGACGGCCTCGTACGTGCCCTCGGCGCACGGCCCGCTGCAGGCCCTCTCTTCGGTGATAGCGTCTAACCGGACAGCTGTCGAAGGGACACGGCACGTGACGGCCAGGAGCAGGGAGGGGCGCACGCCCCGCGAGCGGTACCGGAGCCAGGTGCGCGCGGAGATCAAGGAGCGCGCCTGGGAGCAGATCGCCGCATCGGGGGCGCCAGGGCTGTCACTGAACGCCATCGCCAAGCAGATGGGCCTGAGCGGCCCCGCGCTCTACCGGTACTTCTCCGGTCGCGACGAACTGATCACCGAGCTGGTCCGGGACGCCTACCGCAGCCTCGCCGACGCCTTCGGGGCCGCCGTGGAGTCGGGCGCGGACCTCGCGGGGCTGGGCCGCACCCTGCGCGCCTGGGCGCTCGACGACCCGCAGCGCTACTTCCTCGTGTTCGGCACACCCGTCCCCGGCTACCACGCCCCCGACGACATCACCGTGATCGCGCGGGGCGTCATGGCGCACATGCTCGACGCCGCCCGGCTCGTCGAGGGCCCGGCGGACGGCACCGTCCTCGAGGCGCATCTGGCGCAGGAGGAGCACCGGCGGTGGGCCGGGGACCACCCCGCGGACCCGGCCGCCCTGCGCCGCGCGCTGACCTTCTGGACCCGGCTGCACGGCGTCCTCTCCCTGGAACTGGCGGGCCACTTCACGGGCATGGCCTTCGACCCCGCCCTGCTCTACGGCGCCGAACTGGACACGCTGACTCACGCCGTACCCTGACTGGCGAGCTCTACCGAAGGAGTACGTGTGCTTGTCCTGCTGCCACCGTCCGAAGGCAAGGCCGCTTCCGGCCGCGGTGCACCGCTGAAGCCCGAGTCGCTGTCGCTGCCCGGGCTGACCGCCGCGCGGGAGGCGGTTCTCGCCGAGCTGGTGGATTTGTGCGCCGGTGACGAGGACAAGGCACGCGAGGTGCTCGGGCTGAGCGAGGGACTGCGCGGTGAGGTCGCCAAGAACGCGGAGCTGCGGACCGCCGGGGCGCGGCCCGCCGGGGAGATCTACACCGGTGTGCTGTACGACGCCCTGGACCTGGCGTCCCTCGACACGGCGGCGAAGCGGCGGGCCGCGAAGTCGCTGCTGGTCTTCTCCGGGCTGTGGGGTGCGGTCCGGGTCACCGACCGGATCCCGTCCTACCGCTGCTCGATGGGGGTGAAGCTGCCCGGTCTCGGTGCGCTGAGCGGGCACTGGCGCGCGCCGATGGCCGAGGTGCTGCCCGAGGCCGCGGGGAAGGGGCTGGTCCTCGATCTCCGGTCGGCGGCGTACGCGGCGGCCTGGAAGCCGAAGGGCGAGGTGGCGGCGCGGACGGCGACCGTACGGGTGCTGCACGCGCCGACGCGGAAGGTGGTCAGCCACTTCAACAAGGCGACCAAGGGGCGGATCGTACGGAGCCTGCTGGCGGCCGGGGCGGCGCCGAAGGGGCCCGCCGAACTGGTGGAGGCGCTGCGCGACCTCGGTTACGAGGTGGAGGCGGCGGCGCCGGCCCGGGCGGGGACGGCGTGGTCGCTGGATGTACTGGTGAACGAGGTGCACTGAGGCACGCCGAGGCGCATCTCGCATATTGCAACATACGCAACACCCTTTGCGCGCTCTGCATCGATGAGGGCAGGATGACGGCATGAGTTCTTCCCTGCCCTCGTCCCCCTCGCCCTCGGTCCTCGACCTCGCGCCCGTCGTGCCCGTCGTCGTCGTCGAGGACGCCGCCGACGCCGTACCGCTGGCGCGTGCGCTGGTGGCCGGGGGGCTGCCGGCGGTCGAGGTGACGCTGCGGACGCCCGCCGCTCTGGAGGCGGTTCGGCGCATCGCCGGTGAGGTGCCCGAGGCCGTGGTCGGCGCCGGAACGGTGATCACGGCGGAGCAGGTGGGCGAGGCGGTGGCGGCCGGGGCGCGGTTCCTGGTCAGCCCGGGGTGGACGGATGCGCTGCTGGCGGCCATGCGGACGTCCGGGGTGCCGTTCCTGCCGGGGGTGTCGACCGCCTCGGAGGTGGTGGCGCTGCTTGAGCGCGGGGTGCGGGAGATGAAGTTCTTCCCGGCCCGGGCCGCGGGCGGGACGGCGTATCTGAAGTCGCTCGCCGGGCCGCTCCCCCAGGCCCGCTTCTGCCCGACCGGAGGGATCGGCCCCGACTCGGCGCCGGACTATCTCGCGCTGCCCAACGTGGGCTGTGTGGGCGGGAGCTGGATGCTGCCGGCCGACGCGGTGGCCGCCCGTGACTGGGCCCGGGTGGAGGCGCTGGCCCGCGAGGCGGCCATGCTCAGGGTGTAGTGCCTAGCGCAGGTGCGAGGTGTCGTTGAACAGGCGGACACTGGCGTTGCCGTCGGCGTAGTAGGCCACCGCGGAGAGTGAGGCCGCCGACAGCTCCATGCGGAACAGAGCCTCGGGCGGGGCGCCCAGGGCCAGCCGTACGAACGTCTTGATCGGTGTCACGTGGGTGACGAGCAGGACCGTACGGCCGGCGTACGCGGCGATCAGCTTGTCGCGGGTGGCGGCCACACGGGCGGCGGTGGCCGCGAAACTCTCGCCGCCGCCGGTGGGTTCGGCGTCCGGGGACGCCAGCCAGGCGTTCAGGTCCTCGGGGTGGCGTTCGCGGACCTCGCCGAAGGTGAGGCCCTCCCAGGCGCCGAAGTCCGTCTCCCGCAGACCGTCGTCCACGCTGACGTCGAGACCGAGGCGGGCGGCGACGATGCCGGCGGTCTCGCGGGTGCGGGCGAGGGGGGAGGCGACGACCGCCTGGACGGTGCCGCGCCGGGCGAGCGCGGCGGCGACCCTCTCGGCCTGCTCCCGCCCGACGGCGGAGAGGGAGGGATCGCTTCCGCCGCTCCCCGAGAAACGCTTCTGCGGAGTCAACGGCGTCTCTCCGTGCCGCAACAGCACGAATGTGGCCGGCTGCCCCATGTCGGGCCCCGCCCAGCCGACCGCGGGCGTGGCCACGGCCTGAGCGGCCCGCACATCCGCGGCCGCCGCACCGGCACGGGTGGTCTCGACGGCCCGGGCGCCGTCCGCCGCGCCCGCTGTCGCGCCTCCGGCCGCACCTGCCGCCTGCGCGGGCCGGAGGTCCGCGTCACCCCCGGCACCGGCGTCCCCCGCAGCTGCCGCACCGGCACCCGCGGTCTCACCACCCCGAGCGCCGCCGCCCGCGCCCGCCTGCGCGTCACCGGCCCTGCCCGCCGCGGACAGGGCCGCGCGGGCTCGGGCCGCGCCTGCCTTCGCGTCGCCGGGTGGGCCCGACGGCTCGGGCGTCGCCGGGCGCGTCGCCGGGGTGTCCAGGTCGGCGCGGGAGGTCGTGGGCGACCACTGCTCGCCCCGCTTGCCCGCGTCCATCGCCTCGTTGGCCAGGCGGTCGGCGTGCTTGTTCCGCTCGCGCGGGATCCACTCGTAGGTGACCCGCTCCGGCGGGAGGACGCGGGCCGCCTCCGCCGCGAGCGGCTTCATCGCCGGGTGCTTGATCTTCCAGCGGCCCGTCATCTGCTCGATGACGAGCTTGGAGTCCATCCGGACGTGCACCCGCGCCCCCGGGTCCAGTTCGCGGGCGGCGGTGAGGCCGGCGAGCAGGCCCCGGTACTCGGCCACGTTGTTCGTGGCGACGCCGATGTACTCGGCCGCCTCCGCCAGCGTCTCCCCCGTCGCCGCGTCGCTCACCACGGCCCCGTAGCCCGCCGGGCCCGGGTTGCCCCGCGACCCGCCGTCCGCCTCGACGATGAACTCCCGCACTGCCGGACGCCCCCTACAGCCCCGACTCCGACGTACGCACCAGGATGCGGCGGCAGTTCTCGCAGCGCAGCACCGCGTCGGGGGCGGCGGACCGGACCTCGTTGAGCTCGGTGATGGCGAGCTCCTGGCGGCAGCCCTGGCAGGTACGGGCGTACAGCTTCGCCGCGCCGATGCCGCCCTGCTGCTCGCGCAGCTTGTCGTACAGGCTCAGCAGCGGGGCGGGCACGGAGCCGGCGACAACCTCGCGCTCCTTCGTGATCGAGGCGACCTCGCCGTCGATCTCCTCGACGGCGGAGTCCCGGCGCGCGGTCGCGTCGTCGATCTTCCCCTGCACGGAGCCGACCCGCTCGGTCAGTTCGGCGACCCGCTCCTGCGCGGACTCGCGGCGCTCCATGACCTCCAGGACGACGTCCTCGAGGTCGCCCTGCCGCTTGGCGAGGGAGGCGATCTCGCGCTGGAGGTTCTCCAGGTCCTTGGGCGAGGAGACGGCACCGGAGTCGAGGCGCTTCTGGTCGCGGGCGGCGCGCTGACGCACCTGGTCGACGTCCTGCTCGGCCTTGGTCTGCTCGCGGGCGCAGTCGCTCTCCTCGGTCTGCGCGGCGACGAGCAGGTCGCGCAGCTGGGCGAGGTCCCGGTTCAGCGACTCGATCTCGGCGTGCTCGGGCAGCGACCTGCGCCGGTGGGCGAGCTGCTGCAGCCGGACGTCGAGGTCCTGGACGTCGAGGAGTCGGATCTGGTCGGCGGGCGCGGCGTTCAGTTGGGGGCTCCAGAGGGTTCGGTGGTGGCGGTGGACGCCGCGTGGGCGGTCCAGGGGTCGGTGACCGTCCTCGAGACATGGACCCGCAGGCCCCATCCATGGCGGTCGGAGATCTCGTCGAGCTGGGCTGCCGCCAGCTCGCACCAGGGCCATTCGGTGGCCCAGTGCGCCGCGTCGAGCAGCGCGAGGGGACTGTGGGCGCGCGCCTCGGACACCGGGTGGTGGCGCAGGTCCGCGGTGAGGAAGGCGTCCACGCCGGCGGCCCGGACGTGGTCGAAGAGGCTGTCCCCGGAGCCGCCGCTGACGGCGACCGTGCGCACCAGCGCCTCGGGGTCGCCGGCCACGCGGATGCCCTGCGCGGTGGCGGGGAGCCGTTCGGCGGCGCGGGCGGCGAGGTCGCGGACGGTCAGCGGGTGGTCCAGTTCGCACACGCGGCCCAGTCCCCGGCGGCCTTCGGGGTCGGCGGGGTCCGGGACGAGGGGCCGTACGACCCTGAGGTCCAGCGCGCCGGCGAGGGCGTCGGAGACACCCGGGTCGGCGGTGTCGGCGTTGGTGTGGGCGACGTGCAGCGCGATGTCGTTCTTGATGAGGGTGTGCACCACGCGGCCCTTGAAGGTGGAGGCCGCCACCGTGGTCGTCCCGCGCAGATAGAGCGGATGGTGGGTGACCAGCAGGTCGGCGCCCAGCTTCACCGCCTCGTCGACGATCTCCTGGACCGGGTCGACGGCGAACAGGACCCGTGCGACCTCCTGGTCGGGGTCGCCCACGACGGTGCCGACCGCGTCCCAGGACTCGGCCCGCTCGGCGGGCCACAGGTTCTCCAGCGCGGCGATGACTTCTGACAGACGGGGCACGCCTGCAAGGCTACCTGGCCGTTTCGTACGACAGTACCGGCTCCGTGGAGCACACCTCCCTCCCCCTCCTCAGGAGAATCGTTCCTGGAGCACCCTTACGTGTGAAGCGGGGGCCCACCCGTCCACCGTCCGGGCAGGCGAAAACTACCGTTCGTCACCGGAGGTGACCGAACGATGACGGTCTGTGCCATCGAACCTGCGGCGGGACACGAGGACGGAGCCGGGCGGGCGGGCTGCACCATCACCGCGGACGGCTGCTACGCCGCACGCCTCGCCCTCGCCGGTGAGTCCTTCTTCCCGGAGCGCTGGACCCTGGACGGCCCCGAGCCCTACGCCGTTCCGCTGCCCGGCAACCAGCCCGAGGAACCCGGCACCGAGGTGCAGCCGCTGAACGACGGGCGGGTCCTCATCCACCGGCTGACGGACGGGCGGCACGCGTTCTCCCTGCTGTATCCGGCCGGTCCCGGCACCGGCGAGCTGCCGCTGGGCGCGGTCGAACGCCCGGACGAGGCCACCCGGCTGCGGCTGCTGCCGCCCGCCCCGGACGGGGAGCGGGCGTACGCGCTCGCCGTGGGCCCGCGCTCGAGCACGGTGTGGCGGGTGGCGGGCGGCGCGTTCGGGCCCGAGCCGGTCGCGGAGGTCCCGGGCCGCTGCTCGGGCGGGGCGTGGCTGGACCGGGCGGGGCGGATGCTGGCGCTGGACCGGGAGAGCGGCGGGCGCACCAAGGCGGTCGTGGTGGATCTGGAACGCGGCGGGGAGATGTCTCCGCTGCTGCAGATCACCGAGGGGAGCGACGACCGGGTGCTGCTCGCCGACCCGGACAGCGGGCTGCTGCTGCTCCGCTCGGACGCGCCCTCCCCCGGGCAGGACCGGCTGGGCTGGGGGGTGCTGGGCAGCACGCTGCCGGTGCGTTTCCCGGAGTGCCTGCGGCTGCCGGACTGCACGGTGACGCCGTTCGCGATCCAGCCGGGGCAGATGCTGACCCCGGAGGGCTGCGCGGTGGCGCTGCGCATCGACGGCGCGCTCGGCAGCTGGGTCGGGGTGTGGCGGCCGGCGGAGCGGCAGGTGCTCCACTTCCCCGCGCCGGCCGGGTGGTTGACGGGTTCCGGGCTGTGGACGGCGGACGGGGAACTGCGGCTGCCGTATGCCGACCGGTCGGTGCCGTGCGGTGTGGCCGTCCTGAGGATGCCGGGGCGGGAGCGGCAGCCGGAGGGTCTGGACGTCCGTCCGCGTCCCGGTCGCGTCCCGGAAGCCCGGGGCGCCGGTCAACCGGCCTTGGGCAGCGGCGAGTCGACGACCCCTCCGGGTGAACTGCCGCCCGCCGAGGGGACCGAGGCGGCGGACGACCTTCCCGAGGACTCTTCGGCGACGCGTCCCGTGCCGTTGCAGCAGGCACCTCTGGGGCGGCTTGTAACGAAGTAGTGGCGGTCGGCGTGGCCGCCTGGATTCGGGGCGTGGTGCGCCGGTTAGACTCGCCCGGCTGTAGGAAAGATCATGTTTACGGGGTGAATTCCTTCCGATGAACGACGTCAGGACGAACGAGGCGCAGTCCGTCGAGGACGGGCAGGCCGCTGCCGGGCACGGCAGGCACCGGGGACCGGTTTCCACGCAGGATGCCGAAACGTCGCCGCGTGGCCGTCACCGCAGGCCGGCGCAGGAGAACCAGCCTGCGGAGTCGGCTGCCTGACGCTCCGTCAGGCAGCGGTTCGCGCCGCACCGCACCATGAACGGCCCCGCCCGTCGCACGTCGACGGGAGGGGCCGTTCGCCGGTTCAGGAGAAGCCGACGACGGTGTCCGTGAGCACCGGGGCGTGCCCCCGCTCGACCGCGCTCACGGCCACGCGCACCTCGCCGTCCCCGCGCCACATCCCGACCCGCAGCGTCTCGCCCGGGTACACGACCCCGGCGAACCGGGCGGCGTAGGAGCGCACGCGGGTGACGTCACCGTCCAGCAGCGTGTCGACGACCGCCTTGAGTGTCATGCCGTAGGTGCACAACCCGTGCAGGACGGGCCGGTCGAATCCGGCGCGGGCCGCGAACTCCGGGTCGGCGTGCAGGGGGTTGCGGTCACCGGTGAGGCGGTGGAGCAGCGCCTGCTCCTCCCGGACGGCGAGGTCGAGGGTGCGGTCCGGCGGGCCGTCGGGCGGCTCGCGGCGCAGGGACGGGCCCCGGTCGCCGCCCCAGCCGCCCTCGCCGCGTACGTAGATCTCCGCGTCGCAGGACCACAGCGGGCCGTCGGCGTCGACGGCCTCGGTGCGCAGGACGAGGACGGCCGCCGTGCCCTTGTCGTGCACGGCGACGATCCGGTCGGTGGTGGTGGCGGTGCCCTCGGCGGGCAGGGGGCGGTGCACGGTGAGCGACTGGCCGCCGTGCAGGACACGGGCGAGGTCGACGTCGACACCGGGCATGGACAGTGCGCCGATCACCCCGGGCGGTCCGCCGCCGGCGACGGTGGCGAAGCTCGGCAGGACGTGCAGGCGGGACTCCAGGGTGTAGCGCAGTTCCCGTGGGTCGGTGGCGGAGCGGCCCGCGCCGACGGCGAGGTGGTAGAGCAGGACGTCGGAGGCGGTCCAGGAGACCGCGCCGGTCCGGGGCGGGGCGGCGAGCGCCTTGGCTGCGTCGACGGGCATGTCCCTCCTGGTCACCGGCGGGCGCGGACGCGCAGAACGGCCCCGGTCCACACGCCGGCCCGGGACATTTGTCCTGCCGGAGACCGTACAGGCAGCTCTGTCGGGCCGTGCGGCACCGGCCGTACCGTCGGGTGGGACGACGGACGAAATGGGGAAAAGCATGTCGACGTCTTGCGACACACACGCGTGGTGGCACTTCGCGCGGCGCGGATCCGGGAAGGAGAGGGGAAGCGCGCCGGGCGGATCCCGGCTGCTGCCGTGGCTGCTGCTGGGGATGGGCGCGTTCTCCAACCTCTTCCAGGGCACCACGCCGAACCCGTGGATCGGCGCCGCCGGTCTGCTGGCCTTCAACTCGCTCTACGTCTTCCTGGCGTTCAGCGCCCACCCCTGCCGGCGGTACGACGTGCGCTCCACCCGGGTCGCGCTCGGTCTGCTGGCCGCGGTGACCTGTGCGCTCGCCATCGGGTACGGCGGCAACTGGCTGCTGTTCTTTCCCCTGCTCGGGCTCGCCACCGGCGTGGTCCTGAGCGGGCGGCAGCTCATGGTCACCGCGGCCGCCGTGACCGTGGTCGCCGGGGCGGTCTCCTTCGCCCACGACGGCTGGGGCGGCCTGACCATCCTCTACGTGACCGCGATCTCGACGACGGTGTCGGCCACGCTGCTGCGGCTGGCGGAGACGGTGCGGGAGCTGCGTGCGGTGCGGGAGGAGCTGGCCCGCCGGGCCGTGGAGAAGGAGCGGCTGCGCTTCTCCCGGGACCTGCACGACCTGCTCGGGCACACCATGTCGGTGATCGTCGTGAAGTCGGAGGCGGCGCGCCGGCTGGCGCCGCGTGACCTGGACGCCGCGCTGGCCCAGGTGACCGACATCGAGTCGGTCGGCCGGAAGGCGCTCACCGAGATCCGCGAGGCCGTGACGGGCTACCGGGAGGGCGGCCTGGACACCGAACTGGACCGGGCGCGCTCCGCTCTGACGGCGGCGGGCGTCACCGCGGTGGTGCGCCGCTCGGGCCCGCCGCAGGGCCCGCGTACGGAGGCGCTGCTGGGCTGGGTGGTCCGGGAGGCGGTCACCAACGTCGTACGGCACAGCGCGGCGGGCCGCTGCGAGATCACGGTCGCGGCGTCACCGGAACGGGTCCTGCTGACCATCACCGACGACGGCGACGGCGCCCGCGGGGCGGACACGGGCGGCACGGGTCTGCGCGGCCTGGCGGAGCGGCTCGCGGCGGCGGGCGGCACCCTGCGGACCGGCGTGGACGGGGGCGAGCCGGTGCGCGGAGGCCCTGACGGGGTCGCGGCCCCGAGCAGGGACGCCGCCGAAGGCGCGGCCCCTCAGGCAGGCGCCGGTGAGGGGGCCCGTCCGTGGCGCGGGAGCACCGGCGAGAGCCGCCCGCACTTGGATGCCGACGGGGGCACGGGCCCGCGCGGGGTCGACGGCCAAAGCGCGCGGGCGGGATTCACGCTCCGCGCCGAGCTTCCGGTGGACGCCGGGGAGGACACGTTCGCCGCGGGCGCCACGACGGACGGCGGAACGCGCCCGGTGCCCGTGGGAGCGGGCGCCGGGGCGGCGGACGGTGATCCCGCCGGCTTCGCGAAGACCCCGGTCTGAGCGGCCGTGACCGCACCGGCCGGGCGCATTCCGCCCTGCGCGCCCTACGCTTCAGACGTGAACGACATGCCCCGTGACCACCGGCCCGCCACGTCCGTCCGGGTGCTGCTCGCGGAGGACCAGGGGATGATGCGGGGCGCGCTCGCGCTGCTGCTCGGGATGGAGCCCGACATCGAGGTGGTGGCCCAGGTGGCCGCCGGTGACGTGATCGTGGACGCGGCGCTCGCCCACCGCCCCGACGTCGCCCTCCTCGACATCGAACTGCCCGGGATGAGCGGCCTGGACGCCGCCGCCCAACTGCGCGAGCAGGCGCCGGACTGCCGGGTGCTGATCCTCACCACGTTCGGCCGTCCCGGCTATCTGCGGCGGGCCATGGACGCGGGGGCCGCCGGTTTCCTCGTCAAGGACGGGCCCGTGGAGGAACTGGCCTCCGCGATCCGGCGGGTGCTGACCGGGGAGACGGTGGTCGATCCCGCGCTGGCCGCGGCGGCGCTGAGCGCGGGGCCGAGCCCGCTCTCGGCCCGTGAGTGCGACGTCCTGCGGGCCTCGGCGGACGGCGCGACCGTCGCCGACGTCGCGGCCCGGCTGCACCTGTCCGAGTCCACGGTCCGCAACCACCTCTCGGCCGCGATCGGCAAGACCGGCACCCGCAACCGCACGGAGGCCCTCCGCGAGGCCCGCCACCAGGGCTGGCTGTGACCAGGGGGCCTGGTCCTGGAGGACCTGAGGACCTAGTGGGCTTCCGCCGCCCGGCGCGGCAGCCACACCCACATCAGCGCCGCCCCGGCCGCCAGCACGACGGTCCCCACGCCGAAGACCACGGCGTATCCGTCCGTCAGCGCCTGGGGTGTTCCGACTCCCCCGGTGTGGGACGCCGCGATGGTCGACATGACGGCGAGGCCCAGTGAGCCGCCCATCGTGCGGGAGGTGTTGACCAGTCCGGAGACCAGGCCGGCCTCCTCCGGTGCCGCGCCGGAGGTGGCCAGTGCGGCGAGGGGCGTCGCGGCGAGGCCCGCGCCCAGCATCATCAGGATGCCGGGGAACATGATCGCGGTGAGGTACGCGCCGTCCGCGGTCATCGTCGACTGCCAGCCGAAGCCGGTCATCGCCACCACCGTGCCGAGCACCGCCACCGTGCGCGGTCCCGCCGTACGCATCAGGCGGGGCGCGAGCTTGGAGCCGAGGATCACGGCCAGTGAGCTGGGCACCAGGGCGAGGCCCGCCTCCAGCGGGGTGTAGCCGAGGACGTTCTGCGCGTACAGGGTCATGAAGAACCACATGCAGAACATCGCGGAGCCGCTCAGGAACATCGCCACGTTCGCCGACGCCACCGACCGCAGCCGCAGCAGCCCGAGCGGCATCAGCGGGGCCTTGGAGCGGGCCTCGACGAGGAGGAAGAGCGCGATCAGGACGAGCCCCGCACACAGCGGCACCAGGGTGGCACCCGCCGTCCAGCCCTCGGCCTCGGTCTGGGAGATGCCGTACGCCAGCGTGGCGAGACCGGCCGTCACCAGCACCGCACCCGGCAGGTCGAGCCGCCGCCCGTCCCGGGCCCGGCTCTCCGCCAGCCACCGGGCGGCCCCGGCCAGCACGACCGCTCCGACGGGGACGTTGATCAGCAGCACCCACCGCCAGGACAGCGCGTCCACCAGCACTCCGCCGACGAATCCGCCGGCCGCGCCGCCGCCCGCCCCCACGGCCGTCCAGGTCGCGATCGCCCGGGCCCGCGCCGCGCCCTCCGGCACGGCCGAGGTGACGATGGTGAGCGTGGAGGGCGCCAGCACGGCCGCGCCCAGCCCCTGCACCGCCCGCGCCAGCAGCAGCTGCCAGCCCTCCTGGGCCAGCCCGCCCGCCAGTGAGGCCAGCGTGAACAGGCCGAGGCCGACGAGGAACATGCGCTTGCGTCCGTAGAGGTCGCCGGCGCGTCCGCCGAGCAGCATGAATCCGGCGAAGGCGATGGCGTAGGCGTTCACCACCCACTGCAGGCCCTGCTCGTCGAGCGCCAGGCCGGTCCGCATGGACGGCAACGCGACGTTCACCACCGAGATGTCGAGGACGACGAGGAACTGTCCCGCACAGGCCAGCGCCACCACCAGCCACATGGGGGGCGAGGTGCGTCGGCCGGCTATGGGGGTGGTGTCGGTGGCATCGAGCATGGGCGCCATGCTCTCAACCGGCCCGCGTCCCCCGCATCGGCATTTCGGCCGACGCGGCCTCGGTCGCCCGGCTTAGGCGGTGCCGTGAACGCCAAGGAACGGTCAAGAATTCGTTAGTGTGCCAAAGCATCGGAATAGTTGCCTCGGTGTACGGGGTTCGATGTGCACGTATCCGCTGGAACGGCCCGCCCCGGAGGCACCCTTCATGACGCACACGACGCCCGACCGTCCCTCCGGCAGAGCGGGCGGAAGCGTGGTCCCGGTGCTCGCCTTCGCGGGCATCGTCGTCGCGGTGATGCAGACCCTGCTGGTGCCGGTCGTCAAGGACCTGCCGCACCTGCTGGACGCCTCCCCCGCCGACGCCACCTGGGTACTGACCTCGACCCTGCTCTCCGGCGCCGTGGCCACCCCGATCATGGGCCGGCTCGGCGACCTCCACGGCAAGCGGCGCCTGCTCGTCGCCAGCCTTGCGGTGATGGTGGTCGGTGCGCTGATCAGCGCGTTCACCAGTGATCTGCTCCTGATGATCACCGGTCGCACGCTCCAGGGTGTCGCGATGGGCGCCATCCCGCTCGGCATCGGCCTGATGCGCGACATGCTGCCGCGCGAACGGCTGGGCTCCGCGATGGCCCTCATGAGCTCCTCCATAGGCGTCGGCGGCGGTCTCGCCCTGCCCGCCGCGGCGCTGGTCGCCCAGCACTCCGACTGGCACGCCCTCTACTTCGGCGCCGCCGGGCTCGGCGTCCTCGCCATCGTCCTCACCCTGGCCGTCGTACCGGAGTCCCCGGTGCGTGCGAAGGGCACCTTCGACCTGCCCGGGGCGCTCGGGCTGTCCGCCGGGCTCGTGCTGTTCCTGCTCCCCGTCTCCAAGGGCAGCGACTGGGGCTGGACCTCCGGCACCACGCTGGGCCTGCTCGGCGCGGCGGTCGTCGTCCTCCTCCTGTGGGGCGTGATGGAGCTGCGGGTCGCCGCGCCCCTGGTGGACCTGCGGACCACCGCCCGCCGCGAGGTCCTGCTCACCAACCTCGCCTCGATCATGGTCGGCGTCTCCTTCTTCGTCGTCTCCCTGGTTCTCCCCCAGCTGCTGCAACTTCCCACCGCCACCGGCCACGGGCTCGGGCAGTCCATGGTCGTGGCGGGCCTGTGCGTGGCGCCGCTGGGCCTGACGATGATGTTCACGGCCCCCGTCTACGCCCGTCTGTCCGCCCGGTACGGCCCGAAGACCACCCTCATCATCGGCCTGCTGGTCATCGGCGCCGGCTACGGCGGCGGCCTCGGCCTGATGGACGCAGCCTGGCAGACCGTCGTCACCTCGGTGGTCCTCGGCGCGGGCATCGGCCTCGCCTACTCGTCCCTGCCCGCGCTGATCATCGGCGCGGTCCCGGCGTCGGAGACCGGCGCGGCGAACGGCCTCAACACGCTGATGCGTTCCATCGGTACGTCGGTGTCGAGCGCCGTCATCGGCATGGTGCTGGCGAACACGGCGGACACGGTGGGCGGGGTGGAGATCCCGACCCTGCACGGCTTCCGTCTCTCCTTCGTGATCGCGACGGCGGCGGTGGCCGTGGGCCTGGTCCTCGCCCTGTTCCTCCCCGCCGGGCGCCCGTCGGCGCACCCGCAGCTGCGCGCGAGCAGCGAGGAGGACGCCAACCTGGAACGCGCGGAGGCCGCCCTGCGGGTGGGCGGTTTCCGGGGCCGGGTCCTGGACGCGTCGGGGGTCCCGGTCGCCCGCGCCCGGGTCACCCTGACCGACCGCCACGGCCGCCGCGCGGACACCACCGTCTCCGCCGACGACGGCAGCTACGCGCTCACCGTCCCTGCACAGGGCCCGTACGTCGTGACCGCCCACGCCCCCGGCCACGCCCCCCTCACCGCCCCGGCGACCCACCCCGGCGAGCACCACCCGGTCGACCTGGACCTGCCCCTGCCGGGCGAAACGGTTTCCGCCTGACACCGGGCACGCGGGCGGCGCCCGGCACTCGGCGCATGGCGCCACCCGCACGCCGGGCCGCTCCGGCGACTCGGACACGGACCCGCCTCGCCCACACGCCGACGCTCCCCGGCAAAGAACACCCGGTCGACCTCGACCGCCCGCCCGCGTCGTCCGCGCGCCGGTGTGAGCGCCGCGCCCCCCGTGTGCTTCCCGCTCCGGTTACCCGCCGGTACCCCCGTCGCGGGGCCCCGCGGGCCGTACGGCAGCATGGGTGCGTGGACACACGTACGGCCTCGGGAGAGGCGCGCCCCATGTCGATGGTGCCGGAGCCGGGGATTCTGGCCGCGTTCGAGGCGGCGAAGGGTTTCATGCCCGTGGACGAGGGCCTCGCCCTCTACGCGGCGGCGGCCGAGGCCGGGCGGCTGGGTCTGCCCCTGCTGGAGATCGGCACCTACTGCGGCCGCTCCACGCTCCTGCTCGCCGACGCGGCCCGCTCCGCCGGAGTCACCGCGCTCACCGTGGACCACCACCGCGGCAGTGAGGAGCAGCAGCCCGGCTGGGACTACCACGACCCGGAGACCGTCGACCCCGAACTGGGTCTGATGGACACCCTCCCCACCTTCCGCCGCACCCTGCACCGGGCGGGCCTGGAGGACCACGTGGTCGCCCTGGTCGGCCGCTCCCCCCGCATCGCCGCCCTCTGGGCCGCCCCGCTCGCCCTCGTCTTCATCGACGGCGGCCACACCGACGAACACGCCACCGCCGATTACGAGGGCTGGGCCCCGCACGTCGCCGAGGGCGGCCTCCTCGTCATCCACGACGTCTTCCCGGACCCGGTGGACGAGTTCACCGGCCAGGCCCCTCACCGCGTCCACCAGCGCGCTCTGGCGTCCGGCGCGTTCACCGACGTCTCGGCGACCGGCTCGCTGCGCGTACTGCGGCGCACGGGCGCGGGCATCTGACCGCCGACGCTAGGGTGACTGCGTGTCGTACACAGGTCCCGGCTTCGATCCGCCCCCGCCCCCAAGGTCCCGGCGTCGCCTCCTGACGGTGGCGCTCGCCGCGCTCGTGCCCGGGGCGCTGCTCGGCTGGGCCGTGTACGCGGCCGTGGGCGGGTCGGGGGACGCCGAGGACGCGGGGAGTGGCGCGGCCTCCTCGTCCGCCGCGTCACGCACGCCGTCGCCCTCGTCCGCGACGTCCGGGAGCACGTCGCCGTCGGCCGGTTCCAAGGACAAGGAACCCGGCGCCTCCGCCACGGCGACGTCCCCGCCGGCCTCCGCGCCCGCCGCGGCCGGCCCGCTCAAGGGCAAGGTCGTCGTCATCGACCCGGGCCACAACCCGAGCAACTTCCAGCACACCTCCGAGATCAACCGCCAGGTGGACATCGGGACCAACCGCAAGGCGTGCGACACCACCGGCACCTCCACCAACGACGGTTATCCCGAGGCCAAGTTCACCCTCGACGTCGCCCACCGGATGCGCACGCTCCTCGAAGAGCAGGGCGCCACCGTGAAACTGACGCAGGACGCCGACCGTCCGTTCGGGCCGTGCGTGGACGAGCGGGCCCGGATCGGCAACAAGGCGCAGGCCGACGCCGTCGTCTCGATCCACGCGGACGGCTCCGGCACCGGGAACCGGGGCTTCCATGTGATCCTCCCGGGCGCCGTGAACGCCGGGGCGGCCGACACCCGGCCCATCGTCGAGCCCTCACGCGAACTCGGCGAGCGCATCGCGGGCAACTTCGTGCGCGTCACCGGCAGCGCGCCCTCCAACTACACCGGCGGCGGTACCGGTCTCGTCACGCGTAAGGACCTGGGCGGTCTCAATCTGTCAACGGTTCCCAAGGTGTTCATCGAGTGCGGCAACATGCGCGATAGCAAGGACGCGGCACTGCTGACCAGCGGTGCCTGGCGGCAGAAAGCGGCGCAAGGGATTTCCGAGGGAATCGTGAGTTTCCTGCGCGGGTAGGGATCAGCGCGCTGATCCGGGCGGACAGCCCGATCCTGCGGACGATAGTGTCGTCCGTACGATGAGGGGCCACCCCCGCGCTTCACACCGGACGCTTCGGGCGACATGGTGACAGCGACGCCTCTTCCGACGACGAGACGACCTACGAAGGACCTGAAGTGAATATCCGCTCCCTCACTCGAGGCGACGGCGTGGTGATCGGAGCAGCGGTATTGCTGTTCATCGCGTCGTTCCTCGATCTCTACTCGATCGATGGTGCCCCGGACAGCGCGGACATCCCCAGCCTCTGGGACAGCGGGCCCGTGGTGCTCGGCATCGTACTGGCGGGGATCATCGGTGCCGCGCTCGTCGTCGTGGCCCGGGGGCTGCCTCAGCCGCACAAGATCGCCGGCCTCGACCTCGGCCAGTTCGGCGTCGCCTTCACGGTCTTCGCCGCCTGGTGCGCGCTCGGCAACATCTTCGACCCGACCGGTGGTTTCGACGGCGAGGGCGGCTTCTCCGACGACATCGGCGCCGGCACGGGGCTGATCCTCGCCCTCATCGCCACGCTCGTCATGGCCGCCGCCGCCATCGCCACCCCCCTGGTCCCCGCCCTCAAGGGCGCCCTGCTCCCGGCCGCCCGTCCCGCTGCCGCCCCGCAGCCCTACGGCGCCCAGCCGCCCGGTGGTTACGGCTACCCGGGTGCCGGTGCGCAGCAGGCCTCCTTCGGCGGTCAGCCACAGCCGGGCCAGCCGGGGCAGCAGCCCTTCCCGGGCCAGCCCCAGCAGGGCCAGCCCGCCGCTCCGGCGCCCGCCGGTGACTTCTCGCCGTTCTGGTTCGCCGTTCCGGTGCCGCGCCCGCTGTTCCCGGAGGACGGCTCGCCCACGCCGATCGCCGAACTCGCCCCCGGCACCTGGTACCTGGCGGTCGAGCAGCGCGGTCCGTCGCTCATCGCGCAGACACAGGACGGCCGTCGCGGCGTTCTGCAGGACACGTCGGGCATCCAGCGCGGCTGATCCCGGCCTCTTCCTCGTCACGGCCTCCGCCCCACCGGGCGGGGGCCGTTGTCGTGTTCCTTCGGGTCAGCGCACGCGCAGGACGCCGTGCGCGCCGCGTTCCGCGTCGGTCATGACGTGGGTGACGAACGGGTAGTTGCCGGGCTCGGGCAGGGTCAGCTCGACGAATCCGCCCGACGCGGGGGCGAGATCGAGGACCTGAGCGCCGCCGTGCTCCGGGCCGCCCGGCCGCAGGTCGTACGCGCCCTCACGGAACACCGTGTCGAACTGCCCGCCCACGACATGGAAGGCACTGGGCACGTTGGGTCCCGCCGTCAGCACCCAGATCCGTACGCGCTCGCCGGTTCGTGCCGTCAGGGGGTCGTGGTCGTACTGGTTGGCGTACCCGTTGAAGGCGACCAGGTCGGGTTCCTTCGCCTTCAGCTTGCCGGCGTCGGCGGTGCCGTTCTGCTCGCCGAGGTAGAACTCCGACTGGACCAGCAGGTATTCACGGTCCACGCGCGGCAGTCCGGGCGGGTCGATGACGACGGCGCCGAACATGCCGTTGGCGATGTGCAGGGACATCGGCATGGTCGAGCAGTGGTACATCCACACCCCGCTGCGGGTGGCCTTGAAGCGGTACGTCAGTGACTCGCCGGGCCCGATGGTGCGCATCGGCTCGTCCGGGGCGAACGCTCCGGCGTGGAAGTCGACGGAGTGGCCGATCGTCCCGTCGTTGACGAGGGTGATCTCGAAGGTGTCCCCGACGCGGCCGCGCAGCACGGGCCCGGGGGCCGTTCCGTCGAAGGTCCACAGCGTCTGCCGTACGCCGGGGGCGACGTCGGTCTCCGTCTCCTTCACGGTGAGGGTGCGCCGGTGCAGGCGGGGGCCGGTGGCGGACGGCAGGCGGGCGTCGCGGGCGGTGAAGCCGTCGGCCGGTTCGGCCATCGGGTCGAAGGCGTCGGCGGCGGAGGTGCCCTTGCCGTCGGGGAGCGTCCGGCCGTGGTCGTGCGCGGTGCCGTGATCGCGGGCGGCCGGTCGTCCCTGGTCACCGGTGACCCGTACGCCGAAGACCATGCCCATCTGCCGGTGCCCGACCACCGAGCACCAGCCGTCGAGGTCCCGGCCGATGACGCCCGCGTCCAGCGTGGCCCGCTTCCCCGGGGCGATCCGGTCGGTGCGGACGCCGGTCTCCAGCACCAGGTCGTGGGTGTCGTCACCGGTGTTGCGCAGCTCGATCACCAGGCGGTCGCCCACGGGTACGTCCACGGTGGCCGGGGAGAAGCGCATGTTCCGCACGGTCACCTCGACGGTGGTCGTACGGCCGGTCGGCGTCACCTCCCCGCCGTCCGCGCTCGTCGCCGCGGACCGTTCCAGGATCGGCAGCGACCGCACGTCCGCCGCGCCGCCGCCCGCGACGGCCAGCAGCACCACGGCGAGCCCGAGGGCCACGCCCCCGAGCACACGATGCGCCGGAGCGGGCCGGGGCGCCGGCTCGGCCGCCGCCCCGTTCCGCCGGTTCCGTAGGCCCCGAACGACGGTGAGCAGCAGCAGGACGAGGAAGTACAGCAGCATCACCAGCAGCAGCACCGAGCAGACCACCCGGACCATGGACGGCACCGGCAGGACGCAGAGCAGCAGCGCGGCGTTGGTGATGGTCAGCCGGGCGGGCCAGGCTCGTTCGAGTCCGGCGGTGGCCGCCCGTACGGCCAGGGGGCCGCCGCCCAGGACCACGGGGACGAGGAAGCTGAGGGCGCCGAGCAGCACCTGGGCGATCCAGCCGGCGGCGAGCGGCGCGGTGAGCAGCGAGGTGCGCTCCCCCACCGTGACCCACGAGGTGGTGGAGAGGAGGATGCCGGCCAGGGCCAGCAGGGACCCGGCGAGCCAGAGGCTGCCCGCGGCCACCGACCAGGCGGCGAAGGAACGCGGGGCCTTCGCCCGGGCCTCGCGCACCCACGGGATGCCGGCGACGACGAGACCGGCGGCGTAGGCGGCCACGCCCGGGGCGGCCAGCGGCGGGGGGCCGAGCAGCGCGGCGGCGACGGCCGCGCCGAGCCCGGCGAGCAGGACGGGCAGGGCCCGGCGTCCGGCTCGTTCCGCGCCGTCGGCGACGCGGGTGCGCAGCATCGTCGGCCACAGGGTGATCAGGGTTCCGGCCACGGTGAGGCCGACCCAGCCGAGCAGGTTGACCATCTCGTGGGCGAGCAGCAGCCGTTCCGGCAGATCACCGCCGAGGTCGCCGCGGGCCATGACGACGCCCAGCGCGGCACCCACGGGCAGCAGGGCGGCGGCGGCCATGTAGTAGCGCACGGTCATGGTGAACCGGCCGGGCAGTGCCCGGCGCAGCAGCCGTACCAGCCAGACGGCATGGGCGGTGACGGCGGCCGCGACCAGGCAGGCGCCGACGAGCACGACGGGCCACCGGTCGGTGTACATGCCGCCGATCACGGCGACGGCTCCGGCGTTCAGGCAGAGCAGTCGCAGCGCGGCGGGGGCGCCCCGATTCGCCTCGGGCAGCCGCAGCACGGACGCGGCGAAGTGCCCCGACCAGATGACGACGGCGTTGGTGACCGCGCCGAGGAGGAGGGTGTGGACCAGCAGCCAGGAGGCGTGCGGCAGGAAGTGGTGGGCACTGCCGACCACGGCGAACAGCGCGAGCCAGGCCACCACGATCGCGTTCACGCCGAGGTGCCACAGGGCGCGCGGGGAGCGGCCGGGCGGCTTGGGGGCGGGTCCGGGCGCGGTGGGGGAGGACAGTTGGGTGCTCACCGTGGGTTCCTGGGGTCGGCGGGTGCGGGTGAGGCCGGTGCGGCGGCGCGGCGGGTGGCCGCCACCGAGGCGGTCGCCGCCGTCAGGACGAACAGCAGCACCGCGGCGATGTTGAGCGCCCCGCCGAGCTGCCAGGCGCCGCGGATCTCCCGCAGGTCGCCGACGAGGACGCGCAGGGCCAGGGAAGCGTGCAACAGCCAGGCCGCCACCGCGAGTCCGGGGTGGTAGGGCAGCGGGCGGCGCAGTACGGCGGGCAGGATCACCGGGGCGTGCGCCATGATCATCGACATCACGAAACCGAGGAACACGGCGTGCACCACGGCGTCGTAGCGGCTCCCCTCGGCGACGGGGCCGCCCAGCAGCCAGAGGGCGCCGGCGAGGCCGAGCCACGCGTATCCGGCGAGCAGGCAGGCGGCGGTGAAGCGGGGCAGTCCCGTGGAGCGCAGCAGCCGGCGGGCGACGTCGTGGACGGCGAGCCAGGCGACGAGGGCGAGCAGGGCGGCGCCGAGAAGGAGGGTGCCCGTGGCCGGCCACATCAGGGTGGTGGCCACGCCGGTGACGACGGCGCCGACGCAGGCCAGGAACGCCGGCTCGGCGTGCGGTGTCAGGGCCGCCACGCGCGCCAGTTCCAGCCGCTCGCCCGCAATGGTCAGGACGAGGAAGGCGACCAGCCAGGGCAGCATGCGGGGCACGTCGAGGCCGCCCAGCCACAGCAGTGCCGCACCGAGCGCCGACACGGCTCCGGCGGCCTGGGCGAGCAGGGCCGCGCTCGGCTGCCGTTGCCAGAACCGCACGTACAGCGCGGTCAGTACGGCGGCCCCGGCGACGAGCATCAGCCGCGGGACGGCCAGGTCCAGGGGGGTGAGCAGCAGCAGGCCCCCGGCGCCGAGCGCTGCGGGGGCCAGGAAGGGCCAGCGCCCGCCCAGGGCGACCGCGCGTTCCAGCGCCACGAGCGTGCCGGCGAAACCGAGGACCAGCAGCACTCCGTGCACCTGGGGCAGACGGTCACTGGTGACCGGCGCGGGGAGCCCGAGCAGCACGAGCCCGGCATCGAGCCCGGCGAGCAGACAGGCCCCGGCGGCGATGAGCAACGGCGCCCGCCGGGCACCGGCCCGCCGGGCATCGGCACCGAGGGGGGTCACGGGGTCACCCCCGGTACGACACCACCGCCCGGCCGGCAACAGCCCACCGGCCACGTCCCGCCGCCCGACGCCACCGGCGCAGGCCGCCCACCCGCGCACCCGGCGGGGACCCGGTGCCCGACAGCACGGGCGCACGACGACCGCACCGCCGCGGCAGCCGTCCCGTCCGTCGGTGAGGTGCCGCCGGAGGCCCGGGAGCACCCACCCGGCAGCGTGCCGGTGCCTCGACGTTCACGAACCCCCGACCAGGTGCCACCAGCCGGGCGGAGACCGCCCTCGAGGAGGACGTCCGCGCCCGAACGCACCGCGCCGCGACCACCCGCACACCGGGCGACCAGGGCGATCGCAGTCACGACGCCTCCCCCGGATCGGCGTCGGCGCTGTGGCCCCGCCCGGCCGACGGCGGGCCCGTGTCCAGGTGGAGGCGGCAGGCGTGGGCTTCGGCGAAGGGGAGGAGTTCGATCTCCTGGGGGTTCTCGCCCAGCGCGGCGAGCGCGGCCCTCGCCAGTCCTTCGTGGACGCCGCAGATGACGCCGGGGTGCTCGCGGGCCGTCTCGACGAAGGGGCAGCGCGGCAGCCGGACCTCGCGTGCCTCCGCGTCGGGCTCCGGGGCGAAGCCGATCTCGCCCAGAAGGTCGAGCAGCCGTTCGCGTGCCTCCCGCGGATCGGCCGACGGCTCCTGCCCGGCGGTCAGGACGCGCCCCCAGTCCTCGCCCGCCGCGAGCGCGTCCCCGCGCGGATCGGCGCTGGTGCGGGCGATGCGGGCGGCCAGGACGGCGGCGAGCCCGGCGTACTCCCGGGCGGGGGACTCCTGCGGCGGGCGGGCCCGGTAGCGCCAGGCGGGGCGGCCGCGTCCGGCGGGGGCGGAGCGCTCGCGGGCCGCGAGGCCGTCGTCCACCAGGGCGTCCAGGTGCTCGCGGACGGTGTTGACGTGCAGCGCGCACACCTGGGCGAGGGCGGTGGCGGTGACGGGACCGGACTGGCCGCGCAGGTACTGCAGGACACCGCTCCGCTGCCGGGACAGCGGGTCGCGCTGCGCTCCGCTGCCGGGAAGCGGGCCGTTATTTTCCACGGTCATGTCCGTACTATATTGCAGACATCGGCCCGCACCGTTCGGACGGGTCGTCGACGGCTGGAAGGAACGGCCCCCTGATGAGCACTCTCACCCTCGCATCGGACCCGAAGGACGCGGCGGCCGTCGAAGCCGTCGAGGCGCATCACGCGCAGCTGGCCGGTGAGCTCGCCGGACGGGTGGCGATGCTGATCGCCGCGGCGGACCGCGACCCGGTCGAGGCCGACGAGGTCCGCGCCGGACTGGTCGCCTTCTGCGACCGGGACCTGGTCCCGCATGCGGTCGCCGAGGAAAGCACCCTCTACGCCGCCGCCCGCGACCTGCCCGAGGCCCGTCTCCTCATCGACGGCATGCTCGCCGAGCACCGCAGGCTCACCGCCCTGGTCGACGCGCTGCGCGAGTCCGGGCCCGCCGTGCGGACGGCGGCCGACGCCCGGGCGCTCCAGGTGCTGTTCGAGGAGCACCTGGACAAGGAGAACGACCTCATCCTGCCGCTCCTCGCCGGTGCCCCGGACATCTCACTGTCCGATCTGCTGGGCGGCATGCACGAACTGCTCGGCGGCGGCGAGGAACCCGAGGGCGAGCCCTCGGGCGGTGGCTGCGGCGGCAGTTGCGCATGCGGCGGCTCGGACGACGCCGACGTGCCCGAACTCGACGTCCGTGAGGTCCCGCACGCGCTGCGGCACGCCACCGTCTTCGGCGCGCTCGGTGCCGTACCGGCCGGGCGGGCCATGCTGCTGGTGGCGCCGCACGACCCGCTGCCGCTGCTGCGGCAGATCGAGGACCGGCACCCCGGGGTCTTCGCGGTGGAGTACCAGGAGCGCGGCCCGGAGGCGTGGCGGCTGCTGCTGACCCACCGCTGAACTTCCGTCCCGGCCCCGGACGTTCCGGGTTTCAAACCGCCGTTCGGGGCCAGTCGGAAGGTATGTCCCCTCGATATCGCACTGGTTCCAACTCCGCGGGGACGGTCGTCGCGGTGATCGCGGACATCATGGCCGTCATCCTCGGACTGTGGATTCTGATGTATCTGCTGGACGCCAACCGGGCCAACGATCTGGTCCAGTTCGTCCATGACGCGGCCAACTGGCTGGCAGCCTGGTCGCGTGACCTGTTCACCTTCGACGAGGAGTGGGCCCGGGTCGTCGCCGGCTACGGACTCGCCGCCGTCGTCTACCTGTTCATCGGCCACGCCATCGCCGGCCGGCTGCACCGGCACTGACCCGGGCCCGCTCCGGGACGGTTCAGGCGAGGGCGCAGCAGTCCGGGTCCAGGCCCGTGGGTAGCCGGTCGCCGCCGAAGACCGCGCAGGTGGGCTCGTGGCCGCCGAGGGCGGCGACGGCCAGCAGCAGCGAGCCTGCCGTCCACGTCGTCAGCTCGCGCGGCCAGATCGCCTCGTCGTCGAAGACGTACCCCGTCCAGTACAGGCCGCTGGCCGGATCGCGCAGGTGCTGGATCGACTGGAGCACCTCCAACGCACGGTCGGACTCGCCCATCGCCCAGAGGGCCAGGGCGAGTTCGGCCGACTCGCCGCCCGTCACCCACGGGTTGGGCACCACACAGCGCACCCCGAGGCCGGGCACGACGAACCGGTCCCAGCCGTCCTCGATACGGGCCTTGGCCTCCGCGCCGGTCAGCGCGCCGCCGAGCACCGGGTAGTACCAGTCCATCGAGTAGCGGTCCTTGTCCAGGAACCGCTCCGGGTGACGCCGTATCGCGTGCCGCAGCGCGCCTGCCGCCAACTCCCAGTCGGGCTGGGGCTCTTCGCGCTGCTCGGCGATGGCGAGGGCGCAGCGCAGCGCGTGATGGACGGAGGAGGAGCCGGTGAGCAGGGCGTCCGCCGTGGGCGTGCCGTCGTCGTCGCGCCGCCAGCCGATCTGCCCGCCGGGCTGCTGCAGCCGCAGCACGAACTCCACCGCCGCGCACACGGTCGGCCACAAGCGGTCGAGGAACGTGTCGTCGCCGGTGGAGAGGTAGTGGTGCCACACCCCGACCGCGATGTAGGCGACGAAGTTGGTCTCCCGGCCCCGGTCGGTGATGTCGAGCGGGTCGCCGTCGGCGTAGGCGGCGTACCAGGAGCCGTCCTCCAACTGGTGCCGGGCCAGCCACAGATAGGCCCGCTCGGCGGCCTCGTGCTCCCCCGCCGTGTCCAGGGCCATCGCCGCCTCGACGTGGTCCCACGGGTCGAGGTGGTGACCCCGGAACCACGGGATCGCCCCGTCCTCCCGCTGCACGGCGAGGATGCCGGCGACGGTCGCCGCGGCCTGGTCGGCCGTCAGGACGCCGGGCAGGACGAGGTGTTCGGTCCGGGGCGACCGGGGGGACCTGGAGGTGGTCACGCGGCGTCCGCCTCGGCGCGCGGCAGGTGCGGCTTGGTCGCGTACGCCACGAAGCTCTTGCCGATCAGCGGGTTGAGCGCCTGCTCCGCGACCCGGGTGGCCAGCGGCTTCTTCATGATGTCCCAGACCAGCAGCTTGTGGTACGCCCGCACCGGCAGCGCCTTGTCGTTGTCCACGCCGAACGCGCACTTCAGCCACCAGTACGGCGAGTGCAGCGCGTGCGCGTGATGGCTGCCGTACGGGCGCAGGCCCGCCTCACGGATCTTCCCGAGCAGTTCGTCCGCCTTGTAGATGCGGATGTGGCCGCCCTCGACCTCGTGGTAGGCGTCGGAGAGGGTCCAGCAGACCTTCTCCGGGCCGTAGCGCGGCACGGTGATCGCGATCCGGCCACCGGGCTTGAGCACGCGCACCATCTCGGCGAGTACGCCCTTGTCGTCGGGGATGTGCTCCATCACCTCGGAGATGATGACGACGTCGAAGGACTCGTCGGGGAAGGGCAGGGCGAGGGCGTCGCCCTCCATGGCGGTGGCGGTGGCCCCGGCGGGGGCCTCTCCGGCCTCCTTCATCGCCGCGAACCACTTGGCGACCTCGCGGATCTCCTCGCCGTTCTGGTCCAGCGCCACGACCTGCGCACCGCGCCGGTAGCACTCGAAGGCGTGCCGGCCGGCCCCGCAGCCGAGGTCCAGAACACGGTCGCCCGGGGCGAGCGGGAACCGGGAGAAGTCGACGGTCAGCACGTGGCCCTGCTTTCGCGGTCGGAGCGGTCGGGGGTGTGGGCTGGGGCCGAGGCGTCGGCCGCGTTCACCGGGACGGCGTCCGCGTCGGCGAGGGTGTCGGGGACGACAGGCGGGTCTGCCGGTCCCGGGCGGCGGACCGCTTGCCCGGCGGCTGCGGTGTCCCGGCCTGCCGTGCGGGCCATCGCCTCCCGGTAGTGGGCCACCGTGCCTTCGGCCGCGCGGGCCCAGGTGAAGTGCCGCAGCACCCGCTCGCGCCCGGCCGCGCCGAGGCGGGCGCGCAGCTCGGGGTCGCCGAGCAGCCGGGTCAGCGCGGCGGCCAGCGCCCCCGGCTCCCCGGGCGGTACGGCGAGACAGGTCTCCCCGTCGCGCCCGGCCACCTCGGGGATCGCGCCGCCGGTGGTGGCGACCAGCGGGGTGCCGGTGGCCATGGCCTCGGCGGCGGGCAGGGAGAAGCCCTCGTACAGCGACGGCACGCACGCGACCTGCGCCGACCGCACCAGGTCGACCAGTTCGGCGTCCGAGATGCCCTTGACGAACTCGACGGCGCCCTCGAGGCCGTACCGCTCCATGGCCTGCGCGACGGGCCCTTCCTCGGGCCGCTTGCCGACCACGACGAGGTGGGCGTCGGGCTGCTCGGCCCGTACCTTCGCCAGCGCCTCGACGAGGAAGACCAGCCCCTTCAGCGGCACGTCCGCGCTGGACGTGGTCACGATCCGGCCGGGGACGACCGCCACCGAGGGATCGGGCGAGAACAGGTCGGTGTCGGCGCCGATGTGGACGACGTGGATACGGTCCTGGCGTACGCCGAGATCGTCGATGATCTCCTGGCGCGAGGTGCCGGAGACGGTGAGCACGGACGGCAGCCTGCGCGCCACCCGCTTCTGCATCCGGGTGAAGGCGTACCAGCGGCGCACCGACCAGCGCCGCTGCCAGTTCTCGGCGGCGTCCAGCTCCAGCCGCCGGTCGACGGTGATGGGGTGGTGGATGGTGGTGACGAGGGGGGCGCCGATGTCGCCGAGGAGGCCGTAGCCGAGCGTCTGGTTGTCGTGGACGACGTCGAAGTCGCCGCGCCGGGCGCGCAGATGGCGGCGGGCGCGCAGGGAGAACGTCAGCGGCTCGGGGAAGCCGCCGGTCCACATGGTGCCGACCTCGAGGGCGTCGATCCAGTCGCGGTACTCGTCGCGCCCGGGGGTGCGGAAGGGGTCCGGCTGGCGGTAGAGATCGAGGCTGGGCAGCTCGGTGCGGCTCAGCCCGTCGTATCCCTCGTCGAGTACGGCGTAGGGCTGGGCGCCGATGACCTCGACGCGGTGTCCGAGGCGGGCGAGTTCGCGGGAGAGGTGGCGTACGTAGACGCCCTGGCCGCCGCAGAACGGGTTTCCCTTGTAGGTGAGGAGTGCGATCCGGAGCGGTCGCAAGCCGTCGGATGCGGGGCCCGCCGAGGGCCCGGCCTGACTGGCCTCAGCGGTCACTCTGGGCCCCCTTCTCCCTGCACTGTCCCGCGAGATTACGCCGGGACGCTAACCTAGAACAAGTTTCAGAGTTGATCGTTCGGAGGATCCGAATCTACCGGCAGGTAGGGATGCTGTGAGCAGTGGATCAGGTGATTCACGCCACGGCGGACGGCGTGCCATGCTGTCCGATCATCCACCCTCACCGATTGTCACGGACGGGACCCATGCCCGACGCAGGCGCCGCGCGCACCGACCCCGCCTCCCCGCTCACCGAGCGGCAGGAGGCCCGTCGGCGCCGGATCCTCCAGGCGTGCACGCAGCTCGCCGTCCGGGGCGGCTTCGACGCGGTGCAGATGCGCGAGGTCGCGGAGTCCTCCCAGGTGGCGCTCGGCACGCTGTACCGCTACTTCCCCTCCAAGATCCACCTTCTGGTCGCCACGATGCAGGACCAGTTGGAGCATCTCCACGCGACGCTGGGCAAGAAGCCGCCGGCCGGTGAGACCCCGGCCGAGCGGGTCGCGGAGACCCTGATGCGCGCCTTCCGCGCGCTCCAGCGCGAGCCGCATCTGGCGGACGCGATGGTGCGGGCGCTGACCTTCGCGGACCGCAGCGTGAGCCCGGAGGTCGACCAGGTCTCCCGGCTGACCACGAGGATCATCCTGGACGCGATGGAACTCACCGACCCCACGCCGGAGCAGCTGGCGGCGGTCCGGGTCATCGAGCACACCTGGCACTCGACGCTGATCACCTGGCTCTCGGGCCGCGCCTCCATCGCCCAGGTCAGGGTCGACATCGAGACGGTGTGCCGGCTGATGGACCTGACGGCGGCACCGAGCCCCGACGCCAACTGAGTCGAAACTTTCGACACTTTTCCGTTCACGCAGGTGACACACCCGGGCCATGACACCCTTCGACCAACTCCCGTCCCTTACTGCGCACATGGTTGACCCCGCCCCTAGGGGCCCGTATCTTCTCCGCAGCAATTCGGAGCCGAGTCCGAAATTTTCGTTCGACCGCACGGCACAGCATTCCCGCCCGATCCGCATCACGGGCCCCACCGGAGAAGGGATGACATGCGCATGATCAGGAAGCGAACGAGAACGAGAGCCGGAGGCGCCGGCCCCCGCACCCGGCGCCGCCTCCGCGCCGGCCTCGGCGCCACGACCACCGCACTGCTCACCGTCACCGCCCTCGCGGCGCTCCCCCAGACCACCGCCCACGCCGCCGACACCCTGGGCGCGGCGGCAGCCGAGAAGGGCCGCTACTTCGGTGCCGCCGTCGCCGCCAACCACCTCGGCGAGGCGCAGTACGCCGCCACGCTGAACCGCGAGTTCAACTCGGTGACGCCCGAGAACGAGATGAAGTGGGACGCGGTCGAGCCGAACCGCGGCTCCTTCAGCTTCAGCCGCGCCGACCAGATCGTGAACCACGCACAGAGCCGGGGCATGGACGTGCGCGGCCACACCCTGGTCTGGCACTCCCAGCTGCCGGGCTGGGTCTCCGGACTCGGCGCGAGCGACCTCCGGTCGGCCATGAACAACCACATCACCGAGGTCATGACCCACTACAAGGGGCAGATCCACTCGTGGGACGTGGTCAACGAGGCGTTCCAGGACGGCGGCAGCGGCGCCCGGCGCAGCTCGCCCTTCCAGGACAAGCTCGGCAACGGCTTCATCGAGGAGGCCTTCCGCACGGCCCGCGCGGCCGACCCCGCCGCCAAGCTCTGCTACAACGACTACAACACCGACGGCATCAACGCGAAGAGCACCGCCGTCTACACCATGGTCCGCGACTTCAAGTCCCGTGGCGTACCCATCGACTGCGTCGGCTTCCAGGGCCACTTCAACAGCAACTCACCCGTCCCCTCCGACTTCCAGGCCAACCTCCAGCGCTTCGCCGACCTCGGGGTCGACGTGCAGATCACGGAGCTGGACATCGAGGGCTCGGGCCAGGCCCAGGCCACCAACTACGGCAATGTCGTCCGCGCCTGCCTCGCCGTGTCCCGCTGCACCGGCATCACGGTGTGGGGCATCCCGGACAAGTACTCGTGGCGGTCGAGCGGCACTCCCCTGCTGTTCGACGACAACTACAGCAAGAAGCCCGCGTACGACGCCGTACTGAGCGCCCTCGGCGGCACACCGGGCGACGGCGACCCGGGCGGCCCCGGTGAGCCGGGCGACCCGGACGCCGCCTGCACCGCCACCTACACCACCGCGGAGCAGTGGGGCGGCGGCTACAACGGCAGGGTGACGATCACGGCCGGCAGCTCGCCGATCACCGCCTGGAGCGTGGACGTCACCCTCGCCTCCTCGCAGCGGGTCGTCTCCGTGTGGAACGGCTCACCCACCACGAACGGCAACGTCATGACGGTCCGTTCCACCTGGAACGGCTCCCTGGCGGCCGGAGCGTCCACCAGCTTCGGCTTCACCGTGAACGGCGGCAGCACACCCCCGCCCCAGGTCGGCGCCTGCACGGCCTCCTGACCGGACCACCCCCCGCGAGCCCGCACCCGCGGCCCCAGGGGAGCCGCGGGTGCGGGCCATGTCTCATCCCCGCCGTGACCCCGGTCACGGCGGGGCCCTCTCCCTCTCCCACCTCGCGATGCCACTCCTTACGCCGCTCCTACGGGCGGGTAGAGTGGCGGCGTCGTCATCACACCCGTACGGGGGGAAGCCGGTGCAATTCCGGCGCTGACCCGCAACCGTGAACCGTCCGCCGAGACGGTGAGCCGGACTGCCCCGCACGGTTCGTGACCGGCTCACGTGCCCGGCAGCCCGCCGGCGCACGGGCACCGTCGAGGTATACGGAGCCGAGCCGCCGGGGTGTCCCGCGCTGCCCGGCCCCTCTTCAGGGAGAGGCACCCGCCGATCATGAATGTCCGCCGCAGCGCCGCGGTCCTGGCCGCCGTCGCCGTGATCGGCGCCGCCGCACCGGCCGCCGCCGACTCGTCCCCGTCGCCGTCCCAGGCGCCGCTTCCCTCCGCCCTGTACGGCGACGGCGACCCGCAGTACGACGGCGTCTGGCGCCAGTCGCTCGCCCTCCTGGCCCAGCACACGGTCGGCGTCGAGCCGCCGAAGAGCGCCGTCGACTGGCTGGCCGGCCAGCAGTGCGCCGACGGCTCCTTCGCCCCGTACCGCGCCGACCCGGCGAAGGCGTGCGACGCGAAGACGATGGTCGACACCAACCAGACCGCCGCCGCCGTCCAGGCCCTCGCCGCGCTCGGCGGCCACGACGACGTGACGAAGAAGGCCGTCGGCTGGCTGACGTCCGTGCAGAACAAGGACGGCGGCTGGGGTTACACCGCGGGCGGCGCCAGCGACACCAACTCCACCTCCGTCGTCATAGGCGCGCTCGCCGCCGCGGGCGAGAAGCCGGCCGAGGTGACGAAGGGCGGCAAGTCCCCCTACGACGCCCTGCTGAAGCTGGAGCTGCCCTGCAAGGGCGACGGCGCGGGCGCGTTCGCCTTCCAGCCGGACAAGAAGGGCACGCTGATCGCCAACGCGGACGCGACGGCGGCGGGCGTGCTCGGTTCACTCGGCGCGGGCCTGGTGGTCGAGCCCGGAAAGGCCGGTGCCGCCAAGGACGCCTGCGAGAAGGCGGACACACCCGAACAGGCCGCCGCCAACGGCGCCGCGTACCTGACGGACGCCCTGGCCGAGGACGGCCACCTCGTCTCCGCCCTCCCCGGCGCCGAGGACCAGCCCGACTACGGCAACACCGCCGACGCGGTCGTCGCCCTCGCCGCGCAGGGCGCGAAGGAGCAGGCCGACACCTCCCTGGCCTGGCTGCAGAAGAACGCCGCCGACTGGGCCACGCAGAGCGGCCCCGCCGCCTACGCCCAGCTGATCTTCGCGGCCCACGCCACGGGCGCGGACCCGCGCGCCTTCGGCGGCACCGACCTGGTGAAGCAGCTGACGGCGACGGGCCCGACCCCCGAGAAGACGTCTCAGGCTCCGACGGACAAGGAGAAGAAGGAGGACTCCGAATCCGACTCCGGCTTCGGCGTCTGGTGGTTCGTCGGCGTCTGCCTGGTCGCCGGTATCGGCATCGGCTTCCTGATCAGCGGCCGCAGGAAGCAGCAGCCGTGATCCGCCGGGCCACCGTACTGTTCCTGGCCGCGCTCCTGCCCCTGCTGGCGGGCGCGGGCCAGGCCCAGGCCGTCGGCTACCGCTACTGGTCCTTCTGGGAGCGCAACGGCACGGCATGGACGTACGCCACCCAGGGTCCGTCCCTCGCCCGCCCCGCCGACGGCGACGTCCAGGGCTTCCGCTTCTCCGTCAGCGAGAACTCCGCGGACGCGGCCAAGCCCCGGGGCACGGCGGACTTCGACACCATCTGCGCGAAGACCCCGGCCCGGGACGGCGAGAAGCGCGTGGCGCTGGTCATCGACTTCGGCACCCCCGCCGACGCCCCGTCCGGCGAAACCCCGCCGGCCGGCCGCACGGCCTGCGCGCAGGTCGCCGAGGACGCCACGACGGCCGAGGCCCTGGCCGCGGTGGCCAAGCCCCTCCGCTACGACACGAACGCCCTGCTGTGCGCGATAGCGGGCTACCCGAAGAAGGGCTGCGGAGAACAGGTCTCAGCGGAGAAGCCGTCCGCGTCCGCGGAGAAGGAGCCCGAGCCGGACGACTCCGGCCCGTCAGTGGGCCTGATAGGCGGAATAGCGGCGGTGGCCCTCCTCGCAGCAGCAGCCCTCCGGCAGGTACGCCGCCGTGCGTAAGTCACACGCACGCAACTGCGGGCAGTCGTGCCGCCCCAGCTGCGGGCAGTCGTGCCGCTGGGGCGGCACGGGTGGGCGCAGCGGCACTCGGCAATCGCCGGCAGAGCACCCCACCCCCGCCCAGCCAAAGCCGGCGCACGCGTCCCTGCACCCCGGCGCATGGTGGCTCTGGTCCCTCGCCCTCGGCACCGCCGCCACCCGCACCACCAACCCCCTCCTCCTCACCCTCCTCATCACCACCTCCGCCTACGTGGTGGCGACCCGCCGCCCGAACACCCCCTGGTCCCGCTCCTACGGCGCCTTCGTCAAGCTCGCCGCCGCCGTCCTCCTCATCCGCCTCGCCTTCGCAGTGATCCTCGGCTCCCCCATCCCCGGCACGCACGTGCTCGTGCACCTCCCCGAAGTCCCCCTCCCCGACTGGGCCCAGGGCATCCGCCTCGGCGGCAAGGTCACCGCCGAGGCCCTCACCTTCGCCCTCTACGACGCCCTCCGCCTCGCCACGCTCCTCATCTGCGTGGGCGCGGCGAACGCCCTGGCCAACCCCTCCCGCCTCCTCAAGTCCCTCCCCGGCGCCCTCTACGAGCTCGGTGTGGCGGTGGTCGTGGCGCTCACCTTCGCCCCGAACCTCATCGCCGACGTCCAGCGCCTCCGCGCCGCCCGCCGACTGCGCGGCCGCCCCGACAAGGGCATCCGCGGGCTCCTGCACGTAGGACTGCCGGTCCTGGAGGGCGCGTTGGAGCGCTCCGTCGCCCTCGCCGCCGCGATGGACGCGCGCGGATACGGCCGTACCGCCGAGGTCCCGCCCGCCGTCCGCCGTACCACCGCCGCCCTCACCCTCGGCGGTCTGCTCGGCGTCTGCGCGGGAACGTACGGACTCCTGACCGCCGAGGGCGGCACCTACGGCGTCCCCGTCCTCCTCGCCGGCCTGGCCTCCGCCCTCGCGGGCCTCTGGCTCGGCGGCCGCCGCACCCTGCGCACCCGCTACCGCCCGGACCCGTGGGACGCCCGGGCCTGGCTGGTCACCGCGTCCGGAGTCGCCGTGGCGGCCCTGCTGACCCTGGCGGCGTCCCGCGACCCGGCGGCCCTGCACCCCGGTGTGGTCCCGCTCGTCGCCCCCACCCTCCCCCTGTGGCCGGCGGCGGCCGTCCTGATCGGCCTCCTCCCAGCCTTCGTCACCCCCGCCCCCGTGCTCACCCACAAGGAGCCGACGACGTGATCCGCTTCGAGAACGTGTCGGTGACGTACGACGGCGTGCCGGAACCCGCCGTCCACGACGTCGACTTCGAGGTCCCGGAGGGCGAACTGGTCCTGCTCGTCGGCCCGTCCGGCGTGGGCAAGTCGACGATTCTGGGCGCGGTGAGCGGCCTGGTCCCGCACTTCACCGGCGGCACCCTGCACGGCAGGGTCACCGTCGCGGGCCGCGACACCCGCACCCACAAGCCGCGCGAACTCGCCGACGTCGTGGGCACGGTGGGCCAGGACCCGCTCTCCCACTTCGTGACGGACACGGTGGAGGACGAACTCGCGTACGGCATGGAGTCGCTGGGCCTGGCCCCCGACGTGATGCGCCGCAGGGTCGAGGAAACCCTGGACCTCCTCGGCCTCGCCGATCTCCGCAACCGCCCCATCTCCACCCTCTCCGGCGGCCAGCAACAGCGTGTCGCGATCGGCTCGGTCCTCACCCCCCACCCACGGGTCCTGGTCCTCGACGAACCGACCTCCGCACTCGACCCGGCGGCGGCCGAGGAGGTCCTGGCGGTCCTCCAGCGCCTGGTCCACGACCTCGGCACCACGGTCCTCATGGCGGAGCACCGTCTGGAACGCGTCATCCAGTACGCCGACCAGGTGGTGCTGCTGCCGGGCCCCGGCGAGCGCCCCTGGCTCGGCACCCCGGCGGAGGTGATGGCGGTCTCCCCCGTCTACCCCCCGGTGGTCGGCCTGGGCCGCCTGGCCGACTGGTCCCCCCTCCCCCTGACGGTCCGCGACGCCCGCCGCAAGGCGGCCCCGTTGCGCACCCGCCTGGCCGGCCACGAGCCCGAGCCGCAGCACAACCCCACGCCCCCACCCCCCACTCGCCGCCTGTTCAAGCGCACCAAGCCGGACCACGCCATGACTACTGCCCCCGTGGCCGAGGTCCGCTCCCTGGCCGTACGCCGCGACCGCGTCCAGGCCCTGCGCGATGTCGACCTCACCGTCACCCCCGGCGAGACGATCGCCCTCATGGGCCGCAACGGCGCGGGCAAGTCGACGCTGCTCAGCGCCCTGGTGGGGCTGGTCGCCCCCGCCTCGGGCTCGGTCCGCACCGGCGACGCGATACCGCACCGCGCCCGCCCCCGTGATCTGGTCCGCCGGGTCGGCCTGGTCCCCCAGGAGCCCCGCGACCTCCTCTACGCCGACACGGTCGCCGCCGAGTGCGCGGCCGCCGACCGCGACGCGGAGGCACCCCCCGGCACCTGCCGCGCCCTCCTCACCGAGCTCCTCCCCTCGGTGGCCGACGACACCCACCCCCGCGACCTGTCCGAGGGCCAGCGCCTGACCCTGGCCCTGGCGGTGGTCCTGACCTCCCGCCCACCCCTGCTGCTCCTCGACGAACCGACCCGCGGCCTGGACTACGCGGCGAAGGCCCGCCTGGTGAAGATCCTCCGCGGACTGGCCTCCGAGGGCCACGCCATCGTGATGGCCACGCACGACGTGGAACTGGCGGCGGAACTCGCGCACCGGGTGGTCCTCCTCGCCGAGGGCGAGGTGATCGCGGACGGCCCGTCGGCGGAGGTGGTCGTGGCGTCCCCGTCCTTCGCGCCCCAGGTGGCGAAGATCCTGGCCCCGCAGCGCTGGCTCACGGTCTCCCAGGTCCGGGAGGCTCTGCGATGACGACGCTCACGACGCGCACGGACCGCCAGGCCCGGGCCATCCGCCTGGGCCCCCGCTCCTGGCTGGCCCTCGCCCTGGTCAGCGCGGTGGGCGTGGCCGGCTTCGGCTGGCCCTTCCTGGCCCCGCCCAGCTCCACCCTGAACGCCCACGCCCAGGACGCGCCGTGGCTCTTCGCGGGCCTCCTGGTCCTCCTCGTGGCCGTCGTGGCGGCGACGATCTCGGAGTCGGGCCTCGGCCCGAAGGCGGTGGCGATGCTGGGCGTCCTCGCGGCGACCGGCGCAGCCCTACGCCCCATCGGCGCGGGTACGGCCGGCCTGGAACCCATGTTCTTCCTCATGGTCCTCAGTGGCCGGGTGCTCGGACCGGGCTTCGGCTTCGTCCTCGGCTCGGTGACGATGTTCGCGTCCGCGCTGCTCACGGGCGGTGTCGGCCCCTGGCTGCCGTTCCAGATGCTGGCGATGGGCTGGTTCACGATGGGCGCGGGTTTCCTGCCGGGCGCCGACCGCCTGCGCGGCCGCGCGGAGGTCTGGATGCTCGCCGCGTACGGCTTTCTGGCGGCGTTCGCCTACGGCACCGTGATGAACATGGCGGGCTGGCCCTTCATGTCGGCCCTGGCCTCGAACATCTCCTTCTCCCCCGACGCGTCGCTCCCCACCAACCTGGCTCGCTTCCTCGCGTACTGCCTGGCGACGTCCCTCGGCTGGGACCTGGGCCGCGCCCTCGTCACCATCGCCCTGACCCTCACCCTGGGCACCCCCGTCCTCAAGGCCCTCCGCCGAGCCACGCGCAGGGCGGCGTTCGAGGCGCCCGTCACATTCAAGGACACCCCTGCGTAACCCCTCACGCACACCCCGTGCCCAAGACGGTGAAGCACCCCACATGACCCGCATCACATACGACGCGGCACCGTAGAAACCACCCAAGGCACCCCAAGGCACCCCCATACCTCGAACCACTCCCTCCGACCTTCGGTAGTAAAAGGGACCTTTGCGGGCAATCCCGGGATTTGTTTCCGTGGAGCAGTCGCCAGGCGCCGACGTACCCACCCGGGTCGCGGCGCCGACGCATGCCCCCGCCGCACACCACGGCTTCCGGCACGGCGTAGAGCGACCGACCTACTCCCGACCGAAAGGCCGCCTGTGTCCGCCGCTTCCTTCCTCCGCACCGTCTCCGCCCCGAAGAAGACCCTCGCCGGTGCCGCCCTGGTCGCCGCCACCTGCGGCACCCTGATCGCCGCCGCGCCCGCCCAGGCCGCGGCCCCGACGAGCGCGTCCTCGGCCCAGGCGACCGCGAAGAAGATGATCGGCAACTCGGCCGAGTTCCAGTGCTTCTCGAAGATCGTCCAGCACGAGAGCGGTTGGAACCCCACCGCCACCAACGCATCCAGCGGCGCCTACGGCCTGGTCCAGGCCCTGCCGGCCTCCAAGATGGCCTCGGCCGGCTCCGACTGGAAGACCAACCCCGCGACCCAGATCAAGTGGGGCCTGGACTACATGAAGGACCGCTACGGCAGCGCCTGCGACGCCTGGTCCTTCTGGCAGGCCAACCACTGGTACTGACAGTCCCACACCCCCCCATACCGAAGGCGGCGACCCCAAGATCCCCGGGGCCGCCGCCTTCGCCATGGGAGATGACTGCTACTCGGCGCCGAGGACGCGCAGGCCGTGATGCAGCCGGAAGTCCTCGTCATCCTTGACGTTGAGAGTGGCCGGCGGCAGGTCGTACGTAAGCGCGATCGCGGCGATCCACATGTCGTTGGTGGGGCGAGGCCGGCCACGCTGTATCCCTGCCGCGGAGAGCCGTCCCCAGGTGGACGGCTGCGGCGATGGGGGCCACCGGATTACGGACTGCGCGAACTGCGCCACCGACACCTGTGGGGCGGGTCCGGGTCTGGTTACGGCTCGCGGGCGTCGGGCGGTTCGTCGTCGGTTTCGGCCGCATCCGCCGCGCTTCCCCGCCCAAGGGCAAGGCGGTCGCGGGCAGCCAGGGTGTGCGGGTGCTCCGGGCCCAGCACCCGCGTCAGATCGGGCAGCAGTTCGGCAAAAACGGTTGCCGCACCAGACTCATCGCCCGCTCTGCCCTGCCAGACGGCCATATCCGCCCGGGTGAGGAGGGTGTCGGGGTGGTCCGGACCCTGTACCCGCTCGCGAAGCGGCAGCAGTTCGGCCAGGGTGGCCCTGGCACCGGCCGCGTCCCCGGCTTCGCCCTGCCAGTGGGCGAGGTTGTGCCGGGTCGCGAGGGTGTGCGGGTGATCGGGGCCCAGTACCCGCTCGCGTACGGGGATCAGCTGCGCGAAGATCTTCGCGGCCTCGGCCGCATCGCCGCTGTATCCGAGCAAGGCAGCCAGGTTGTTGCGTGTGACGAGGGTGGCGGGGTGCTCGGGGCCGAGGGTCTGATGCTGGAGCGACACAAGTTTGAGGGCGGCGGCCGAGGCACTGGCCACATCGCCCGTCTGCCCTAGCCAGTGAACGAGATTGTTGCGGGCCATGAGGGTTGTGGCGTGTGCTGGACCCAGTACACGGTTCATGTCGGCCACCAGGTCCGTGAAAAGGCGTACGGCGGTGGATTCGTGCCCTGCGTACCCCACCCAGACGCTGAGGTGGTTGCGGGCCACGAGGGTGTCAGGATGGTCCCGGCCGAGTCGGTCCAGGGCCTGCTCAGTCACCTGGGCAAAGTGGTTCATGGCGGCGCTGGCCTGACCCGTTGTCCCCAGACTGTTCCCAGTGCGGAACAGAACGTCGTGAATGCCTTCCTTGTACAAGGAGTCCCCGGCGTGCTGGGTGAGGGCGTCGGTGTTGGCGCGCAGGGCCTGGATGAGGACGGTGTCGCGGTAGATGGCGGGCCAGGCCGCGAGCAGGGCATCGGCAGCGGTGCGGGCGAGCCGGTCGCGCTGGTCGGCGGGCATCCGGTCGCGGACGGCGCGCTGGATGAGCTGGTGGACGTGCACAGCCTGGTGGGGGATGTCGGGGGCATGGTCGATCAGACTGAGGCGGCGCAGGGCCCCCAGCGCACCTTCCGCCTCCTCGGCTGTCACCTGCGTCCGGTCGGCATCAGATGCCTGTGCGGAGTGTTCAGTGAGGTAGGTGAGGACGGGCGAGCTGGTCAGGACGGTGTGGGGGATGCCGTTGGGATCGAGCAACGCGGCGAGCTGGAGCATCGGACGGGCCAGCCTCACGGGGCGCATCGTGTCGGCGCGTTCGATGGACAGGGACCAGGCGGCGGCCACGGTGGTGGCCTGGTCGTCGGGCAGCCCCGAGGAGTCGGGAAGCACGTCGGCGAGGGTGCGGTCGGCCAGCCGGGTGCGGTAGGTGGCGCAGTCAAGCCCTGCCTCGATGAGATAAGCGGCCGCTTGGGACAAGGCCAGCGGCAGGTGTCCGAGGTCGCCGGCCAGGGCGGCGAGCTGCTCGGCGGGCTCATGGCGGCCGTGGGCTACCAGGGTCGTGGTGAGATAGGCGGTGGACTCCTGCGGGGTGAACAGACCGACCTGGATCAGACGGCGTCCGGGACCGGTGAGGGAGGCATCCCGGCGGCGGGTGGTGATCAGGGTGTTGCCGCTCGGGCTGGTGGGCGGCCAGAGACCGCGCAGGTCGGCGGGGTCGGCAAGGTCGTCCAGAACGACAAGCCACCGGGGGCTGCGGCTGCCCTCGTCGCCGAACTGTTTGGGTTCCAGCCAAGCTAAGAAGGTTTGCGCGGCCTGCTCCGGGCGGGCGGGATCGACATCGAGGATTTCCACAGCGGCCTGAGCGTAAGCTCCGATGATCGCTTCACGGGTGGTGGCGGTCACCCACACCACCAGATCCACCGCGCTCTTGGCCCAATACTGACGGGCGTAGTGGGCGGCGAGCTGGGTCTTGCCGACCCCGCCAGTGCCGACCAGTACCTGGCTCGGCGCCGCCGCGCCCCCGTCGGCCATCGCCTCCTGCAGTTCCTCGGCCGCTCCGCGGTGCTGGAAGCAGTCGGCCTGCCGGGGGATGACTCCGACCTGATGCGGCCACGCCACCGCGGTCGTTTCACCGGTAGGGGTGGTGATGTCGTCGGCGGTGGGCCGGGTGCCGGGGAAGCCGTGCTTGGCCAGCGCAGCGGCGAGCCCGGGGTCGTTGAGGAGCCGGTGGACGGGTTCGGCGGTGAGGCGTCGTTCCCCCATACCGGTGCCGTACTCGACGGCGACACCGACGAGGTGCCTGCGGATGAAGATGGCGGCGCCGGAGGCACCGGCCCAGGGGCGTTCCTTCTGCTGCGCGGCGGCGGGCCAGACCGTGCAGTCGAGGACCCAGCGTCTGCCCGCGGTGGTCAGAGGAGCGAGTTCTCCGCGGAGGTTCTCGTACTGCACGGCACCATCCGCGCTGGAAGAGAATGCCGGAATCCCGATCCCGGAGTAGACCAGGGGAGTGCCGCCCTGGGGCCGGCCCCACTGCACCGCCGTAGTCAGGCCCGCATCGGCGTCCTGATCGAGATGCAGCAGCGCGACGTCCGGCACTCCCGGACCGTCGAGGCCTGCGTCCCAGGCTGGCCAGATGACCGTGGCGGAGCGCTTGTGGACTCCGGTGTCGGTGCGGGGGTGTCCGACCCACACGGTCGCGCCGGCCGCACGAACACCACCATCGTGGACAACGTGGAGTGCGGTCAGCACCAGCCGAGGCCCGATGAGGTAACCCGATCCCGACCCGCCTACGGGCTGATCGGGCTTGATGTAGACCGCCCTTTGAGCATCCATCGTCGTTCTCCCGTACCCCGTCTGTGTCTCGCCTCCTGGGTGGTTGCCGGGTCAGGAGTCGCCGCCGGGCGGGGTGTCGGCCCCCGGCTCCCCGCCGGGCACATCGTGCCGGCGGATACGGGCGGGCTGTCCGCCGAGAGCCTCGTCGCGGACATGCAGGGTCAAGGTCAGTGTCTGCCGGTGCGTGCTCCCGCCCCCGCCCCCGGCCTCCACGCTGCCCTTGGTGCCGAACGCGCCTACCTCGACGTTGACCTTGCCGTTACTGTCCTTGCGGAACTCGACCTCAAGACAGAGCTCAACCTGCTCCACGTCGAACCGGAACTGCTCATTGGGGCCGGCGTCCGCAGCCTTGTACAACTCGGTACGGAGCTCCGCCAACGCCTCGTACAACGTCACCTTCGCCACGATCTCCCCCTCCACCCCCGCCCCCCAGGCGGCAGCGTTCGATCCATCTGACCGGCAGTGTTCCCGAGGACACCTCTCTTGCGCAGGCGAAGCCCGAATCTCAAGGGCGTACCACCCAAGGCGGTTCTGCACCCTGACGTATGAGTGCGGCGGTGGCACCGTACGTCAATCGCCGCAGCCGTCCTCACCCTGGAGAGGCAACGCTGAAAACGTTCAATGATATATGGCTCCGATGTTATGAGCCCGGGGTCGACAGACCGGCAGTCCAGACCCATCCCCCCTCCGAGTGATCATTTTCTTCCTCTTGCTTGTCCGGACGGGCCGGCGCTGCGGGGATGCGTTGTCCTTGCGGTATGAGCTGCATGGAGAAGCAGGTGATGTCACCGAAGAGACGCACATTCCTCCCCTTCGGTCGGTACGGCGTTGCGGTGGTGGTCCTGTGGGCGGCCGTGCTTGGGGGCTCTGCCCAGGCAGCCGATCCGGCCCATGTTTGTGCCGTGGCGGAGGAGCTTGCAGAGAAGGGGAATCTGGCTGAGGCGGCGAACCTATACAAACTCAAGGTGAACGGCGAGCCCTTGTCGTGCATGGCCGACGGTCTGAAGATGGTCGACGATCGACTACGTCAGGCGAGGACGGACGTTGCAGACGGGCGGCAACTCCTCCGAGAAGGGGATGTCTCTGCTGCTCAGGAGAAGTTCACGGATGCGTTGCAGCAAGATGTAGGTAACGCTGCGGCGCTCGAAGAGTTGGCAAAAATTGAGGAACTCGACCGCAATGCAGGCGCCAAGTTGAGATGGAAGAACTTCTACGACAACTGGCTGCTTCTAGCTGTGCAGCTCATGGTGCCCACCCTCATTTCTCTAGCTGTTTCAGTGTCCGCCAGCGGCCTCTTGTCCGGATTGCTGGTCAGGGTGGACGCGGTGGAGTGGCCCTCATGGCTGCGATGGACAATGGGGCTCGCTGGTCTAGTTATGCTCGTGGGTAACTCGGTCATGCTTCCGGTCTATCCAATGCTCCGCCCATTCGACGCACAGGAGGCCGTGCCAGAGCCCGCAATCTGGGTAGGCTCCGTTCTCTTCGGCCTGACTGTCCTTGCAGTGGCATGGGTTGCCGTCACGGGCTACCTCCGTGATCGGTGGGAGACCGGAAATCCGTTGAAACACTGGTACCGCCTTTTGGGGTCCATGGGTTTCATCGGCGGCGCAGGGCTGACCGTCGCCGCCTTCCTCCCGAACGACCCAGATCTGGAAATCCTGCTTGCGTACGCGGTTCTGACGCTGTACGGAGTGCTGCTGACAGGAGCCGTACTGGGGCAGAACTTGCGTCTTCAGGTCGCTGTACAGACGCCACAAGGGGAGACGGATGCCGCAGCGACCGACTATCTACTGGCCCGTTTGCAGACCCTGGGAGCCGAGTCACCACGCCACCTTCTCACTTCCGCCAACCGGACGCCTCTGGGCAGTGCACTATCAGGCGAAGCACTGAGTGCACTGCCCGCAGGACCCGTCATTGGTACGTTGTCCAGCCTGTTCTTCGCCGTACGACCTGACATGACGTGGCGTGCCCGGGCGAACATCGTTGATGTCAACCGTGTGGCCATCACTCTGTCGCGCAACGGCATCCATGCGGAGAGCACCATCTTCAGTCGTCAGGACCTCGGACTCCCCCTCGTGGAGGAAGAAGCACAAAGGGATCAGGCCAAAGCTCAACTACTGACTGGGGCAGCAGCCTTCATTCTCGTGTACCTGAGCCGGAGACACCTGCGCATTGGCCGTGATGGGGTGTATGGGGCGCGGAGCTGGAAAAGCGTCACGCTTCAGGTCATCGCCACGACCAAGTCGCTGATTGACGACGCCGATCTACGCACAGGCCTTCTGGCCCAAGCGGTCAACGAAGACCCCGGTAATGCGTTGGCCCGCTTCGAGTACCTACTCGCACTCCAAGAAAGAACTGCGCGTGGCGACCCGGCCTACGCACAGTTTGCGGATGACCTGGATCGGGAGATCGAGAATCTGCCACAGATGCAAACTCCCACGCCGCTCCGCATCCGTGCCTTGTATCGCAGCACGGCTCATTGGATCAACCTGCACACACACAAGAAGTACCCGAAGCCGAGGCCCGGCGATGAACTCACCAAGGCTCGGAGGCAGGTGCAATTGCTTCAACAAGATCTGGAAGCGGTCAAAAAGAAACGCAATCCGAGGCTGACAGTATTCGTTGAACAGATGAAGCAGCTCGCCGACGTGCTTGAATCAGACGTCGACGCTTTGCAGAACTCGACTCGCCCCAAGTATCCGGAAAAAAGCCTCGTCCCCCGGGTCGCCTACGAGAACGCATGCCTCGAGTGTTTCATCGAACGGCAATGGTCCGGCCGGATTACAGAGGCAATCCGCCACCTAAGGTATGCACTGCCGACCGAGCATGACAAGGAGGAGGCGCGGAACGAGGATTGCCTGGCGGTGCTGCGTGAGGTGCAAGAGTTCAAGGACTTGATGGCAGGGCGTACTACGCCGACGGCGGTAGAGGCCCCGCCGGGCAACGGCCCTTCCTCCGGCTTGGCATAGATTCGGGAAGGCAACAAAGCTGCCCCGCTGACGCAGACCTGCGTTCACTCGGTTATGCAGCGACCCTGCCCAGGCCGGAGCTCAGCCGAGGATGAGCGGGATCCTCTCGGCCAGGCCACCCAGCGCGGTTCTCTCCTCGACGGTCGCCGTACGGCGTCCGGTACCGATCAGGAGCACGTCCGTGTGGAACTGCAGCAGGGCCGGGTCGCCGTACGCGGCTGCCAGGCGGGGGATCAGTGCGAAGGCCTCGTCCGGGAGGTCGGCGACTGCGGTGAGCAGGGCCGCCCAGGAGCGTGAGAAGTGGTCCATCAGGGCCGTTTCGCGGTGGCCGTCCAGTTGAGGAACGCGGCGAAGGCGGCGGGGGTGGCCGTGACGGTCGCCTCCGTCGGGGTCTTGGAGTCGCGAAGGGCTATGTGGGTGGGGGTTGTTGCCACTTCGACGCAATCGCCGCCCTGGTCACCGCTGTAGCTCGACTTACGCCACAGGACCCCCACCAGGTTGCTCTCCATAGCGCTCCTCCATCACCCGTCGGATCAGCCCGGCCGACTCCCTGAGGGAGAGAGCAGCGGCCTGGAGGTGATCGTAACGGAGCGAGCAGTCCCTGACGGTGTCCGGGTTGGCGGTCGGATGCCCGCTGCCGTACCCCTCGGTGTAGACGATGGCCGGGTCCCGATCGAAGCGGTAGAGGTTGAATGAGCCTTGCAGGCCGGCGTGTACTCCGGCCGAGAAGGGCAGCACCTGGACGTTGATCCAGCGACTGCCCTCGCACGACAACAACCTGGTCAGTTGCTCCCGCATGACCCCGGCGCCGCCGACTTCCTGACGAAGCGCGGCCTCGCTGACGACCATCCAGAGGACCGGGGGCTGCTCCCTCTTGAAGATCCGTTGTCGAGCCAGTCGTACAGCCGTCCTGTCATCGAGATCGGTGTGGTCCAGAGCCCCGAGCACCGCACGGGCGTAGGCCGTGGTTTGAAGGAGGCCGTGGATCATGTGCGTCTGGAACGTACAGATTTCGATGGCCCGTGACTCCAGCTCCGCCACCTGCTGAAACCACCCGGGAAGTTGGCTTCGCATCACCAGCGTGACCAGCCGGGACAGCAGTCCACCCGTGCCCAGCGCCGCGTCCACCCGCTCGCTGAACTCCTGCGTCGGCAGCTTCCGCGCCGTCTCGATCTGGCCCACCAACGAGCCCGTGTAGTTCACGATGTCCCCCAGTTGCCGCTGTGTCAGGCCGGCGGCCTCTCTGTGGCGGCGGAGTTCGAAGCCGTAGTAGTCCAGCGGTGACGCGCCCGGGTCGAGGACGTTGATGTGGGTCACGGGGAGCCCCTCTCGCGCAACTCGGCCCACAGCGGGACCGGTTGTATTCGTTCCGTAGCCGAGCGTAGTCAGCGGAGGTCAGCCTTGAGGTGTGAACGCACACATTCCCCTCAGCGCCCTCGCTCCCCTCACCGCCCTCGCCCCGCGCAGCGACCGGTACACGATGCGGCTGACCGTCGGTGAGCACTCGGCGCGGCATGTCCGGCGCATCGTGCGGTCGTTCCTGGGCGAGTGGGAGATGGCCGAGCTGTCCGACGCCGTGGAGCTGGGCGTGACCGAACTGCTCGCCAATGTCGTACGCCATGTTCCCGACCGGCGCTGTGCGCTGCTGTTGCTGCGGCAGCCGGGCGGAGTGCGCGTGGAAGTGGCGGACGGGAGCAGTCAGTTGCCGCGTGTCCCGATGGCGTCGGCGCCCTGTGCCGAGAACGGGCGCGGACTCGTGCTGCTCGCTGCGGTTGCCGATAAGTGGGGTGTTGATCCTGAGCCTTGCGGTGGCAAGACCGTGTGGTTCGAGTGTGCGGTGGAGGCCGATGAGTGAGGTGGCCGTCGGGCCACTTGGTCGCAGCGAACGGGAGACCCCGTACGGGCGGCAGTAAACGCCCCACCACCGTTCCACGTCTACGTGATCGTGCCCCCTGCCGAACTCGCCCTGATCCAGCACGCGGACACGACCCTCGAGCGGGGGCGCCCCCTCCGTGCCTTCTGCCGGCGCCATCGCGTTCCGCTCCTCACCACCCTCTCCACGCTTCCCCTCTACGCCCTCTGGTGGGCCTTCCTCGCCACCGGCGGCGGGGACCTCGCGGCGCAGGAGGCATGGGCGGACTTCGCGACGCGGCACGGGAGTTCGGCGTACAACCTGTTCTGGTACGGCGGGATGCACACGGCCAACTACAGCCTCATATCCCCGTACTTGATGGCGGCGCTGGGAGTGCGGGGGCTCACCGTCGCCTCCGGGGTGGCCGCCACCTGGATCGCGGCCGTACTCGTACGGCGGGCCGAGCGGCGAAGACCCCTCGCGCCCGCCCTGCTCGCCGCACTCGCGCTGTGGTGCAACGTCGCCTCCGGGCGGACCACCTTCGCCCTCGGGGTCGCCTTCGGGCTCGCCGCGTTTCTCTTCCTGAGCCAGGAGAAACGTCTCGTCATCGCCGGTTCCTACGCCGCCCTCGCCACCATGGCGTCCCCGGTCGCCGGGCTGTTCCTCGCCGTCGTCGGCGGCGGGTACCTGCTCGACCGGCGGCCCCGCCGCGCCCTCGCCCTGCTGCTGCCGCCCGCCGCCGTCGTCGGGGCGACGAGTCTCCTCTTTCCTTTTCACGGTGAGCAGCTGATGCCCGCGGCCCGCATCTGGCCGCCCGTGCTCCTCGGGGTCGCGGTCGCGCTGCTCTCCCCGCCCTCCTGGCGCGTAGCCCGGTGGAGCGGCGTCGTCTACGCCGTCGGGACCGTGGCCGTGTATCTCGTGCCGTCCCCCATCGGCACGAACGTCGAACGGTTCGCCGAGTACGCCGCGCCCGTCGCCCTCCTCGTCGCGCTGCTCGCCCAGCCGCGGATGCGCGCGCTGCGGCGCGGTCTGCTGGTGGCCGTTCTCGTGTTCTCCGTCGCGTGGACGGGCGAGAAGACCGTCGACGACCTGAAGGTCTCCACGACCGTACCCGCCTGGGCCGCCCAGACCCGGGGCGTCGTCGAGGCCCTCGAACGGCTCGGTGCCGACACCACCCGCGTCGAGGTGGTCCCCGCGCGCAACCACCGGGAGGCGTCCGCCCTCGCGCCGCATCTCCATCTCGCGCGCGGCTGGAACCGGCAGCTGGACATGGAGCGGGCGCGGCTGTTCTACGACGGGTCCTTCTCCGCCGCCTCCTACCGGGCGTGGCTGGACCGGTGGGCGGTGGGGTTCGTCGTGCTGCCGGGCGGCAAGCCCGACGGGTTCGCCGAGGAGGAGGCGCGGCTGATACGGCACGGCCGGCCCGACTGGCTGCTGCCCGTCTGGCACGACGCCCATTGGCAGGTGTTCCGGGTCCGCGACGCCGTGCCGCTCGTCTCCGCGCCAGGGACCGTCGTGCGGACGTCCAGCGCCGATCTGGTGCTGCGCGTGTCGCGGCCGGGCGCGGTGACCGTGCGGGTCGCCCACTCGCCCTGGCTGCGCGCCGACGGCGGCGGGTGTCTGAGCCGGGAGGGCGAGTTCACCCGGCTCACGGTGTCCGCGCCCGGCGAGTACCGGATCAGCTCGGAGTACGGTCCTTCTCCGGCACCGGCGGCTCGCTGCTGACCTCGGCGGCGGCCGCCGCCGTCGTCGTACGGGCGCGTGGGCCCTGGAGGAGGTACGTCAGGCCGAAGCCGGCGCCGACGACGACCGCGCCGCCGACCGCGTCCAGGATCCAGTGGTTGCCGGTGGCGACGATCGCGGCGACCGTGAAGAGGGGGTGGAGGAGGCCGAGGGCCTTCATCCACAGCTTCGGCGCGAGGATCACGATCACCAGTCCGCACCACAGGGACCAGCCGAAGTGCAGGGACGGCATCGCCGCGTACTGGTTGGTGAGGTGGGTGAGGGTGCCGTAGTCCGGCTGGGAGAAGTCCTGGACGCCGTGGACCGTGTCGATGATGCCGAGGCCCGGCATCAGGCGTGGCGGGGCGAGCGGGTAGAGCCAGAAGCCGACCAGGGCGAGGATCGTGGCGAAGCCGAGTGCCGAGCGGGCCCAGCGGTAGTCGACGGGGCGGCGCCACAGGAGCAGGCCGAGGACGGTCAGCGGGACGATGAAGTGGAACGACGTGTAGTAGAAGTCGAAGAACTCCCGCAGCCAGCCGATCTTCACCACGGCGTGGTTGACGGCGTGCTCGATGTCCATGTGGAGCAGGCGTTCGAGGTCGAGGATCTGTTGTCCGTGTTCCTCGGCGCGGGCGCGGCCCGCCGAGTTGCTGCCGCCGGTCGCGGCGAGGCGGACCTTGGCGTACGCGGCGTAGGTGACGCGGATCAGCAGGAGCTCGAGGAGGAGGTTCGGGCGCAGGAGCACCCGGCGGAGGAAGGGCAGCAGGGGGACGAACGCGAAACGGGCCGGCACGGGGTCGGCGTACCGGGTGGGGATGGGGGTGCGGAAGTACGGCGAGGTGCGGGAGAGGAAGGGGACCGCGGTGGCGGCGGCCAGGGCGGCGAGGAGGACGACGTTGTCGCGCACCGGGTAGAGGAACGCCATGTTCGGCAGCATCATCTTGGCCGGCAGCGTCATCGCCAGGATGACGGCGACGGGCCAGACCATCCGGTCGCGGGCGCGTTTGCCCACCCTGCCGACGGCGGTGAGCAGCACCCACAGCAGTTGGTGCTGCCACGCGGTCGGGGCGACCGCTATGGCGGCGCAGCCGGTGACGGCGACCGCGAGGAGCAGCTGGCCGTCGTGGGCGTAGCGGACGGCGCGTCTCAGGGCGAGGGTCACGACGGCGGCGCCGAGGAGGAGGAAGAGACCGATCTCCAGGGGGCCTTCGAGGCCGAGGCGGAGCAGGGCGCCGTGCAGGGACTGGTTGGCGAGGGCGTCGGCGGGGCCGCCGAGGCCGGTGCCCGCCAGATGGTGCACCCAGTAGGTGTACGAGTCCTGCGGCATCGCGGCCCAGGCGAGCGCGGTGGTGGCGGCGAAGGTGACGCCGGTGGCGGTGGCGGCCTGGCGGCGGCCGGTGAACCACAGCAGCGGGGCGAAGAGGAGGAGGGTGGGCTGGAGGGCGGCGGCGACGCCGATGAGGGCGCCGCTGGTGCGCTGCCCGTGGGCGACGAAGCAGCCGAGCAGGACGAGCAGGACCGGGATGATGCTGGTCTGGCCGAGCCAGAGGGTGTTGCGGACCGGCAGCGACAGCATCAGCAGGCTGATGGCGACCGGTGCGGCGAGGAGCGCGGTGCGGCGGCCGACCGGCTGGGGCAGGGCGCGGGCGGCGATCAGGCCGAGGGCGACGACCAGCAACAGGGTGCCGAAGGTCCAGCCCCAGCCGAGGGCCTGTTCGGCCGGGCGGGTGAGGGGTTTGAGGACGAGCCCGCTGAACGGGGTGCCGGTGAACTCGGTGGAGTCGTAGAGGGAGCCGCTGACGTGCAGGACGCCCTCGGGGCCCACCCAGGTGTCGAGTGCGGTCAGCCGTTCCGTGCTGGGGGTGGTCAGGACGACGGCGACCTGGCGTACGGCGAGGACGGCGGCGAGCAGCCACAGTCCGAGGCGCGCGGCGCGCAGCCGTGCCCGGGTGCCGCCGACGGCGGTCGCCCCGAGAGCCTCCGTCGGTCGCCCACTGTGCTCCGCGTTCGCCACGCCTCGTCGGCCTCCCGCCCCGTTTCGCCCCTCGCGTCCCATGCGCGGGGGTTTGCTCTGCGCACCCTATGAGGCTCGCATCACCCCTGGACAGGGACGCAGGAAACCGCGGCTTCACCTGACGGCCCTCTCACTTTTGTCCGAATGACGATAGTCCGCGACGTGTGGCGTTGCCTCGGGACGACGCGAGAAGGATCACAACCGGCCATGGGAGCGGGCGGCTCGGCGCACCGCTGCATGCCTGCACACACCACATTTCGGTGCAGTATGCAGCTCTTCGCATACCGCCCGTAGAGGGTTCAACGGCGCCTATCGTCGCCTCTTCGGCCCGCCCGACAGCGCCGCCGCGCGGATCCGTGTCCCTGTCCCCGTCGAAAGGAGGCGAGCGGAGTCTTGTCGACTGCCCCCGTCGCCACTCCCCCCGTCGCCCCTGGTCCGTCCGCGTCCGGCCCGGCCGGTTCCCCGGCACCGGAGAACGGCGGTTCCGCACCGGCGCCCGGTGCCGCCCCCTCCCCCACCGTCACCGATCCCGCGCTGGTCCGGCGTGCCGTGAAGGCGGCCGCGCTCGGCAACGCGATGGAATGGTTCGACTTCGGTGTCTACAGCTACCTCGCGGTCACGCTGGGCCAGGTCTTCTTCCCCTCGGGCAACGCCACCGCCCAGCTGCTGTCCACGTTCGGCGCCTTCGCCGCGGCCTTCCTGGTCCGTCCGCTCGGCGGCATGGTCTTCGGCCCGCTCGGCGACCGCGTGGGGCGCCAGAAGGTCCTCGCCCTGACCATGATCATGATGGCCGCGGGCACCTTCGCGATCGGCCTGATCCCGTCCTACGCCGCGATCGGCGTGGGCGCCCCGATCCTGCTGCTGGCCGCCCGTCTGGTGCAGGGCTTCTCCACCGGCGGCGAGTACGCGGGTGCCTCCACCTTCATCGCCGAGTACGCCCCCGACCGGCGGCGCGGCTTCTTCGGCAGCTGGCTGGAGTTCGGCACGCTCGCCGGGTACATCGGCGGTGCGGGCCTGGTCACGCTGATGACCGCCCTGCTCTCCTCGGACGACCTGCTGTCGTGGGGCTGGCGGATCCCGTTCCTGATCGCCGGACCGATGGGCGTCATCGGCCTCTACCTGCGGATGCGCCTGGAGGAGACCCCGGCGTTCGCGGCCGAGGTGGAAAAGGCCGAGAACGAGCGGCCCAAGGTGCCGCTGCGGGAGATGATCACCGGCCAGTGGCGTGCGCTGCTGCTGTGCGTGGGCCTGGTGCTGGTCTTCAACGTCACCGACTACATGCTGCTGTCGTACATGCCCAGCTACCTCACCGGCGAGCTGGGGTACGACGCGACGCACGGCCTGGTCGTCGTGCTCGGCGTGATGGTGCTGATGATGATCGTCCAGCCGTTCGCCGGCGCGCTGACCGACCGGGTCGGGCGCCGTCCGGTGATCGCGGCGGGCTGTGCCGGTTTCCTGCTGCTGTCGGTGCCTGCGCTGCTGCTGATCCGGGACGGCGGTCTGCTCGCGGTCGCCGCCGGCATGGGCGCGCTCGGTCTGCTGCTGGTCTGCTTCACCGCCGCCATGCCGGCCGCGCTGCCCGCGCTGTTCCCGACCCGGGTGCGCTACGGCTCGCTGTCGATCGGCTTCAACGTCTCGGTGTCCGTCTTCGGCGGCACGACCCCGCTGGTGGTCACGGCCCTGATCGGCGCGACCGGCGACGTGATGATGCCCGCCTACTACATGATGGCGGCGGCCGTGATCGGCGGTTTCGCGGTGTGGCGGATGGCCGAGTCGGCGGGACGCCCGCTGCCGGGTTCGCCCCCGTCGCTGGAGCCCGGCACGGCCGAGACCGCCGGGACGGCCGGAACACACCGGAAATGCGCCTGACGGGGAGCGGACGCGCGGCGTATCTTCTCAGCGTTACTGGTTAGACAGGCTAACTAGTCGTACGGAAGGTGCAGTCGCATGAGCGATTCGCAGGTCTGGCGCACGGTGGACGACTACTTCGCCGACCGCCTCCTGACCGATGCCCCCGACGACGCCCTGGCCGCGGCGCTGCGTGACAGCGACGCGGCCGGGCTTCCGCCCATTGCGGTCTCCGCGCCCGCGGGCAAGCTGCTGCAGCTCCTCGCCCAGGTGCAGGGCGCCCGGAACATCCTGGAGATCGGCACGCTCGGCGGTTACAGCACCATCTGGCTGGGCCGGGCCCTGCCCGCCGACGGGCGGCTGGTCTCCCTGGAGTACGACCCCCGGCACGCCGAGGTCGCCGTCCGCAACATCGCCCGCGCGGGACTCGACAAGCAGGTGGAGGTGCGGGTGGGGGCGGCGCTGGAGTCGCTGCCGCGGCTGGCGGACGAGAACCCGCCGCCGTTCGACCTGGTCTTCATCGACGCGGACAAGGTGAACAACCCGCACTACATGGAGTGGGCGCTCAGGCTGACCAGCGCGGGCAGCCTGATCGTCCTGGACAACGTCGCCCGGGGCGGCCGGGTGGCCGATCCGGACAACACCGACCCGGACGTGGTGGGCACCCGTGCCGCCCTCGACATGATCGGCACGCACCCCAGGCTGACGGGTACGGCGATCCAGACCGTCGGCACCAAGGGCTACGACGGGTTCGCGCTGGCACGCGTGCTGGCGTGAGCGCCGTGTCCCCGGGCCGGGCCGCTTCCGCCTTCCACCAGTGAGGGGCGCCGCTGTTAGGGTGCGGTGCCGCACGGGGCGGAGGAGGGCGGGGAGCCAGGTTGAACACCCGGGAACGGATCGAACAGGTCGCGGACCTGCCACCCGCGTTGGCGGCGGTCCTCGGGATCTTCGCGATCGCCCTGCTCGTCGGAGTGGTGTGGGGGCTGCTGCGGCTGCCGGACCACACCGGGCTCAGGAGCCCGGAGGCCCGCGAGCGCGCGCAGCGCCGCAAGGAGAGCCAGAAGCGGCAGAAGCGGCTCCGCTCGCGCCGGGAGGCCCTGCAGCGCAGGGCCTCCCGGCGCTGAGCCACCGGATCGGCGGCTGAGCCACCGGATCGGCCGCTGGTTCAGACCTCGTGGTAGAAGCCCACGTTGACGCTGCGCGGGGCGGCGCGGTCGTGGATGACGACCTCGCCGCTGCCGCCCCGGGGCAGCGGGACGGTACCTCCGTAGGCGACCGGGTGGGCGTACTCACCGATGGTCAGCCGGACCTCGGAGGAGGGCTCGGGCAGGGAGCCGCGCAGCCAGGTCAGGTGCCAGGTGCCGTCCTGCGCGCAGCTGAACTCCAGGTGGACGCGCGAGACGAACAGCCAGTCGTCCGGCGTCGACAGGCGGCACAGCGACGTGTCCCGGCCCACCCGCAGCACGGCGCCCGGTTCGCTGGGCGCGTCGGCCATGAGCATGCCCGCCGTGGCACCCGCTTCCGCCGCGGACACCGCGGCCATGGTGAGTTCGAGCACCCTGCTCCTCCTGAGACGTCCTGCGGGCCGAGGAGGCCCGGGCCCGGCGGTGACCGGAACGGCCGTGCACGGCGGCCGGATCGGCTCGCCGCCGCCGAATGATAAAACGCCCGGCTGGGCGGCGTCCGGCACAATGAACTCATGACCGAGCGAAAGCCACCCGGCGTCGACTTCGAGAGCTGGGTCGACAAGCAGATCCGCGACGCCGACGCGCGCGGCGAGTTCGAGCAGCTGACCGGGGTGGGCAAGCCGCTTCCCCGCGAGGTCGAGAGCACCTACGACGAACTGTGGTGGGTCAAGCGGAAGATGGCCCGCGAGGGGTTCTCGGTGCTGCCGCCGACGCTGGCCCTGCGCAAGGAGGTGGAGGACGCGCTGGAGGCGGCCCTCGCGGCTCCGTCGGAGCGGATCGTCCGGAAGATCCTCACGGAGATCAACGCCAAGATCAGCGACATGATGTTCAAGCCGCCGCCCGGCCCCCCGCTGGGCAAGAAGCCGTACGACGTCGAGGACGTCGTACGGCAGTGGCGGGAGCGCCGGGCCGGCTGAGACCGCCGGGACGGCCCCGGGCTTCAGACGCGGAGCAACCGTTCCGCCAGCTCGCGGTAGTCCCGCAGGGCGAGGCGCAGTTGCTCGGTGTCGGTCGCCGCGACGTGCTGCCCCGCGCCGGGATCCGTGGTGTCGGGGGTCTGCCAGGACCGGCGCAGGGTGCGGCGCCGTTCGCTCATGGCGTCCGTGAAGCGTTCGGTCAGCTCCCGCAGGACGTGATCGGCCTCCTGTACGGCATCACGCGGCGCGTCGACGAACCCGGCCACGGCGTGCTGCAACTGCGCGGCGAGCTTGTCGGTGTCGTCGTGCGGGAGGAGCCGGTGCTCCCCGCCCGTACCGTGACCGGTGCCGGTCCCTGCCGGGGCGGGCTCGTCCATGCCCGTGGCGGGCAAGGCGTCACCGGCCCGGGAACGCGCGCCGGACGACGGGCGCTCGGTGCCGAGGCCGGTGTCGGGGGCGGTGCGGCGCGTGTCCACGCCGGGGTCCCGGGTGCCCGTGTCCTCGCGGATACCGGAGGCGCTGCCCCGGGCGTCCGGGCCGGGCGCGGTCGCGGTGCCCTCGGGATGCGCGGCGGCCGACGCGCTGTCGGTGCCGAGGCCGGTTTCGGGGGCGGTGCGGCGCGTGTCCGCGCCGCGGGTGCTCTCGACGGGCGGGGTGTCGTCGGGGCGTCGGGTCAGGTCGGACATGTCGTTCAGCTCTCCTTCGCCTGGCGCCGGTGGAGCAGGGACGGTGTGCGGTGGCCGCGCCGGGCGGCCGGGGCCGTGCGGTCGCCGTCGGTGCGGTGGTGGTGGCCGCCGTCGTGCCGGGACGGACGGACCAGTTCCTCGAACAGGGCGCGGGCCTCGACCATGGCCTCGCGCATCTCCTCGGTGCCCGCGCCGCCGTCCTGCGCGCCGTTCGCGCGCGCCTGGGCCACCCGGTGCACGCGCCGGTAGCCCTCGACGTGGTGGGCGTGGTGCACGGACAGCGCGGCGAGCTGGTCCTCGTAGTGGCCGTCGGCGGGGAAGCCCCGGGCGCCGGCGAGTTCGGCGATCAGCCGGTCCGCCTCGGCGACGGCGTCGCGCGGCGCGTCGACGAACCGCTCCTGGGCGGCCGTCCAGCGCGCCTCGTACCGCTCGCGCTCGGCGGGCTCCAACGGCCGTTCGCGCAGGTCGCCGTGGCGCTCCACGCGCTCGGCGAGCTCCCGCTCGGCGGCCCTGGTGTCCCCGTCGTGGCGGGCCACGGCACGGTCGTACTCGGGCCCGAAGCGCCGCTTCAGGCTCGTGCCGTGCCGCGGGCCGCGGGCACGCAGGGTCAGCACGGCCGCGACGGCGACAACGACCGCGACAATCACGATCAACGCAATGATCAGGCCAGTGGACATGGATGCCTTCCGCGTTCTCAACCGGACCGGCACTCCTCGCGAGCCGGTTCCCCCTCCGTGTTGCCCGTAGCCCCGCACACAAACTGCACGACGCAGGCGTCCCGCCGGACGCCCCCTTGTTCATGCCGGGCTGGACGACTCCCTCAGGGGCGCGGGGAACTGCGCGACCGGCCGCACCCGGCACTCAACAGGACTCGGCAGACGCGTGGCCGGGAGGGGCTGCGCGAACCGGCGCCCCGGACATCGCTTGCGCCTCCCCCGTACGGGTCGTCGAGAATGCGCGGATGGCCTGGACCGTCACCCCGGAACCGTACGACTCGCCCGTCGCCGTCGCGCTCTGGCGGGCGTACTACACCGAGGTCAGCGACCGCTGGTATCTGCTGCACGAGGGGCGGCGGACCGACCCGGAGGAACTGGAGCGGGAGATCGCCGCCGGGACGGGGGCCGACCTCGCGCCGCCGCGGGGGCGGCTGCTGGTCGCCCGGTACGGTGGTGAGCCGGCCGGGAGTGCGGGATTCCGGCTGCTGGACGGCGCCACCGCCGAGCTGACCCGGGTGTTCCTGTACGAGGGGATGCGGGGCAGGGGCGGGGCCGGGCTGCTGGTGCGGGCCGCCGAGGACGCGGCGCGGGCGGCGGGCGCGACCCGGATGATCCTCGACACGCGCGGTGACCTCGTGGAGGCGCGGGCCCTGTACGCCCGTCTGGGTTACTCCGAGACCGCTCCGCACAACGCCGAGCCGTACGCCGAGCACTGGTTCGCCAAGCGGCTCGGCTGAAGGGACTTCAGGTGGCCGGCGTCACCGCGCGCTCGTCCTGGGGGCGTTCCCCGCGGGAGCCGCACAGCTCGTCGTTCAGCTCGTGCACCAGCTGCACCAGGTCCGTCGGGCGGTCCGGCCCCCACCAGTCGCCGAGCAGCTCGGCCAGGGACTCCTCCCGGGCGCGCGCCAGCCGCTCGGCGGCCTCGCGGCCCTCGTCCGTCAGCACCATGTCGACGCCCCGGCGTACGGCGAGGTGCCGGATCTCCACCTGACGGGTGGCCTCGAGGACGACGCTCAGCGGGACCGGGTTGCGCTCCGCCAGCCGGGCCGGTTCGACCGAGCCGTGCCTTCTCATCCGCAGCAGCAGCCAGCTCGCCGCGGGCAGCAGGTCGTAGCCCGCGCGGTCGGTGATCTTCCGGTAGATCTCGCGCCGTCCCTCCCGGGTGCCGAGCACCGACAGCGCGCGGCACACCTCGTCGTACGAGGAGCGCTCCACGGGGTTGCTGGCCAGCGTCTCGGTCACGTCGGGCGCGGTGACCGAGGCGCGCAGCCGGTCCTCCTTGAGGAACCAGGCCAGCGCGAAGCCGAGGAGGGCGACGGGCACGGCGTACAGGAAGACGTCGGTGATGGCGGTGGAGTAGGCGTCGAGCGCCGGCGGGCGCAGCGCGGCCGGCAGGGCCTCGATGCCGCGCGGGTCTGCCTCCAGCGTGTCGGGGGACACGCCCGGCGGAAGGTCCGTGCCCCGCAGGGCCGCGGTGAGTTCGTCGCCGAGGCGGCTCGCGAAGATCGTGCCGAAGATGGCGACGCCGAACGAGGCGCCGATGGAGCGGAAGAAGGTCGCGCCCGAGGTGGCGACGCCGAGATCCTCGTAGGGGACGGCGTTCTGCACGATCAGCACGAGGACCTGCATCACCAGGCCGAGTCCGATGCCGAAGACGAAGAAGAAGGTGCTCATCAGCGCGGTGGAGCTGTGCGCGTCGAGCTGGTGGAGCAGCAGCAGTCCGAGGGTGGTGACGGCGGTGCCCGCGATCGGGAACACCTTCCAGCGGCCGGTGCGGCTGACGATCTGGCCGGAGCCGGTGGAGGACAGCAGCATGCCGGCCACCATCGGCAGCATGTGCACACCGGACATGGTGGGGGTGATGCCGTGCACCACCTGGAGGAACGTCGGCAGATAGGTCATCGCGCCGAACATGGCGAAGCCGATGATGAAGCTGATCACGGCCGAGAGGGTGAAGGTGCGCACCCGGAACAGCTTCAGCGGCAGTACGGGCTCGGCGGCCCGGCGTTCCACGGCCACGAAGGCGACGACGAGTACGGCGCCGAGCACCGCGAGGCCGACGACCTGGAGCGATCCCCAGCCCCAGGTGGTGCCGCCGAGGGAGGCGACCAGGACCAGGCAGGTGGCGACGGAGGCGATGAGGAAGGTGCCGAGGTAGTCGATGACGTGCTTGGTCTTCCGGCGCGGGATGTGCAGCACCGCCGCGATGACGGCGAGCGCGACGATCCCGACGGGCACGTTGATGTAGAACACCCAGCGCCAGCTCAGGTGCTGGGTGAACACTCCGCCGAGCAGCGGCCCGAGCACGCTCGTCGTGCCGAACACCGCGCCGAAGAGGCCCTGGTAGCGGCCGCGTTCCCGGGGCGGGACGAGGTCGCCGACGATCGCCATGGACAGCACGATGAGTCCGCCGCCGCCCAGTCCCTGGAGCGCGCGGAACCCGATCAGCTGCGTCATGTCCTGAGCGGCACCGCACAGCGCCGAGCCCACCAGGAAGATGACGATGGCGGTCTGGAAGAGCTTCTTGCGTCCGTACTGGTCACCGAGTTTGCCCCACAGCGGGGTGGCGGCCGTGGAGGCGAGCAGATAGGCGGTGACCACCCAGGACAGGTGCTCCAGGCCGCCCAGGTCGCTGACGATGGTGGGCAGCGCGGTGGACACGATGGTCTGGTCGAGGGCGGCGAGCAGCAGGCCGAGCAGCAGGGCGCCGATCGAGAAGAGGACGTTGCCGGACACCGGTCCGTGGTCACCGCCGACGGCGGCCGGCGGGCCGGTGCGGGGTGCGGGCTGCGCGTCGCTCGCCTTCGGCGCCGTACCGTGCGCGTCGCCGGCCATGAAGACCTCCACAGTTTCTGGTTCCCCGTCCATCGTGATCGGTGTGACCTGTTATGGCCTGTTGAGTCCTGCCGGAAGTTCGCATTCCGGGGGCGCGCGGCCCGGGCTGTGAAGAAGATCTGCATAATCTCTGGAGTTCGCGAGGGGAGGGACCACACGTGGAACAGCCGAACGGAAACCCGTGCCCGGAGTGCGGTGCGCCGAGAAACCCGGACAACACGCCTTCCTGCGCGTGCACGACGCGTGCGTCCGACGCCCTCCGCGACGCGCGTACGGCGGAGGCCGCCGCGGCGGAGGACTTCGACCCGTTGCGCATCCGGCCGTATGTGGAGCTGGACGGGGGGACCGCGCGGAGTACGCCGGACGGGTCGTCAGAGGCGGAGGATGCGGCGGAGGGGTCCGCGGAGGCCCCCGGGCGGCCGGCGGAGTCCGCGCCCCGGCCCGCCCCTGCCGCGGACGGTCCCGGCGCCGCGGGGGCGGCCGATGAGACGATGCCGCTGCGGGCGGTGACGGCGGAGGAGGCATCCGGGGCGGCGGACGCGACATCCGTGCTGCCGACGCCGCTGGGACCGTCGACGACGCGGCCGAACGCCACGGACCTGGACCTGTTCGACACGACCCGGCCGATCGCGCCGGTGACCGACGCGCCCGGTCCCGAGGGCCTCGACGAGGTGCCCCCGGGGCGGCGTCGCCGGGGCGCGCTGCTCGCGGTCGCCGGGGCCGTCGTCATCGTGGTGGGCGCGGCGGGCTGGGCGAGCGGGATGTTCTCCTACGAGACGCCGTCCCGGAACAGCGCGGCGCCGGAGGAGGTCCGGGCGAGCGTCCCGGCCCCGTCGTCCGACGCGCCGTCCGCCGAGCCGACGGCCAGTGGGTCCTCCGCCGCGCCGACGCCGTCCGCCTCACCGTCGGGTTCCCCGTCCGCGAGCGCGAGCGCGTCGGCCTCGCCGTCACCGTCGGCGTCCAGCGCCTCGCCGACTCCGTCGGATGCGGCCGAGCCGTCCCCGACCCCGACGTCCTCGGCTCCTGCGGAGGCCCCCGGGGACGTGGGCGAGGACGATCGCGACGACACCGCGCCGGTGCTGCGCCGGGGCGATCGGGGCGGGGAGGTCGTCGAGCTCCAGCAGCGGCTGCATCAGTTGTACTTGTACAACGACGACATCAACGGCCAGTTCAACCGTCGGCTGGAAGACGCCCTGCGCAATTACCAGTGGTCCCGTGGGGTCCGCGAGGAGCTGGGCGTGTACGGCCCCCAGACCCGTGCGCGGTTGGAGTCGGAGACCCGGGAGCCGTAGGGGTTCCGGTTCGTCGACGGCTGCGGGCCGGTGGGGGCTGGTCGCGCAGTTCCCCGCGCCCCTGGGGTGGGTGCGGTGGACGCCCCGTCCAGGGGAACCGGTGACCCCGGCCGGTCAGTTGCGGCTGCGGGACGGTGGGGGCTGGTCGCGCAGTTCCCCGCGCCCCTGGGGTGGGTGCAGTGGACGCCCCGTCCAGGGGAACCGGTGACCCCGGCCGGTCAGTTGCGGCTGCGGGACGGTGGGGGCTGGTCGCGCAGTTCCCCGCGCCCCTGGGGTGGGTGCAGTGGACGCCCCGTCCAGGGGAACCGGTGACCCCGGCCGGTCAGTTGCGGCTGCGGGCCGGGGGGAGGTGGGTGAGCCCGGGCGGTTACTGGGTGATGTGGAGGTGGATCGTGCCGTCGGGGGCGGGTTGTACGCGTACCTGGGTCAGGTCGCGGACGACCACGTCGGGGGCGTGGAAGCCGGCGCGGGGGCCGATGCCCACGACGCGCATGCCGGCCGCGCGGCCCGCGGCGATGCCCGCGCCGGAGTCCTCGAAGACCACGCAGTCGGCCGGGGCGACGCCGAGTTCCGCCGCGCCCTTCAGGAACCCCTCGGGGTCGGGCTTGCTGGCGCCGACGGACTCCGCCGTCACCCGCACCTGAGGCTGTTCCAGGCCGGCGGCGGCCATCCGCGCCGTCGACAGGGCGACGTCGGCGGAGGTCACGAGGGCGTGCGGCAGGCCCGCGAGGGAGGCGAGGAAGTCACGGGCGCCCGGGACCTCGACGACGCCCTCGGTGTCGGCGGTCTCCTCGGCGAGCATGCGCGCGTTGTCGGCGTGGTTCTGCTCCATGGGCCGGTCGGGCAGCAGCAGGGCCATCGAGGCGTAGCCCTGACGCCCGTGCACGACCTTCATGACCTCGTCCCCGTCGAGCCCGTTCCGGTCGGCCCAGCGCCGCCAGACGCGTTCGACGGAGGCGTCGGAGTTGACGAGGGTGCCGTCCATGTCCAGCAGGAGGGCGCGGGCGGTGAGTACGGCGGTGGCCGTCATCGGCAACTCCAAGGAGCGTGGGGCGGTGCGGGCGGGACAAGGCGGCCCCGCCCGCCGGTCAGGGAGAACGGGCGGGAGCCACTTTGTTCAACCACGGTACAAAACAACCGGGGCATCCCGCCACCCCGTCAGCCGGCGATCGCCTCCCACAGGCTCCACACCCCCAGGCCCAGCATCAGCAGCGCCGCGATCTGCGTGATCAGCTTCAGCGGAACCCGCTTCATCAGCGCCTTGCCGCCGACGATGCCGAGCGCCGCCACCGACCACAGGGCAAGCACCGCACCGAGGCCGACGGAGAGCGGGTCGTCGTAGCGGGCGGCGAGGTTGGCCGTCATGATCTGCGTCAGATCGCCGAACTCGGCGACGAGGATCAGCATGAATCCGGCCCCGGAGACCTTCCAGAAGGACTGGTTCTCCGGCCTGCGGACCTCCTCCTCGTCCTCGTCCTTCTTGAACAGCAGCATCGCCGCGCCACCCAGGAAGAGCACACCGGTGAGCGCGTGCACGAGCTGCTGCGGCAGCAGTGTGAGCACACTCCCGGCGGCCACGGCGAGCGCGACGTGCAGCGCGAACGCGGCGGCGACACCGGCGAAGACGTACGAGGCGCGGTAGCGGGTGCCGAGGACGAGACCGGCGAGCGCGGTCTTGTCGGGCAGTTCGGCGAGGAAGACGACGCCGAAGACGACGGCCGTCACGGTCAGGCTGATCAACGGATCCTCAATCGGTCGGGGCTGCCCCACCGAGAGTGCTGTGCGTTTCCACGGGACACCTCGGCACGGCAGCACACGCGGCACCCGTGCCGTACGGCACGGGCGTGCACTGCTTGCCGAAGGTCTCGCCGGCCGGCCCCACGTCGTGGGACCTGCCTCCGGGCGCCGGCTCAGGCGGGCTGAGCAGTATGTCGACGGTCCGGCGAAGAGCTACTCCCCTTCTGCACCGCCCATGGTACGCGAGGCCCGCGCGGACCCTCGTACGCGGAAACTTCACACCCGAACCATAGACGTGTCATGAGCGCGTCATTAGCTTCTTACCGGATCCACCCCTCCCGGCAACGCGGCGTGGCGAGCATTCCCCTGCCCGCACGCCAACGACCCCACCCCACAAGGGAGTTCGCATGTCGAAGTTCTACGCGCGTCGACGGCTCAGCATAGCCGCGGCGCTCACCGGACTCATCGCCTCCGTCGGCCTGTTCAACGGCCCGACCGCCTCCGCCGCCCTCCCCACCCCGGTCAGCGCCGCCACCGCCCGCGGCTACCTCGCCACCCTGGACGTGCGCACCGAGGACCGCACCGGCTACGACCGGGACCTGTTCCCGCACTGGATCACGATCAGCGGCACCTGCAACACGCGCGAGACGGTCCTCAAGCGCGACGGCTCCAACGTGCGCACCGACTCCTCCTGCTACGCCACCAGCGGCAGCTGGTACTCCCCCTACGACGGCGCCACCTGGTCCGCCGCCTCCGACGTCGACATCGACCACCTCGTGCCGCTCGCCGAGGCCTGGGACTCCGGCGCCGACGCCTGGTCCACCTCGCGGCGCCAGTCCTTCGCCAACGACCTGACCCGCCCGCAGCTGCTCGCGGTCACGGACAACGTCAACCAGTCCAAGGGCGACCAGGACCCGGCCACCTGGATGCCGTCGCGCTCGGCCTACCGCTGCACGTACGTGAGGGCCTGGGTGCAGGTGAAGTACTACTACGACCTGTCGGTCGACTCGTCCGAGAAGTCCGCCCTGCAGGGGTACCTGGCCAACTGCTGACGCACCCCGCGAACTGCCGGGTGCACAAATCTCCCCGGCGGCCTCCGTCGCTGCGTACCGTACGGGGCGACGGAGGAAGGGGTCACCATGGCCGGACTGCGGCTCGGACCACTGCTGAGGTACGTCGACGGCTCGTCCGCGACCGTCTGGGTCGAGACCGGCCGCCCGGGCACCGTGGAGGTGCGCTGTCCGGACGGGCCCGGCGGAACGGCCGGCACCTTCCAGGTCGCGGGCCACCACTACGCGATCGTCCGCGTCACCGGCCTCACCCCGGGCACGTCCACCCCGTACGAGGTGTTCCTCGACGACACCCGGGTGTGGCCGCTGTCCCAGGACCCGTTCCCGTCGTTCCCGCCCTCCGTGATCGCCACCCCGGGCCCCGACGACCGGGCGCGCATCGCCTTCGGCTCCTGCCGCTGGGCCTCCCCGCCCACCGGCGAGCCCGACCCCGTCGGACCCGACGCCCTGGACGCGCTGGCCAAGCGCATCGCCGCCGACCCGGACGGCGAGCGGCCGGACGTCCTGTTGCTCCTCGGCGACCAGGTGTACGCCGACGAGACCTCCGAGGCCACGCGGAAGTGGCTCGCCGCCCGCCGCGACCTGAAGGACCCGCCGGGCAGCCAGGTGGCCGACTACGAGGAATACACCCACCTCTACTACGAGTCCTGGCTCGACCCCCAGGTGCGCTGGCTGCTGTCCACCGTGCCCACCTGCATGATCTTCGACGACCACGACGTCATCGACGACTGGAACACCTCCGCCTCCTGGGTCGAGGACATGCGGGCCACGTCGTGGTGGCGGGAGCGGGTGCTCAGCGGTCTGATGTCGTACTGGGTGCACCAGCACCTGGGCAACCTCTCCCCCGCCGACCTGGAGGCCGATCCGCTCTACCGGTCCGTCAGGGAGAACCCCGACGGCACCGACGCGCTGCGCGCCTTCGCCGCCGCGGCCGAGGCGGACGCGACCGCTTTGCGCTGGAGCTACCGGCGCGACTTCGGCCGGGTACGGCTGCTCATGGTGGACAGCCGCGCGGCCCGCGTCCTGGAGGAGGGCCGGCGCTCGATGCTGGACCGCTCGGAGGCCGCCTGGCTGCGCGAACAGGCCCTCGACGACCGCGGCTCGTACGACCATCTGCTCATCGGTACGTCCCTGCCCTGGCTGTTGCCCCATCTGGTGCACGACGTCGAGGCGTGGAGCTCCGCGCTGTGCCGGGGCGACAAGGGGCCGCGCTGGGCCCGGCTCGGGGAGAAGCTGCGGCGCGGGGCGGACCTGGAGCACTGGTCGGCGTTCCCGGAGTCGTTCGACGAGCTGGCGGAACTGATCGCCGAGGCCGGTACGGGACCGGAGGCGCCGGCGACGGTGTGCGTGCTCTCCGGAGACGTCCACCACGCGTATGTCGCCGAGCCGGACTGGCCGGGGCGTGCGGCACCGGACGCCCGGGTCGTGCAGCTCACCTGCTCGCCGGTGCACAACTCCATCCCCCTGTCGATCAGGCTCGGCTTCCGCTTCGGCTGGAGTGCCGCCGCCCGGGGGTTCGGGCGCGTGTTCGCGCGGCACGGCGGTCTGGGGCGGCCCGCGGTCGGCTGGCGCAAGACGGGCGGGCCGTGGTTCGGCAACCAGCTCATGACGCTGGCCACTCAAGGGCGCTCGGCGGTGCTGCGGCTCGAGCACGCGCAGCGTGAGGAGACCGGAGTGCGGCTCAGAAGGGTGACGGAGACCCGGCTGAGCGGGTGAGTCCCACGGCAACCTGTGAGCCGCCTGTGAACCAAGGGGTGGATTCGGTCACCCCGTTGGACATGAAGGCGGGACGAGGGCCCGGCTGACATGCGGCGGCAGGCGTGTGACCAGCGAAATCGGGCTGAATCCATGGCCGAATGTTGAACTTGCAAGTAATGCTGGGGCGCTCCTAGCGTGGGACTCCGACTCGGTTCCGCCCCCCGGACCGGCCCCGTCCGGGGGCCGGCCTGACCGAAGGAGACCCCCCGCATGACCGGACGCCTCAACAGCGCCCAGCCCTACGTCATGGGCCTGTTCCGCATGGTCGTCGGCCTGCTCTTCGCCAGCCACGGCGCCGTGTCCCTGCTCGGCGTGCTCGGCGGCGAGGACGGCAACGGCGGCACCGTCGAGACCGGCGCCTGGCCCAGCTGGTACGCGGCCCTGATACAGCTCGTCGGCGGCAGCCTCGTCCTGCTCGGTCTCGGCACCCGGGCGGCCGCGTTCGTCTCGTCCGGCTCGATGGCGTACGCGTACTTCAAGGTCCACCAGCCCGAAGCCCTGTGGCCGATCGAGAACAACGGCGAGAGCGCGGCCATGTTCTGCTGGGCCATGCTCCTGCTGGTGTTCACCGGCTCCGGCGCCTTCGGCGTGGACCGGCTGCTCACCAGGCGCGCGTCCGCGGACGGACGGGCGACGAAGCGGACCCCCGTGACGGCCTGACCGTCCCGACCGCCCTGCCGCACCGGCCGCACGTGGGCCCTCCCCGCCTCCCCCGGGGAGGGCCCACGTCGTCGCGACGGGCGGGGAAACTCCGGGCGCCGGACGCGCGAACCCCCCGTGACCCTTCCGTCACTTACCGGGCGTACGCTGTATGGCTGTCATCGGCCACTCCTGCCACCTCTGCCGCCCCCTCCGCGACAGCGCGGCACGGCTGGCCCACGGGGGCGTAACGGGGAGTTCGGGTGGAGAGTCTGGGGTCGCTGGTCGGCAGCCCATGGATCTATGCGGTGGTGGCCCTGTCGGTCCTGCTCGACGTGTTCCTCCCGGTCCTGCCCAGCGGAGTGCTGGTGATCACGGCGGCCACGGCCGCCGCCGCGGGCACGGCGACCGATGTGCCCGACATCCTGGTGCTGACGCTTTGCGCCGCCACCGCGTCCGTCCTCGGCGATCTGGTCGCCTACCGGCTCGCCTGGCGCGGCGGCCCCCGTCTGGACCGGGCCATCGCCCGCTCCCGGCGGCTGAGCAGGGCGCAGGAACGTCTCGGCGCCGCGCTGGCCCGGGGCGGTGGCGCGCTGGTCGTCCTGGCCCGGTTCGCCCCGGCCGGCCGCTCGGTCGTCTCCCTCGGCGCGGGCGCCGCGCGTCATCGCGCACGCGACTTCCTGCCCTGGTCCGCCGTGGCGGGGCTGTCCTGGGCCGCGTACAGCGTGGCTCTCGGCTACTTCGGCGCGCAGTGGCTGGGGGCGACATGGCTGGCGACGGCGGTGTCGGTGGGTGCGCTGTTCGCGGCGGGCGCGGGGGCGGGGTTCCTGATGCGACGGAAGCCTCAGCCTTCGCAGGCTTCGTAGGGCGCTCGTGCCGGTGCCGGGCGAGGGTGGCGCGCAGCCCGGCACTGCCCGCAGCTATGTCACGAGGCCGCCTGGCGCGTAGTCGCTCCGCGGATCTCCAGGCCGTCCAGCAGGTCCGCCGTCGCCTCCGCGATCGCCTCCACCGCCCGGTCGAACACCTCACGGTTGTGGGCCGCCGGTGCCCGGAACCCGGACACCTTTCTCACATACTGCAGGGCGGCGGCCCGGATCTCCTCCTCCGTGGCCTCCTCGGGCAGTACGGGCGGACGCAGCGTCTTGATACTCCGGCACATGTCCCCAGTCTGACGCGGCCGGCCACCGTACGGCCACGATCGGATGAAGCCCGGGCGGAGACCCCCCGAGCAACTCGCCACCCAAAATCGAACAGGCGTATCATTGAGCCGTGGCTGCGACCTATGACTTTCCGAGTGACCTCCTCGCCGGTCAGGAGGAACTGCATCAGGTCCGGGCCGAGTTGTCGGCCCTGCTGAAGCGGCTCCCGTGGTCGGTCGAACCCCTCGACGGGTTCAGCGACGACAACGGCTGGCGCAAGGTCGAACGCCCCGCCTCGCCCGGCTGGACCGAGGACGAACAGGCCGAGGTGGAGAAGCTCCGACGGCGGGAGCACGAGCTCGCCGTGTTCGTCAGCACCCACCGCTACTGGTCCGAACTCACCGGCTCCGACCGGATCCACGCCCGCTCCGGACTGAAGCACGCCCACGAGGAGGCGGCGGAGGGCGCGGAGGGCTCCCCGTAGGGGAGAAGAAGGGACGGCGACGGCACGGCAAAGGCCCCCGGAGAGAATCCGGAGGCCTCGTCCCACGGTGGGCGCGGACGGTTTCGAACCGCCGACATCCTGCTTGTAAGGCAGGCGCTCTACCCCTGAGCTACGCACCCGAGGCCCGGGCCGCTCGCCCAGGTCGAGTCGACAGCCTACATGGCCAGGGGCGCGGTCCGGCAAACCCGTATCGGGGGATATCCCCACCCCGGATCCGGTAGCGGCCCGGATCCCCCGCCGGGGCCCCCGTCCGTACGGTTCGACGTGCGCTCGAACACGGCTGGGAGCGCCACCGTCCGTCCCAGGGGGAGACCGTCATGACCCGCACGTCCCGCACCGCCACCGGCACCACCACCCCGGCAGGGAGCACACGACGCCCGCTCGCCCTGGCCGGGGCGGTCGTGGTGCTCGTCGCCGGCCTGAGCGCCTGCGGGGCGTCGGCCGCCGAGGACGACGATCCCGACCACCGGAGCTTCGACCTGCCCGGCACCACCCTCACCATCGACTCCGACGACTCCGCCCTGGAGATCGTCGCGGCGGACGACACCCCCTCGGGGAAGATCGAGGTGACCCGGTGGTTCCGGGGTACCGTCGCCATCGGCACCGATCCGGAGGTCACCTGGTCCATGGACGGCGCCCGGCTGGTGCTGCGCGAGAAGTGCTCGGGCATCGTCGCCGACTGCTCCACCAAGCACCGCATCGAGGTGCCCCGCGGTGTCGCCGTCAAGGTCGAGGAGAAGGACGGCAGCGTGCGGGCGCGTGGTTTCCGCGACGCGCTCAGCATCCGCACGACGGACGGTTCGGTCCGGGTCACGGACTCCAGCGGACCGCTCGAGCTGCGCACCGGCGACGGTTCGGTGCGCGCCGAGGTCTCCTCGCGCACGGTGCGCGCCCGGACCGGCGACGGCTCGGTCCACCTCGAACTCGGCGCCGTACCCGACCTGGTGGAGTCCCGCACCGGTGACGGTTCCCTGACCATCGACCTGCCCCAGGCCGGTTACCGCGTGGACACCGAGACCGGTGACGGCGCCGAGGACGTGTCGGTGCCCCGCGACGATTCCAGCTCCCACCGGGTGACCGCGCGCACCGGCGACGGGAAACTCACGGTCCGCACGGTGAACTGACGGGCCCGTGTGTTCGTCCTTCACCGGTGGGAGAATGGCACCGGGCAGGGCGAACGACAGTACGGGAGAGGGATGTGACGGCGACACCAGCGCGGCCGTACTCGCCGTCGGAGCCTCGTGTGCCTCGCATACGTCGTGCCGTGTCCCTCGCTCCGCCGGGGCGACGCCCGCGCCGGGCTCCCGGCCCCCTGCGGGACGCGCTCGCGCTCGTGGGGCTGCCGCTGGTGGCCGCGCTGGTGCTGCCCGTCGCGTTCGCCGGCGGCGGCACCCGGCGCTGGTTCGGCGGACGGGCCGAGAACCAGCGGGCCGAGGCGCAGGCCGCCAAGGACGCGGCGGCGGCGGCGTTCTACGACCTCGACACCGCCCAGCGCGACCTGCGGATCTCCATCGAGACGATCAGCGCCGTCGACTCCTCCCCCGCCGCCCGCCGCGCCGTCTCCGACTTCGAGGCGCTCGGCCGGCGCATCGACGAGGCCAGCCACCGGTACATCAGCGCCGTCGACGCCCATGACCTCGACCGGGACGATCTGGAGGCCTCGGCGGCCTCGCGGGCCCGGACCGAACTGACCGCCGCCAAGGAGGAGCTCGGGCGGGTCAGGCAGGAGCTCGACCGGTTCACCGAAGGACTCGGCTCCCTCCTCGGCAAGGCCGAGAACCAGCTGGCCCGGCTCGCGCCCTCCGTCGAACGCGCCCGGCAGTCGTTGCTCGCCGCCTCGAACGCCCTCGACACCGCGCGCGGCTCGGGGCTGCGGGCCGACGACCTCGCCGCCCGGCTCGCCGCGCTCTCCCCGGAGCTCACCAAGCTGAACCAGGGCGCCGGGCAGCACGGCGTGCCCCAGACCCTGGAGCGGGCCGAACGGGTCACGCGCGAGGCCGAGGCCGTACGCGTGGAGGCCGAGCGGCTGCCGGAGCGGGCCGCCGAGATCGACCACCGGCTGGTCTCCCTGCGCACCCGCGCCCAGGCCCTCACCACCCGCTCCGAACAGGTCGAACCGGTGCTGAGCGAGCTGCGCCGCCGCTTCACCGTCGCCTGCTGGCAGGACCTGCAGAACGTGCCGGAGGTGGCCGCCGAGAACGTGGGCCAGGCCGAGGCGCGGCTCGCCGAGGCCAGAGCCGCCCGCGAGGAGCAGCGCTGGGCGGACGCGACCGCGCTGCTGTCGACCGCGCGGGCGCTGCTGAACACGACCGACGAGGCCGTGTCGGCCGCCGGTGACCGGCTGCGGCGGCTGAACGCCGTGCAGAAGGACCCGGAGCAGGAGATCGAGCGCACCCGCTTCGCCATCCGGGACGCCCAGCGTCTGGCGATGGCCGGCCGCAACACCCCCGACCCGCGCCACGCCCGTCCCCTGGACGACGCCGTGGCCCGGCTGGAGCGGGCCGTCGCGGGTCTGGAGGGGCGCCACCCCGACTACTGGCACTTCCTGACCGAGACGGAGGCGGTACGGACGGCGGTGAGCCGTGTGGTGGCCCTGATCCGCGAGGAACGGGGCGGCGGCGCCCACTGACCGGCGCGGGCCGGCCCGGTTAACCTGTGCCCATGCCTCGCTACGAGTACCGCTGCCGGACCTGCGGCGACACCTTCGAACTGAGCCGCCCCATGGCGGAGTCCTCCGCACCCGCGGCCTGCCCGTCCGGTCACGACGACACGGTCAAGCTCCTCTCCACGGTCGCGGTGGGCGGCACCGCCTCCGCCGCTGCCCCGGCCCCCTCCGCGGGCGGCGGTGGCGGCGGCTGCTGCGGCGGTGGCTGCTGCGGCTGACGGGCCGCCTTCCGACCGCTTCAGGCTCCCTTCAGCTCGGCGTCCCTAGCGTGGGGGGATGACAGTCGGCGCAGCGCACACCCTCACGGCGGCGGGGAACGGCGGTACCGGGCCCCAGTGGGTCAACGACCTCATGGACGTCATGGGCGCCCCCGGGGCCGGCCTGGCGATCGCTCTGGAGAACCTCTTCCCGCCCCTGCCCAGCGAGGTGATCCTGCCGCTGGCGGGGTTCGCCGCGAGCAGCGGGCGGATGGGTCTGCTCGAGGTCCTGCTGTGGACCACGTTCGGCTCGGTGATCGGGGCGCTCGCGCTGTACGGGGTGGGCGCGGGGCTCGGCCGGGACCGGACCGTGGCACTGGCGGGCCGGCTGCCGCTGGTGAAGGCCGCGGACATCGAGCGGACGGAGGCCTGGTTCCTGCGGCACGGGACCAAGGCGGTGTTCTTCGGGCGGATGATCCCGGTCTTCCGCAGTCTCGTCTCCGTACCGGCCGGTGTGGAACGCATGCGGCTGCCGGTGTTCCTCGGTCTGACCACGCTGGGCAGCGCGATCTGGAACACCGTGTTCGTGCTCGCGGGCTACGCGCTGGGCGACAACTGGGAACAGGTCACGACCGTCGCCTCGGCGTACTCGAAGGCGGCGCTCGGAGCGGCCGCGGTGGCGGTGCTGGTCTTCGTGGCCGTGCGGCTGCGACGGCCGGGTGCCGGGCGCCGGCGGCGCGACGGGCAGGGGGACGCCGGCCGGACACGTCCGACGGACGTCCCGGCAGAGGACCACCCCACCCGCCGGCTCCGCGTCACGGACCCCTACGAGCTCACCGGCCGCGGGCGGGACCGCTAGGGCCTCTCGTCCGGATCGGCCTGGCTGTGGCCGACGGTGCGTCTCGGCCGCCGGGCCGTGCGGGGTCCGGTGCATGCGGCTGCAAGGCGGAGGAGGGAGTCGACGCGGAGCGCCGGCGACCGACGACAACGCGGCGGATGTGCGTGCCGGGCCCCGCGACGCCGGGGTGATCCCAACGACAGGCCCTGGAGCGGGCCTGCCGGCCGACGGTACGCGCCACCCCCACCGCGGCCCGCGGGTCGACGCACACCGGTTCTTCCGCGGTCACCGCGGCCGCCGCAGCCCACGCGGTACACCCGCGGTCTCCGCCACACACCCGCGCTCCCCGCGGTTCTCCCACGGTCACCACGAACCTCGCGGTTCTCCCACCGTCACCACGAGCATCGACGGTGTTCCGCCGGCCACCACGAACATCGCGGCTTCTGCCGCGGTCACCGCGGTGAGCGGACCGTTCGCAGGAACTCGCGGAGGATGCGCTCACCGGCCAGCACGCCCCGCTCGGGCAGGGCCCTGATCGCGGGGGCCGTCCAGTCGGCGTCGGCGAGTTCGCCGTGGCCGGGGCGCCACCCCTGGTCGGCGGCGAGCAGCAGGTCGGCGTCGAGGAGGGAGTCGCCGGCGGCGAGGGTGAGGGCGGCGCCGGTGCGGCGGGCGACCTCGCGCATGGCCGCGCTCTTGGTGAGCGGCTTGGGCACGGCGTAGATCTTCCGGCCCTGGAGGGACACCGTCCAGCCGCGGTTCTCCGCCCACACCGCGAGTTCCTTCACCCACTCCTCACGCAGCAGCTCGCGCTCGACGACGAGGTAGGCGAACAGGTCCTCGGCGACACGGTGCTTGCGCACCCACACCGGGTCGGCGGTCCGCAGCAGGTGCTCCTGCACCTCGGCCAGCGGGGCGCACTCGTCGGCCAGCCGGGCGAGCACCCGGGCGTGCCAGTCCCGGTCCGTCTCGCCGTCGACGAGGAGGTGACCGCCGTTGGCGCAGATCGCGTACGACGGCGGCGGGCCGGGGAGATTGATGCGCTGGTACTGCTTGCGGGTGCGGGTCGTGGTGGGGACGAACACGGCCTCGTCACCGAGGTCGGTGAGGAGCTGGGCCGCCGTCTCCGTCATGTAGGACAGGGGCCTGCTCTCGTGGACCTCCACGCACAGCAGCCTCGGCGCCCGCGCGTCCGGCATGGTCAGGGCGAGGGCCGCGGCGGAGTAGATGAGGGTGCGGTCGAGGTCGCTGGCGACGATGACGGGCATCAGCGGGTCACCGCCTTGCCGTCGGCGCCGGTGGCGCCCCGGGTGTAGCGGGGGTGGATCAGCCCCACGCAGGTGTACGGCAGTCCGTCGACCTCCTCGACGGGGACCCCCCGCTGCCCGGCGAGCAGGCGGACGTGGTCGAGGTCGCTGCCGGCTCCGGTGCGGGCCAGCACCTTCCAGGGCACCCGGCGCAGCAGCACCCGGGTGGTCTCGCCGACGCCCGGCTTGACGAGGTTCACGTCGTGGATGCCGTACTCCTCGCTGATGCGCTCGACGGCGGCCCAGCCCTCCCAGGTGGGGGTGCGGTCGGCGGAGAGGAGTTCCTTGGCCTCGGCGCAGGCCGCGTCGGCGACCTCCGGGAAGCGGGCGGAGACGGCGTCCAGGAAGGCCACGGAGAGGTCCACGCCGGCGAGTTCGCGGTAGAACTTGGCGCCGTGGAAGTCGTCCGGGCCGACCAGGTCGGCGCGGAGGACGGTCCGTGAGATCAGGCCGGAGACGGTGGAGTTGAGGCAGGCGGAGGGGATCAGGTAGTCCTCGCGGGTGCCGTAGGTCCGTACGCAGGAGCCGGGGTCGGCGAGGACCGCGATCTCCGGGTCGAAGCCGGTGACCCCCTCGGTCTTCTCGAACTCCTCGATCGCCTGGGCGAGTTCGCGGGTGATGGCGCCCTTGCCGGTCCAGCCGTCGACGAACACGACGTCTCGGGGGTCGTGGTGGGCGGCCAGCCAGCGCAGCGCGTTGGCGTCGATGCCCCGGCCGCGGACGATGGAGACGGCGTAGTGCGGCAGGTCGAGCCGGTGACGGTACTGGGCCCAGCGGCGCATCAGGATGCCGACGGGGGTGCCCGCGCGGGCCAGGGAGACCAGCACCGGGCGGGGGGACCGTTCGGCCAGGACGGTCTCGGTGACCACACCCACCGCGTGGGCCAGCCGGGCCGCCGACTCCTCCAGGGCCGCGTGGAAGAGCTCCTGGTACTGCTCGCTCGGCTGGTACTCCACGGGCAGCGACTCGGCGTAGTGGGCGCCGCCGCTCTGGATGGCCTCCTCGCGCTCTTCGGTCGGCGCCTCCAGCGTCACGTCCGAGAGGTCCTGGAGCAGCCAGCCGACCTCCTCGGGCGCGTACGAGGAGAAGGCGGGGCCTCTGAGGGGGTCGGGCAGCATGGTGGCGGGCCTTTCGGGGGCGTCCTGGGCCCCGGGTGTGTACGACGGTACGACCGCGAGGAGGACGTGCGGGGTGTGTGCGGCCAGCCGGGCGAGCAGGCCGTCGGGTGCGTGCAGGGCGGGGGTGTCGGCGGCCGAGTCGACGACCGCGACGACGGCGTCGAAGCCGCCGCCCGCGACGTTGTAGGCGTAGCGCTCACCGGGGCCGTCGGCGGGGTCGTCGTGGGCGGGGAAGACCAGGCGGGTGCGTATCGCGTAGCCGGGGTCGTCGACGGCGAGGACGGGTGAGCGGGTGGTGGTGGAGAAGCGCACGTCGGTGCGGGTGGTCCGCTCCAGCTCGGTGGCGAGGCGGAGCGGGGCGTACATCAGCTCCTCGAAGCCGAGGACGAGGACGCGCTGGGCTGTCGCGGGGAGCGCGCCGGCGAGGCTCGCCGCCATGGCGGGGAGGGCGGCTTCGAGGCGGGCCCGGTGGGCGGGGGTGAAGCCGTGGCGGCCGCCGTCGGGGAGGCCGGTGGGCCAGCGGAGGTCCACGCGGGTGACCTGCGTCGGCTTGCCGCTCGGCTGCCGGCCGTCGGTGGCTGATCGCGCAGTTCCCCGCGCCCCTGGGAAGTGCATCCGGGCGTCGGCTTCAGGACTCACGGAAACATCCACACCGTCCAGCGGCGCGGGGAACCGCGCGGCCGGCCCCGGCGCACCCGCGGCCGCCCGAGCAGCCCCCGTGGCGCGCTCGTACCGCGCCACCAGCTCCTGGCCCTTCTCCAGGACCCCGTCCGGCAGCCGGACCGTGCCCGACGCGGTGGTCACCAGGTCGACGCGCGCCCCGATCTCACGGGCGAACGCCTCCAGCCGCCCGGCGTCCGCGGGCGAGCGCATGTCGACGAGGGCGACGACGACGTACCGCGTGCGCGGATACCGGGCGTGCAGCGCACGCACGGTGTTCAGCACCGTGTTGCCCGTGGAGAACTCGTCGTCGACCAGGACCAGCGGCCCGTCCCCGGCGAGCAGCAGCGGGTCCTCCGGGAGCAGCAGGTGGGAGGTGGCGTGCGAGTGGGACTCCTCGAAGCCCCCGGCCGTGTCCGTCCCCGCGACCGGGCGGCGCGTGGAGTGCAGGTACGGCGCCGTGCCCAGACCGTCGGCGACGGAGTGCCCGAGCCCGGTGGCGGTCTCGGCGTAGCCGAGGACGACCGCGTCGGCCGCCGCGTCGCCCAGCAGCTCCCGCACCCTGCGGCCGAGGGCGACACCGTGGCCGTGGACGACGGACGGCGACTGGGGCACGTGCTTGCCGAGGACGTTGGACACCAGCAGGTGGGCCCGCTTGGGGTTGCGGCGCAGCGCCAGCCCCAGCAGGTCGGGCAGGCTCTCGTCGCCGGTCAGCTCGACCCCGAGCCGCCGTGTGACCCAGCTGCCGGACCATGTGTTCACTGCCTTCTCCATCCCGGTCAGTCCGCCAGCCCCGCCGCGAGCAGCTCCACGAAGCCGATGTCCTCGTTGGCCACTCCGAAGACCTCGGCCCGCAGCAGGGTCCGCTCGGCCCAGGCGCGGTGCGGCTTCACCTCGTTCATCTTGTTCGTGTACGCGGACCTGAGTACACCCCCGCCGTCGCGTTCCGGACGCAGGATGTCCTGGGCGTCGCTGTACTCCTCGTGGCTGACCACGGACAGCGCGTGCACGGGCAGCACGTGGGAGGGGTGGATGACGGTCTTGCCGAGCAGGCCGTTGGCCCGGTCGAGGGAGATCTCGCGCAGGAGGCCGTCCATGGCGTGCTCGATCAGCTTCTCGCGCAGCGCGACGGCCTGGACCTCGTGGAAGGGGCTCTGCCGCAGCAACGGTTTGAACATGCGCTCCTGGACCCGGAAGTACTCCCAGACCGGCCCGGTCACGGTGAACCCGGTGCCGTCGGCCCGGCCCAGCATGTTCACCACGTCGGAGATGACGGAGGCGACGACCTGGATGTCGTACGCCGTGATGTCGGGGCCCCTGCGCAGTCCGTAGGAGGAGCAGAAGTCGGTGACGCCGAGGCGCAGGGCGAGGACGCGGTCGCGGTACTTGTCGACGGCGCGGAAGATGCCCTCCAGCGTCTCCACGCGGGATTCCCGGTAGAGCAGCTCGGGCGACTCCAGGACGGGCATGGCGAACAGCCGGTGGCCGGTTTCGGCCTCCGCGGTGGTCAGCGCCTCGAGGAACGGCAGGCCGCGTTCGGCGGTGAACTTCGGCAGTACGAATCCGGACAGCAGCCGGACGGCGGGGCCGAGCCGCCGGGCGAGGTCGGGGATCTGCTCGGGGACCCGGACGCGGATGAACAGCAGCGGCAGGTCCGCGTCCGGCCCGGCGGCCAGCTCGGCGAACTGGCCTACGAGGTTCTCCTCGCCGGCGGTGACGTCGGCGTCGTTGATGGAGTCCTCCAGGCACAGCACCATCGAGACCACCCCGCGTCCGCCCTGCTTGACCACGTCCTCGGCGAGCCGGGGCCGGGTCGCGGGGCTGTAGAGCGTGGCACCGAGGGCGGCGGAGAGCAGGCGGGCCGGGGAGTCGTGCGTGAACTCCCCCGGCTCCCGATAGAAGAGACGTTTCCGCACAGCAGGGGCGATGTGCCCGAAATGACGCATGGAACTCCCCCGTGGCCTCAGTGGAATCAGTGGAATGTGTCGGAAGGTGGCCGGTAATAGTACGTAGAGATCCATGTCGGCGGTTCCCGCCGGACATGAACTTCAAGTAACCCGCCCGTGTCGGCTCCAACCCCCCGCATTGTCGTGACCAGGACGGAGAAGGCAGGATGACCACATGACGCACGCGATGCTGAAGGGGTCGAACGTCCCTCTCGAGGCCACCACCGTACGCGCCGTGCTGCGCTGGTCGCCCGGGCAGGGGGTGCCCGACGTCGACGCCTCCGCACTGCTCCTCGGCCTCGACGGCCGTGTGCGCTCCGACGAGGACTTCGTCTTCTACAACCAGCCCCGGCATCCCTCCGGGAAGGTGTGGCGGCTAGGCAAGAAGCGTGTCGCCGACGGCCTGACCGACACGATCCAGACGGACCTCGCCGGTGTCGAGTCCGGTGTCGGCCGGATCCTGCTGGTCGCGTCGGCGGACGGCGTCACCTTCGACCGCGTACGCGCGCTGCGCATCCTGCTGTACGACGCGCAGGCCGCCGACGGGGAGGCGCTGGCCTCCTTCGACATCAAGCCGGAGACCGGCCAGGAGACGGCCCTGATCTGCGGTGAGCTGTACCGGCGCGGGGACGGCTGGAAGTTCCGTGCGCTCGGTGAGGGCTATTCCAACGGGCTGGAGGGCCTGGCGACCGACTTCGGCATCTCGGTGGAGGAGCCGGAGGAGGCGCAGGAGCCCGACGCCGCCGACGCCACCCAGCAGGCGCCCGCCACGACGGGAACCCAGGACCAGGCCGACGCGTCCTCCTCCGAGGCGCTGACCCAGCCGCAGGCCCCGCTGGTGCCGCCGGCCCCCGAGGTGTCCCGGCCGCTGCCGCCCGAGCAGCCGGCGGGGGTGCCGGCCCAGCCCTCGTACGGCTACCCGCCGCAGCAGCCCCCGGCCACTCAGCCGGCCTACGGCTATCCGCATCCGACGAGCCCGCCCGCCTACGGCTACCCGCCGGCGCCCGCCACGGCCGCCGCCGCGGGAGCGCCGTCGGGCTACGGCTTCCCGCCATCGGCGCCGGCGTCCCCCGACCCGGACTTCCGGCTTCCGCCGCAGGGGCCGCAGTTCATCGGCCGTTAGGGCCTTTCGTTCGGATCAGCCTGGCTGTGGCCGACGGTGCGTCTCGGCCGGGCCCCGCGACGCCAGGGTGGTCCAAACCACAGGCCCTTGCGGACACCGGCGCCCCGGACCGGGGCCCGCTCAGCGCTCGGCCTTGCTCTTGAAGCCCCTGCCCCACTGCAGTCCCCACCCGTACAGCCGGTCCAGCTCCGCCTGGAAGCCGTACACGAACTTCACCTCGCGGCGGACGAGGATCTCGTTCTTCACGTTCTCGATCATCACCACCGCACAGGAGCGGGCCTGGGGATGGCGCTCGTCGAGGCCGATCTCGATCCGGGGGCCGTTGCTCGGGAACAGCGTGACGATGGCGTGCGTCCGGTCGAACGCGGGTGTCTGGTCGTAGATGTACGCGAAGACCAGCAGGCGTTTGATCTGCTCGCGGTGGTCGAGGTTGACGTAGATCGTCTCGCCGGAGGCCGAGCCGAACCGGTCGTCACCGCTGAGCTTGACGTACGGCGGCGCGTTGACGTCGCCGAGGAAGCCGCCGAGGGGCTGGACCACGCCCTTGGTGCCGTCCTGGAGCTCGTAGAGACAGCCGAGGTCGAGGTCGACGTTGACCATGGACTGGCTGTGGCCGACGACCTCCGGGGGCTTGAGCGCCTTCAGGGGGTGGCGCAGCAGGCTCTCCCGCTGAGGGCCGCCGAAGTCGGAGGTGCGCATCCGCCAGCTCAGATTGATCCGCAGATGGCCGGTGGCCGCCCCTTGCTTGGTCAGCGACACCTGAGCGTGCCGTTTGGTCAGCTCGATCGCGTTGGTGGCCGCGTTGCCCGAGTCGAAGGCGCTCTCGCTGCCGCGCCGCAGTCCGTCCAGGAAACCCATTCCCGCCCCAAGTCCGCTTGTCGGCCCCCGCCCCGGCCGCCGGGCACACCCGTGCCCTGGACGGCCGACGGGGCGGCCGGCGAGGAGTGGTCCTCGGTGGCCGCCCCGTCGAGAGCGTTCCTCACCCGGAGGGCTGTCACACCCCCGAGGAGACCTCAGTCTTCTCGTCCGCGTTTCCCTCTGCCGCCGCGAGCGCCCGGTTGCGGCGCACGGAGGACCAGAAGGAGGCGCCGATCAGGACGACGCCGATCAGACCCGTGATGATCTCGTTGATCTCGTACTGGATCGTGACCAGCAGGATCATCGCCAGGGCGCCGATCGCGTAGTGCGCGCCGTGCTCCAGGTACACGTAGTCGTCCAGGGTGCCCTGGCGGACCAGGTAGACCGTGAGCGAACGGACGTACATGGCGCCGATGCCGAGGCCGAGCGCCATCAGCACGATGTCGTTGGTGATGGCGAAGGCACCGATCACACCGTCGAAGGAGAAGGACGCGTCGAGGACCTCGAGGTAGAGGAACATGAAGAACGCGGCCTTGCCGGCGAGGGCGACCGCCGAGCGGGGCTTGCCTTCGCGCTCGGCCTTCTCCTCCTCCTCGTGTTCGCGTTCCTCCTCCTCTTCGAGCTTGTCCTCGAAGAATCCGGAGAGACCGCCCACGATCATGTAGGTGATCAGACCGGCGATGCCGGAGAGCAGGACCGTGGCCGACTTGTCCACGTGCGCGCCGCCGTGCTGGTGGGCGTTGGTGGCGAAGGTGACGGCGGAGATCAGCAGGATGATGAGCGCGATGCAGACCGACAGCATGTCGATCTTGCCGAGCTTGGCCAGCGGGCGCTCCAGCCAGCCGAGCCACTTGATGTCCCGGTCCTCGAAGATGAAGTCCAGGAAGATCATGAGCAGGAACATGCCACCGAACGCGGCGATCGCCGGGTGGGCGTCGGTGACGAGCTCCTGGTAACGGTCCTTGTCGCTGAGCGCGAGGTCGACCGCTTCGATGGGACCGAGCTGTGCGCTGACGGCGACGATGACGACGGGGAAGACCAGCCGCATACCGAAGACGGCGATCAGAATGCCGATGGTGAGGAAGATCTTCTGCCAGAAGGCATTCATCTTCTTCAGGATGCCGGCGTTGACCACCGCGTTGTCGAAGGACAGCGAGATCTCGAGGATCGAGAGGATCGCCACGATTCCGAAGGCGGTCCACCCCCCGAAGAGGATCGCTGCGACCAGGCCGAGCGCGGTGACCGCGAACGACCAGCCGAAGGTTTTCAGAACCACTGGCTACCCCAGGTGTGTTAACGGGTCTCCCCCGCTGCCGTGATCGGCTTTACGAAACGTTGACTCCGAAGTCTAGAGCGATGCCGCGCAGCCCCGACGCGTACCCCTGCCCCACTGCACGGAACTTCCACTCGCCCTGGTAGCGGTAGAGCTCACCGAAGATCATCGCGGTCTCGGTGGAGGCGTCCTCGCTCAGGTCGTAGCGGGCGAGCTCCTGGCCGTCCGCCTGGTTCACCACGCGGATGAAGGCGTTGCTGACCTGGCCGAAGGTCTGGCCACGCTCGTCGGCCATGTGGATGGAGACCGGGAAGACGATCTTGTCGCACTGCTGCGGCACCTTGGGCAGGTCGACCAGCAGGGACTCGTCGTCTCCGTCGCCCTCACCGGTGAGGTTGTCCCCGGTGTGCTCCACCGAGCCGTCGGGGCTCTTGAGCTGGTTGTAGAAGATGAACCACTCGTCCCCCATGACCCGGCCGCCGGTGCACATCAGCGCGCTGGCATCGAGGTCGAAGTCCGCTCCGGTGGTGGAGCGCGCGTCCCAGCCCAGACCGATCATGACCTGTGTGAGGTTGGGTGCGGCCTTGGACAGGGAGACGTTTCCCCCCTTGGCAAGCGTGACGCCCATGATGCTGGTCCCCCTCCGGTTGGTGTCTCTCAGGTGGTCCTGCGCGTCCGGCGCCGCACGTAAACCGTGCGGCGCCGGGCGGTGTGGCCGCGGTCGGCGGCCTGGCTCGGGCGTCGCCGCCCGCGTGACCATCTCAGACGTTCACGCCGAAGTCCTGCGCGATGCCGCGCAGGCCCGACGCGTAGCCCTGGCCGATGGCGCGGAACTTCCACTCCGCACCGTGCCGGTACAGCTCGCCGAAGACCATGGCCGTCTCGGTGGAGGCGTCCTCCGAGAGGTCGTAGCGGGCGATCTCGGCGCCGCCGGCCTGGTTGACGACGCGGATGAAGGCGTTGCGCACCTGGCCGAAGGACTGCTGGCGGTTCTCGGCGTCGTAGATGGAGACCGGGAAGACGATCTTCTCGATGTCCGCCGGGACACCGGCCAGGTTGACCTTGATCTGCTCGTCGTCGCCCTCGCCCTCACCGGTGAGGTTGTCACCGGTGTGTTCGACGGAGCCGTCCGGGCTCTTGAGGTTGTTGAAGAAGACGAAGTTGGCGTCGCTGCCGACCTTGCCCGAGTTGTTCAGCAGCAGGGCGCTGGCGTCCAGGTCGAAGTCGGTGCCGGTCGTCGTACGGACGTCCCACCCCAGTCCGATGATGACCGCGGTCAGGCCCGGCGCCTCCTTGCTCAGCGATACGTTGCCGCCCTTGCTGAGGCTGACTCCCACGAGTCCTCCATTGGTGTCCAGGGGCGGGGTGCCCCGTAGTGCGTTGGATGTCGGATCAACGAGTAGATCCTAGTGACGGGTTCCCGGAGCTCGCAGGCCCTGGAAGCGAACAATCACAGGGTGTCGAGCGCCTTGACGTACTCGTTCAGGTCACGGGCGTCCGGCAGACCGTTGACGACGGTCCAGCGCACGACGCCCTCCTTGTCGATGACGAAGGTCCCGCGCACGGCACATCCCTTGTCCTCGTCGAAGACGCCGTAGGCGCGGGAGACGTTGCCGTGCGGCCAGAAGTCGCTGAGCAGCGGGTACTCCAGGCGCTCCTGCTCGCCGAAGACGCGCAGGGTGTGGATGGAGTCGTTGGACACCGCGAGCACCTCGGTGTCGCGGTCGGAGAACTGCGGCAGGTGGTCGCGGACCTCGCACAGCTCGCCCGTGCACACGCCGGTGAAGGCGAACGGGTAGAAGAGCAGCACCACGTTCTTGCGGCCGCGGTAGTCGGAGAGCCGCACAGTGGCCCCGTGGTTGTCCTTGAGCTCGAAGTCCGGGGCCTTGTCGCCGGCCTGGATCGCCATCGTCGTGTTCATCCCTTCGGGGTGGTTCGCTCCGATCCACCCTACGCAGGGAGTACGACAGGCCGACGAACGGGCCGACGCCTGTGGCGACCGACCCGTCCGGGGTGATTCACCGCTTCGACTTGGCCGCCTTCGGGGTGGCCAGCCGGCTGCCGCTCCAGTCCTTGCCGACGCTGACGCTCTTGGACGCCGTCAGACCCGCCGTGGTGGCGGCCTCCGAGATGTCGCTCGGCTCGACGTAGCCCGAACGGCCGGTCTTCGGCGTGAGGAGCAGGATCGCGCCACCCTCTTCGATGTACGTGCCGGCATCCACCAGCGCATCCGTCAGGTCGCCGTCGTCGTCGCGGAACCACAGCACAACGGCGTCAGCCACGTCGTCGTAGTCCTCGTCGACCAGGTCACTCTCGATGACGCCCTCGATGGCCTCGCGGAGCTCCTGGTCGACGTCGTCGTCGTAGCCGATCTCCTGGACCACCTGCCCGGGCTGGAACCCCAGCCTGGCGGCAGGGTTCGTCCGCTCCTCCGCGTGGTCCGCGGTCGCGCTCACGGGTTGCCTCCTGATCATGTCTTGGGAAATAACTCAGCCACGCGCGTGCGCGAAGCATTGGCCGTAGTCCACACGGGCGGGACGGATCGCGCAAGTACCCGGCCGTGCTGACCGCCGAAACGGTGACGATCCTGGCCGGGTCACCGCAACTCCAGGCACACCATCATGGCCCGCAGTGATGCACACCACACCTTTGTGCCCCGTTTGGCCCTTTGGGAACCGTCCATGTGTACGAAGACTCGAATGGACGAGCCCTGTGCACACCGTACTGGTCGCGCCCGCGGATTACCTCCCGGTAGAGATGACGTCGGCGGCCCCGAGGTGGACCATGGGGAGCGGCGCAAACCGGGCCGTAGCAGCGAAACGCGGCCCTTTCACGGCCCTCTGACAGGTAAGGAACAGCGTGGCTTCCGCATCCGATCGCAACCCGATCATCATTGGCGGCCTTCCGAGTCAGGTTCCTGACTTCGATCCCGAGGAAACGCAGGAGTGGCTCGACTCCCTCGACGCCGCGGTCGACGAGCGCGGCCGGGAGCGGGCCCGCTATCTGATGCTGCGACTGATCGAACGGGCCCGCGCCAGGCGCGTGGCCGTCCCCGAGATGCGCAGCACGGACTACGTGAACACGATCCCGACCCGGGCCGAGCCGTTCTTCCCGGGCAACGAGGAGATCGAACGCAAGATCCTCAACGCGACCCGCTGGAACGCCGCCGTGATGGTCTCGCGCGCGCAGCGGCCGGGAATCGGGGTCGGCGGCCACATCGCCACCTTCGCGTCGTCCGCCTCGCTGTACGACGTGGGGTTCAACCACTTCTTCCGCGGCAAGGACGGGGGCGACGGCGGCGACCAGGTCTTCTTCCAGGGCCACGCCTCGCCCGGCATCTACGCTCGCGCGTACCTGCTGGACCGGCTGAGCGAGCGGCACCTGGACGGCTTCCGGCAGGAGAAGTCCAGGGCGCCGTACGCGCTGTCGTCGTATCCGCACCCGCGGCTGATGCCGGACTTCTGGGAGTTCCCGACCGTCTCGATGGGCCTGGGCCCGATCGGCGCGATCTACCAGGCGCGGATGAACCGCTACATGCACGCGCGCGGCATCGCGGACACGTCGCAGTCGCACGTGTGGGCGTTCCTCGGCGACGGCGAGATGGACGAGCCGGAGTCGCTGGGCCAGCTGACCATCGCCGCGCGCGAGGGGCTGGACAACCTCACCTTCGTGGTCAACTGCAACCTGCAGCGGCTGGACGGGCCGGTGCGCGGCAACGGCAAGATCATCCAGGAGCTGGAGTCGGTCTTCCGGGGCGCCGGCTGGAACGTGATCAAGCTGGTCTGGGACCGCACCTGGGACCCGCTGCTCGCCCAGGACCGCGACGGTGTGCTGGTCAACAAGATGAACACCACGCCGGACGGGCAGTTCCAGACGTACGCCACCGAGTCGGGTGCGTACATCCGCGACCACTTCTTCGGCGACGACCACCGGCTGCGCGCGATGGTCGAGGGCATGACCGACGACCAGATCCTGCACCTGGGGCGCGGCGGCCACGACCACCGCAAGATCTACGCCGCGTACAAGGCGGCCCTGGAGCACAAGGGCCAGCCGACGGTGATCCTCGCGAAGACGATCAAGGGCTGGACCCTGGGTCCGAACTTCGAGGGCCGCAACGCCACGCACCAGATGAAGAAGCTGACGGTCGACGACCTGAAGCACTTCCGGGACCGGCTGCACCTGCCGATCGCCGACAAGGACCTCGAGTCCGGTCTGCCGCCCTACTACCACCCGGGCCCGGACACGGAGGAGATGCAGTACATGCACGACCGCCGCAAGTCCCTGGGCGGTTATGTGCCGACGCGGGTGGTGCGGTCGAAGCCGCTGCGGCTTCCCGAGGACAAGACGTACGCGACCGTGAAGAAGGGCTCCGGTCAGCAGTCCATCGCGACGACCATGGCCTTCGTGCGGCTCCTGAAGGACCTCATGCGGGACAAGGAGATCGGCAGGCGGTTCGTGCTGATCGCGCCGGACGAGTACCGCACGTTCGGCATGGACTCGTTCTTCCCGAGCGCGAAGATCTACAACCCGCTCGGACAGCAGTACGAGTCCGTGGACCGGGAGCTGCTGCTCGCCTACAAGGAGGCGCCCAACGGGCAGATGCTGCACGACGGCATCTCCGAGGCCGGCTGCACGGCCTCGCTGATCGCCGCCGGATCGGCGTACGCCACGCACGGGGAGCCGCTCATCCCGGTGTACGTCTTCTACTCGATGTTCGGTTTCCAGCGCACCGGTGACCAGTTCTGGCAGATGGCCGACCAGATGGCCCGCGGGTTCGTCCTCGGCGCGACCGCGGGGCGTACGACGCTGACCGGCGAGGGGCTCCAGCACGCGGACGGCCACTCGCAGCTGCTGGCGTCCACGAACCCGGCGTGTGTCGCGTACGACCCGGCCTTCGGCTTCGAGATCGCGCACATCGTGCAGGACGGACTGCGCCGGATGTACGGCGGGGACGAGCAGCATCCGCACGGCGAGGACGTCTTCTACTACCTCACCGTGTACAACGAGCCGATCCAGCACCCCGCCGAGCCCGAGAACGTGGACGCGGAGGGCATCGTCAAGGGCCTCCACCGCTTCAGCGAGGGCACGGCGGGTTCGCTCCCGGCGCAGATCCTGGCGTCCGGGGTCGCGGTCCCGTGGGCGATCGAGGCGCAGCGCATCCTCGCCGAGGAGTGGAACGTCCGGGCGGACGTCTGGTCGGCGACCTCCTGGAACGAACTGCGGCGCGAGGCGGTGGACTGCGAGCGGCACAACCTGCTGCACCCGGAGGAGGAGCAGCGGACGCCGTATGTGACGCGGAAGCTGGCGGCGGCGCGGGGGCCGGTGGTGGCGGTGTCCGACTGGATGCGGTCGGTGCCGGACCAGATCGCGCGGTGGGTGCCGGGGACGTACCAGTCGCTGGGCGCGGACGGGTTCGGGTTCGCGGACACGCGGGGGGCGGCGCGGCGGTTCTTCCACATCGACGCGCAGTCGATCGTGGTGGCGGTGCTGACGGAACTGGCCCGCGAGGGGCACGTCGACCGTTCGGTCCTGAAGCAGGCGATCGACCGCTACCAGCTGCTGGACGTCGCGGCGGCGGATCCGGGGGTCGCGGGCGGCGACGCGTAGCGCCTCCGGCGGGGCGCGGGAAGCGGGCACGGGCGGGTAACGGTGCGGTGCCCCTGTGGGCGCACCGCACCGCCCCGTTTTCTACGATGCGGGACATGAAGCAGCACTCGGCCCAGGTCCGCTGGGAACACCGCACCCAGCGGCCGCTCCTCGGCCTGTCGCTGGCCTTCGCCCTCGCGTACGCCGTGCCGATCGTCCGGCCCGACGCGAGCCGGCAGCTGGTCGCCCTGTGCACGGCCGTGGAGTGGACGGTGTGGGGAGCGTTCGCGGTCGACTACGCCGTCCGGCTCACGCTCGCCGATCGGCGCCGGGCGTTCCTGCGGACGCACTGGCTGGACCTGTGCGTCGTACTGCTCCCCCTGATCCAGCCGCTGCGGCTGCTGCGGCTGGTGTCGACGCTGCTGCTGGTCGGGCAGCGCGCCCGGCTGGCCTCGCAGATCAGGCTGACGACGTATGTCGCCGGGTCGGTGGTCGGACTGCTGATGTTCGGCTCGCTCGCGGTGCTCTCGGTGGAGCGGGATTCGCCGGACGGCAACATCCGCACGCTGGGTGACGCGGTGTGGTGGTCCTTCACGACGATGACGACCGTGGGCTACGGGGACCACGCGCCGACCACCGGTCTGGGGCGCGTGCTGGCCGTGGGGCTGATGCTGTCCGGGATCGCGCTGCTCGGTGTGGTGACGGCGAACATCGCCGCCTGGTTCATCGCCCGCTTCGAGAAGGACGACGCGGAGGAGCGGCGGCAGACGGAGGCCATCGAGGCGCTCGGTCTGGAGGTGCGGGCGCTGCGCCGCGAGGTGGCGGCGCTGAAGTCGGCGGCTGTGGAGCCGCAGCCCGAACGTGGGTGAGCCCCCGGCGCCGTGCCGAGGGCTCACCGTGTGCTTCTTCGGGCCTCCAGGTCAGAACATCCCGTAACCCGGTGTGCCCGCTCCGGCCAGAAGGACGAGGGCCAGGAGCGTGTCGATCGCGCCCAGGATCAGGGCGACCAGGGCCGGGACCGAGCGGGAACCCGCCCAGCTGCGGCCCATGGCGAGCCACCCGCAGACCATCGCCACCGGGCCGAGGACGATCCCCAGCACGAAGAAACCTGCGACCGCGCAGATGGCTCCGATGATCCCGAGCGTCGCGCGATCCGGCCCGGACCGTGACCACGTCCGGCCACGTGTGCGGGGGTGCCTGCGCGTTCCGTGTCCGAAGCTCGCCATCATCAACTCCCTGAAGGGTTGGTTGACATGGCGGGTACCCCCGCATCCGCGGTCAATTCACGCCGGACGAACGGCCGCTGAGCCGCTGCATGCGCGCTGCCCCCCTCCAGCAGCGCGCCCGCAGCCGGTGCCCTCCATGCCCTGCGGAGGACGTGACCCCATGTGACCTGCGGCGCCCGGCGAGGGGCGGGATCACCGCAACGGTTCACCCTGACGAGCGAAACCGGGTCACACGACGGCCCGTCAGATGTGGCCGACGCCCGCGCCGGCCTCCGCGTTCGCACCGCGCTTGGTGAGGAAGGCGACCAGGACGGCCACCACGGCGACTCCGGCGGCGACCAGGGACGCCAGACTCATGCCGGAGAGGAAGGTATCGTGGGCGACGTCGGTGATCTTCGCGGCGAGCGGGGCGGGGGTGTCCTCCGTCACCGGCGGCACGCCGACCTGGACGGCTTCGGACGCCTTGCCGGCCTGCTCGGGAGTGAGCGGCGGGAGCCCGGCCTTCGCCCAGTTGCCCTCCAGGTCGCTGTCCACCTTCGAGGCCATCACGGCGCCGAGCACGGCCGTGCCGAGGCTGCCGCCGACCTGCATGGCGGCCTGCTGGAGGCCGCCGGCGACTCCGGACAGCTCCAACGGCGCGTTGCCCACGATGACTTCGGTGGCACCGACCATGACCGGGGCGAGCCCGAGGCCGAGGAGCGCGAACCAGACGGACATGACACCGCTGCCGGTGCCCTTCTCCAGCGTCGACAAGCCGTACATGGCGAGGGCGGTGCACGCCATGCCGCCCGCCAGCGGGATACGCGGCCCCACCTTGGTGATCATCACGCCCGCCAGCGGCGAGCCGACGATCATCATCCCGGTGAGCGGCAGCAGGTGCAGTCCGGCGTCGACCGGGCTCATGCCGTGCACGTTCTGCAGGTAGAAGGTGACGAAGAACAGGCCGCCCATGAAGGCGATGGCCATCAGGACCATCAGCACCACACCCGCGGACAGCGGGACCGAGCGGAACAGGGCCAGCGGGATCAGCGGCTCCCTCACCTTGGTCTCCCAGAAGGCGAAGAGCGCGAAGCCGACGAACGAGCCGACGATGAACGACCAGGTCTGCACGTCGCCCCAGCCCCACTCCGGAGCCTTGATCAGGGCCCAGACGAGGCAGAACATCGCGGCGGACAGCAGGGCTATGCCGAGCACGTCGAACGAGCGCGGCGCGTTCTCCGCGCGGTGGTCGAGCAGGATCCACACGCCGAGCGCGACGGCGAGGACGCCGACCGGCACGTTGATGAAGAACACCGACTGCCAGTTGACGTGCTCGACGAGCACACCGCCGAGGATCGGGCCGCCCGCGGTGGAGGCGCCGATGACCATGCCCCAGATGCCGATCGCCATGTTGAGCTTCTCGGCCGGGAACGTGGCCCGCAGCAGGCCGAGCGCGGCCGGCATCAGCAGGGCGCCGAACAGGCCCTGCAGCACACGGAAGGTGATGACCAGCGCGATGCTGTCGGACAGGCCGATGGCACCCGAGGCGGCGGCGAAGCCGACGACACCGATGAGGAAGGTCTGCCGGTGGCCGAACCGGTCGCCGAGCTTGCCCGCGGTGATCAGGGAGACCGCGAGGGCGAGGAAGTACGCATTGGTGATCCACTGGACCTCGGCGAAGGTGGCGCCCAGGTCGCTGGCGATGGCCGGATTCGCGATGGCCACGATGGTGCCGTCCAGGGCCACCATCATGACCCCCACGGCGACGGTCACGAGGGTGAACCAGGGGTGTCCGCGCAGCCCCTTGCCCGGCGTCGCGCCCGAAGGAGCGGCCGGCGGCCCGTCGCCCGGCCCCGCCTTGTCGATGGTGGTCTGACTAGTCATGCGTTCGAGGCTAATGTCAGCGACTGACAGTTGACAAACCAATTCACTAGTCGGTAACTGACACGACACTCGCGTATAGCCTGAACTGGGGAAACGGTTCGAGGAGGAGCACATGGAGACGGTCGGGACCGCCGTGGGCGCGCTGTCGCGGCCGGGACTGCGGGAGCGCAAGAAGCAGCGCACCCGGGACGCGCTGGTCAGGGCCGCGCTGGAGCTGATCGCCACGCGCGGGTACGAGGGGACGACCGTCGACGACATCGCCGCGGCCGTCGACGTCTCGCAGCGCACCTTCTTCCGCTACTTCGCCAGCAAGGAGGACGTGGCGTTCTTCGTCCCCCGGCTCGCGGAGGCGCACGTCGTCGACGCGGTGCGCGCCCGCCCGCCGGGCGAGGCGCCGCTGGACGTGCTGCGCCGGGCCGTGCTGGACAGCTGGGACGGCATCAACGAGGCCGTGGAGCAACTGGTCCCGCTGGAGCTGCACATGCGCGTCTACCGGGTCATCGAGTCGACGCCCGCCCTGCTCGCCGCGCATCTGCGCCGCGCGACCGAACTGGAGGAGGAGCTGGCGCGGATCATCGCCGAGCGGGAAGGGCTCGACGTGGACGCCGATCCCCGGCCGCGCGTCCTGGTGGCGGCGTTCGGCGGCGTGGTCCGCGTGGCGGAGCGGCGCTGGTCCGCAGGCGACGACCTCAGCGTCACGGCCATGCGGGATCTGATGACGACCTGCCTGGACCATGTGGGCCCGGCGCTGGCGGGGAACTGGCGTACGGATTGATCCCCGAAGCGGCTCACCGAAACGTGATACCGGTCACTTGATTCACGCGAGACACTCCCGTTCTCCTAGTGTGTCCTTCCAGTGACTTCCTTCGACACCTCCCCGCAGCTGAACGTCTGGCGCGCGCTGCTCGCGCTCGCCGTCGTCTTCGTGATGCTGGCGACCACCGGCTGGACGGCGTCGCGCCATCAGCGCCACCCGGCCCCGCTCCAGGCGTCGCTCAGCGCGTGGGAGGAGGGCCGCATCGCCGGTCACCGGCTCCCGGACCCGCAGTCGGCGCCCGCGCGGCTGGCCCGGTTCTTCGCCTCGCTCACCGAGGGACAGCGCGCGCAACTCGCCCACCGTTATCCGCTGGCGGTCGGCAACATGAACGGCGCGCCCGTCGAGCTGCGCTACCGCGCCAACCGCATCGCATTGGCACAGGCCCGCGAGGTCGAGCTCAAACGGGTGCACGACAGCCGTCTCACCCCCTCCGGCCAGCGGTACGCCGCCCGCAGACTGGACCGATTCGGGGCGCTGATGCGCCCGGGCCGGCACATCCTCGCCTTCGATCCGGCGGGTCCGGGCCGGGTCGCCGAGGTCTTCGGCGACCTGCGGGACGCCGAGCGGGTCTCGGTCGTCGTTCCCGGTGTCGACACCGACCTGCTCACCTTCCAGCGCACGCACCGCAGGTACTCGGCCCCCGTCGGCATGGCGAAGTCCCTGTACGCGGCCGAACGCGACGCCGACTCCGCCACCCGCACCGCCGTGATCGCCTGGGCCGACTACACCGCCCCCAGCGGGCTCGGCATGGACGCGGCCACGGCGATGCGCGCCGAGGACGGCGCCCTGCGGCTGGACGCCCTGGTGCGCGCACTGCCCGGGACCTCACCGGTCTCGCTGTTCTGCCACAGCTACGGCTCCGTGGTGTGCGGGATCGCCGCGCGCTCCCTGCCGGACCGGGTGGCCGACATCGCGGTGGCGGGCAGCCCCGGCATGCGGGTCGAGAAGGCCTCCCAGCTGCACACGAGCGCGCGAGTGTGGGCCATGCGTGACGCCGACGACTGGATCCAGGACGTGCCGTATCTGGAGCTGGGCGGGCTGGGCCACGGGGCCGACCCGGTGGCCGACGGCTTCGGGGCGCGGGTGCTGTCGGCGCGGGACGCGAAGGGTCACGCCGGGTATTTCGTGCCGGGCACGGACAGTCTGCGGAACTTCGCCGAGATCGGCGTTGGCGCATACGGCGCGGTGTCCTGTGCCAAGGAGGACGACGTCTGCCGGACGGGTTTGTCCGGTACGACCACTACCGGACGCGCGTAGAGACGGAGATACTGCGGTATGCGCGGGGAGGGGACGGAGAAGCTCGTGCCGCATACGATGAGCCGCATGGGTGACGTACTGGCCGGATTTCATGCCGCCTGGGAGTTCGAGTCCGACTCCGTACTCATCCGTTACGAACGGGGGATTCGAACACCCAAGCTGTTCCAGGCACTCGGGGAGCGCCGTGTGCCGCTGGAGGCGATCGAAGGGGTGACCCTCGCGCCGGGGAAGCGCGGCACCGTGGTTCTGCGTGCCGCGCTCCGGCCCGGTGCGGATCCGCTGATGGAGGCTGCCGCCGGGCAGTTGAAGGAGAGCAGCGACCCCTACCGGCTGGTGCTGCCGGCCGAGCGCGAGACGCTCGCGGAGTACTACGCCGACGAACTGCGCGCCCGGCTCACCGAGTCCGGTCCCGCCGAACGCCATCTGGTGGCCGCGCCCGAGGTGCCGCTGCAGTTCAAGGCGTACGACGGGAAAGCCGCCTTCGACGGTACGGCGGTGTCCTTCCGGTGGTTCTGGACGGGCGCGTCGTCGGCGAAGTGGAAGGCCGGGGACCAGCGGTTCGCGGTCGGTGAGCTGAGCGGGGTGGAGTGGCGGTCGCCCGAGGTGTTCGAAGGGCATCTGCGGCTGTTGCGGCGGGACGCGGGGGCTCCGCCGGCGCAGGCCGACCAGGATCCGGCGGCGGTGGTGTTCGGGCTGGGGTACGGGCCCGTGCACGAGTCCCTGCCGTTCGCGGCGGCCGTGCTGGCGGCGGTGCGCAGCTGCGCGCCGGTGCCGGCGATACCCGCGGCGCGTGCGCGCCGGGACCCCGCGGACATCGCCGAGCGGATCCGGCACTTGGGGGAGCTCCATCAGGCCGGCCTGGTGACCGATGAGGAGTTCTCCTCCAAGAAGGCGGAGTTGTTGGCGGAGCTCTAGCGTCTGCCGGGGACGGTTGTTCCTCCGCTGCGGGCCGTGTGTGGCCGGCCGCGCCGTTCCTCGCGCCCCTGGGTGGGCCGTTCTACTCCCTGCCCGCGGAAGTGAACGTCATGTCCGCGTAGCGGGGGCCCGCCACCTGGGCGGCGATGGGGTCCAGGAGGGCCAGCTCCCCTTCCGTCAGGGTGATGTGGGTCGCCGACGTGTTCTCCTCCACACGGCCCGGCTTGCGGGTGCCCGGGATGGGGACCACCTGCAGGCCGTGGACGGCCGCCTGCTGGTGGACCCAGGCCAGGGCGATCTGGCCGAGCGTGGCGTCGTGGGCCTCGGCCACCGTGCGGACCGGGTCCAGCAGGGTCACGTTGGCCGCCGCGTTGTCGCCGGTGAAGCGGGGCATCCGGCGGCGGAAGTCGTCGGACGTCAGGTCCTGGCCGGCGTCGGCGAAGGAGCCGGTGAGGAAGCCCCGGCCGAGCGGGGAGTACGGGACGAGGGTCACGCCCAGTTCGTGCGCGGCCGGTACGACCTTCGCCTCGATGTCCCGGCTGAACAGCGACCACTCCGACTGCACGGCGGCGATCGGGTGCACCCCGTGGGCGGCGCGCAGTTCGTCGGCCGTGACCTCGCTCAGGCCCAGCTGCTTGACCTTGCCCTCGCGCACCAGCTCCGCCATGACACCGACGGTCTCCTCGATCGGCACGTTCACGTCGCGCCGGTGCATGTAGTAGAGGTCGATGACATCGACGTCCAGGCGCTCCAGGCTCGCCTCGACACAGCGGCGGATGTACGGCGGGTCGTTGCGGATGATCCGCCGGGTCGGGTCGTCCGGCGGGATGGCCAGGGCGAACTTGGTGGCGATGACCACCTCGTCCCGGTGGGCCTTGAAGAACGGGGCGAGGAACCGCTCGTTGTCGCCCGCGCCGTACGCGTCCGCCGTGTCGTAGAGCGTGACGCCCAGTTCGAGGGCGCGCTCCAGGGTCGCCCGGGAGGCGTCGGCGTCCACCGGGCCGTACGCGAAACTCATGCCCATGCAGCCGAGGCCCTGTACACCCACCTCCGGGCCGCCGTCGCCCAGTGCCGCCGTGCCGATCCTGCTGTTCGTCATCGTGTCCTCTCAGACGCCAGGGCCCGCCCCGCGTCCGCGTAGAAGCTGATCTTGCGGTCGAGCACGGCGAGCGTGCCCTGGAGCTCGGCGATCCGGGACAGCACGTCCTCGCGGGTCTCCTTGAGCAGCTCGAAACGCTCGGTGTACGTGTGATCGCCCGCGCGCACCAGTTCCGCGTACCGCACCATGTCCGCGACCGGCATTCCGGTCAGGCGGAGCTTGCCGACGAGGGCGAGCCAGTCGAGGTCGCGGTTGGTGTAGCGACGCTGCCCGGTGTGCGAACGGTCGATGTGCGGCATCAGTCCGATGCGCTCGTACCAGCGCAGGGTGTGCGCCGTCAGCCCCGTGAGGGCGGCGACCTCGCTGATCGTGTACCTGTCCGCGCCGTCCGGCCGCCGGTTCCCCTGCGGGGGCCCGGCGCAGGTGTCGGCACTGGTGTCCGTGCTCTCCGTCTCCGTCACCGTCATGACCCCCACGCTAGAACGCTGGAGTGCACTCCAAGCAAGCGGCGCGGGCGGGAAACGGCCCCTCGGTCCGGGACGAGCCCCCGGGCGGTGCCCGTACCGCGAACGCTTAGGCTCGATGGCATGTCGCTGAAGAGCCTCGCGCTGATCGAGAACTGGCCGGTTCCCACCGTCGCGGCGGGTGTCGTACGGGCGGACGGCACCGTCCTGGGCACCCACGGGCCGGCGGCCCACCGCTTCCCGCTGGCCTCGGTCACCAAGCCGCTCGCCGCGTACGCCGTGCTGGTGGCGTACGAGGAGGGCGCGATCGAGCTGGACGAACCGGCGGGCCCGGACGGCTCCACGGTCCGGCACCTGCTCGCGCACACCTCGGGGCTGGCGTTCGACGAGCACCGGGTGACCTCGGCGCCCGGGGAGCGGCGGCTGTACTCCAACGCCGGTTTCGAGCAGCTCGGCGACCACGTCGCGAAGGCGACGGAGATCCCGTTCGCGGAGTACCTGCGGCAGGCGGTGCTGGAGCCGCTGGGGATGACGGCGACCTCGCTGGACGGCTCCCCCGCCAAGGACGGCGTGTCCTCGGTCGACGACCTGCTGCGGTTCGCCGCCGAGGTGCAGGCCCCGCGGCTGCTGGACCCGCGCACGGTCGCGGCGGCGATGACCGTGCAGTACCCGGGGACCAAGGGTGTCCTGCCGGGCTACGGCCACCAGAACCCCAACGACTGGGGCCTCGGCTTTGAGATCCGCGACGCCAAGTCCCCGCACTGGACGGGCGCGTCGTCCTCCCCGCGCACCTTCGGCCACTTCGGCCAGTCGGGCACGTTCCTGTGGATCGACCCGGACGCGGGCGCGGCGTGCGTCGCCCTCGCCGACCGCGCCTTCGGCCCCTGGGCGGCCGAGGTGTGGCCGCCGTTCACGGACGCGGTGCTGGCGGAGCTGCGCGGCTGACCGTCACGAAACGGACAGGCACTCAGGGGGAACGGCATGGGATCGACCGAGTTACTCATCGCCCTGGACCGGGAGGGCGGCGCGACCCTGCAGCAGCAGGTGTGCGACCAGGTCACCGCCCTGGTGCGCTCGGGGCGGCTGCGTCCCGGGGACGCCCTGCCCGCCTCACGCGAACTCGCCCAGCAGCTGGGCGTCTCCCGGACGGTGATCATCCGGGCCTATGAACTGCTGCGCGCGCAGGGCATCCTGACCGCGCGGCGCGGCTCGGGCACCCGGGTCGCCGAGCTCCCGGCCGGCGGCGCGGCGGAGCGTGCCGCGAGCGGTGCGGTCCGCTCCGGATCCGTGCCGCCGGTCCCCGCCCCGCCGCGGCCCACCGACGAGGGCAACCCGCTCTGGCAGCCGTGGGAGCCGCCGCCCGTGCTCCGGCAGCCCGGCAACGTCCTCGACTTCCGGCACGGCACGCCCGCGCTCGCCGCCTTCCCGGTGGCCCGGTGGCGCCAGTCCCTGCACGAGGCGTACGGGCGGGCCGACGCCGCCACGCTCGGCTACGGACCGGCCGAGGGCTCGGCGACCCTCCGCGCGCAGATCGCCGCGCTGGTGCGGCAGAGCCGGGCCGTGGACGCCGCGCCGGAGAACATCATGGTGACCGGCGGCGCCACCCAGGCGCTGGACATCCTGGTGCGGATGCTGGTCGGGCCGGGCGACGTCGTGGTCATCGAGGACCCCAGCCACACCGTCCTGCGGCAGGTCTTCGGATGTTCCGACGCCGCCGTCGTGCCCGTCCCCGTCGACGAGGAGGGCCTGCGGGTCGCGGACATCGACGCCCGGGTGCGCGCCCACGGGCTCGACCCGGAGCAGGTGAAGCTGGTGTACGTGACGCCGTCGCACCAGTTCCCGACCGGCTTCATCATGTCGCAGCCACGCCGCCGCGCGCTGATCGCCTGGGCGTACGAACGCGGCGCGACGGTGCTGGAGGACGACTACCACAACGAGTTCACCTTCACCGACGAGCGGCTGCCCGCGCTCGCCGCCGAGCGGCACCGCGGCACGGTCGTCTACGTCGGCAGCTTCAGCAAGACGCTCTTCCCGGCGCTGCGGATCGGCTACGCGGTGCTGCCGCCGCACCTCGTCCAGCCGTTCCTCGGGATCAAGTGGATCACCGACCGGCTCACCCCGGCGATGACCCAGGAGGCACTGGCCGACTTCATCGCGACCGGCGCCTACCCCCGGCACATAAGCCGGATGACGCGGCTGTACCGGCAGCGCAGGAGGCGGCTGCTGGAGGCGCTGTACGAACACTTCGGCGCCGAGGTGCGCATCTCCGGGGAGGCGGCGGGGCTGCACGTCCTGGTCACCTTCACCGGGGCGCGCGGCGTGCCGGAGGAGGAGATCGTGAAGCGGGCCGCCGCACGCGGGGTACGGGTGTACCCCGCGTCCGGCTACTTCGTCCTCGACCCGCCGGCCGAGCCGACGTTCCTGGTGGGCTACGCCGCGCTGACCACCGCCCGCATCACCGAGGGCGTGGCGCTGCTCACCGCCGCGGTGCGTGAGGCGACGGGCCGGCGCCGATCCGCACCGGGGGCGGCGCCACCGGCCCCGGTGCCGCACCGGGTTCGGTGAAGCGGGGCCGGCGGAAGCGGGCGCGCTGCGCGTACGGCACCGTGCAGTCGAAGTGCGCCTTCGCGGTCCGTCCGTCGGCGGAGAGGGCGGCCGAGTAGGCGGTGGACTGCGTGGGGTCGAGCGGAAAGCCCTCGCGGTCGGGCAGGACGGCCAGGTCCCGGTCCGCCTGGAGCCGGGTGGTCATCGCCCACCACAGGTCCGCGTCCGACTCCGGGTCGACGTCCTCGTCGACGGAGACGACCAGCTTGGCCATCCGGAACTCCTCCAGGACCGAGACGGCCGTCTCCCGGACCAGCCGGTCGTCGGCGGACGACCGCTTCGCCCGCCACTGGACGACGACCATCAGCTGGCCGCCGCCCGCCGTGTGGCAGTGCACCGCCTCGACCGGCGCCCCCGCGCGGCGCAGCCGGCCCAGTACCGCGGCCTCCATGCCGAAGCCCAGCAGCACCGACTGCTCGTGCCCGGGGCCGGAGACCGTCTGCAGGATCGCCCCGTCGCGTGCGGTGATCCCGGTCACGCGCACCGTGGGCAGTGCGGGGTGGGCGCGCCCCTGGTAGCCGAGGAACTCGGGGGTGGCGGCGGGCCCGTCCGGGTTCTCCGGGACCAGGTCCGCGGTGAGTTCGCCCTCGATGACGTACTCGGCGTGGGCGACGCACTCCGCGTCGACGGTGCGGCACGCGGTGAGCTCGACCGGTGCGCCGCCGAGGGCGCCCGCCACCGCGAGCTCGTCGACGCCCGCCGGGACCAGGGAGGTCGGGCAGCAGGACGCGAGCATCAGGGCCGGGCCCAGGCCCAGGTGGATGGCGACGGGCAGGTTCTCGCCCCGGCGGCGGGCCGCCCGGTGGGCCGCCTCCAGGTCCCGGCCCGGCACCATCCAGATGGTCAGCCGGTCGGGCCCCTGGACACACATCCGGTGCACGGACAGATTGCGCACACCGGTGTCGGGGTCGGTGGCCAGCACCGCGCCGAGGGTCAGATACGGTCCCGCGTCCTCGTCGGTGAGGACGGGGACCGGCAACGCCGTCAGGTCCGGCGCGAGCAGGTCGCGGGGCTGTGCCCGCCGGGCCGGGACGCGCGTCGGGGGCACCGGCGAGGCCACGGCGTCGAGCAGCCGGTGCGCCATGGCGCCCGGGGTGAGCCCGAGCAGGCCCGCGGCGCGCCGGCGGCTGCCGTACAGGCCGATGAGCACCGAGCGGGCCGCCCCGCCGCCGTCGGGCGCCACCCGCTCGAACAGGACGGCGGGGCCGGGGCCGGTGGGCGGCGGGGCGGGTGTCCCGGCCCACTTGGCGTACCGGGCACCGACCCCGTACCGGGCCGGGACCTCCTCCCGCACCCGCACCAGCTCGCCGGGCAGCGGGTCAAGACCGGCGAGCGCGGTGCGCAGATCGGCGAGCCCGCGGCGCGTCATGCCGCCCCGTTCGCGGCGGCCGGGGGCGCGGCGGCGCGGCGCTCCTCGAGCCGGCGCAGCTGAAGGGCCGTCAGCTCGTCGATGAGCGTGCGGTACACGGCCTCCGCGACGGCGGGCGGCATGCCGTGCGCGTCGGCGAGCGCGCGCACCTTGGCGATCACCTGCTCCACCCGGCGGGGCGAGCGGACCGTCTCCTCGTCGTGCTTGAACTCGGTCAGCTCGCGGACGACGGCGGTGCGTTCGGCGAGCAGGGCGACGATGCTCCGGTCGAGCGCGTCGATCGAGACGCGCAGCTCCTCGATCCTGTCGGTGCCGCTCATGGCGCGGGCACCTCGTCGACGACGTAGACGACGGTCGGCTCGGTGTCGGAGCCCTGGGAGCGGTGCCGTTCGTCGCCGGGGATGACGAAGCCCATGCCGGGGCGGCAGGGCACCGAGCGGTCGTCGAAGTGGATGGTGAACTCGCCCTGCAGGACGTACCCCTGGTGGCCGCGCTCGCACCAGTGCAGTTCGTTGAAGCCGGCGGGGAGCTCGAGCAGGCGCACCCGCAGCCCCTGGGTGTACGCGATCTTCACCCGGCCGTCGGCGCCGGGCTTGTGCCACTTCTCCCAGGGGATGGTGTCGAAGTCGACGCCGACGACGGCGGGGGTGACGGTGGACATGGGGACTCCTGATCTGCGGTGGGTGGGTGTACGGGGCGGTGCGGGGCCGGTCGTCAGGCGGGACGCCGGTCATGGTCGACGAGGAGCGGGCGCGGGCGTACGACGCGCTCGTTCTGGTCGTCGATGGGCAGCACGGGCTCTCCGGTCGCCGCCTGGTGACGGCGCAGCAGCAGCGTCATGTCCACCATGCGGTGGGCCATGCGCTCCAGGGCGTCCACGCCCTCGGGGTCGTCGAGGCCCGGTTCCTTCGACGTGTTGCGCAGCAGGGCCGGGAAGCCGCTGCCCACCAGGATCATCCGGTTGAGCAGCAGGTTGTCGACGAGCTGGTTGTGCACGGAGGCGTCGCTGTAGCGGCGGGCGGTGACGATGATGCCGCCGACCTTGTTGGCGAGCGGCCGTTCGAAACGCAGGTAGCCGACGCCGGCCCGTTCGATGAAGATCTGCATGAGGTGGGCGAGGCCGAACCCGTGCACCGGCACGGCGTAGATGATGCCGTCGGCCTGCCGCATCCGGTCGATGACGGCGGGCATGTCGTCGCGCAGCGTGCACGGGCTGGTGCGGTTGTTGCAGTCACCGCACGGGCTGCACGGCGAGATGCGGTGCTCGCGCAGGTACACGGCCTGGAACTCGGCGCCGCGTTCGCGCACCAGTTTCCCCGCGTACTGGAGCGCCAGGTCGGTGTTGCCGCCGGCCCGCTCGGACCCCGAGATGCCGAGGATGACGGGCCGGTCCCCTCGTATGACCTGCGGTGTTCCCTGTGCTGTGAGCATGGTCTCCCCCTGTGGTGGTAGCGGGGCGGGGCGGGCTCCCCGTCCCGCCCCGCCGTCGTCGCCATGGCGTCAGTCGGTCAGCTTTCCGCCGAAGTAGTCGATGTAGGCCTGCATGTCGAAGTGGCCGTGCCCGGAGAGGGAGAACAGGATGGTCCTCGCCTCGCCGGACTCCTTGCAGGCGAGCGCCTCGTCGATGGCGGCGCGCACCGCGTGCGTGGACTCCGGGGCGGGCACGATGCCCTCGTTGCGGGCGAAGGTGACGCCCGCCTCGAAGCACGCGGTCTGCGGCACCGCACGCGCCTCCAGGTAGCCGAACTCCTTGAGCTGGCTGATGATCGGCGACATGCCGTGGTAGCGCAGGCCGCCGGCGTGGATGCTCGGCGGCACGAAGTCGTGGCCGAGGGTGTGCATCTTGGTCAGCGGTGTCATGCCCGCGGTGTCGCCGAAGTCGTAGTCGAAGCGACCCTCGGTCATGGTCGGGCAGGACGCAGGCTCGACGGCGACGGCCCGCACCGGGCGCCCGCCGCGCAGCTGCTCGCCCAGGAACGGCAGCGCCAGACCGCCGAAGTTGGAGCCGCCGCCCGCCGCGCCGATCACGATGTCCGGGTAGTCCTCGGCCAGCTCCATCTGGAGCTGCGCCTCCTTGCCGATGATCGTCTGGTGCATCAGGACGTGGTTGAGGACCGAGCCGAGCGCGTACTTCGCGGTGCCGCCGCTGCTCACCGCGGCCTCCACCGCCTCGGAGATGGCGAGGCCGAGGCTGCCCGGGGAGTCGGGGTCGGCGGCGAGGGCGGCGCGGCCGGCCTCGGTGCGCTCGCTGGGGCTGGCGGTGACGGTGGCGCCGTAGGTCTCCATCAGGCCGCGGCGGTAGGGCTTCTGCCGGTAGCTCACCTTGACCATGTAGACCTCGCAGACGAGGCCGAAGTACTGGCAGGCGAGCGACAGGGAACTGCCCCACTGTCCGGCGCCGGTCTCCGTGATGAGGCGTTCCACGCCGGCCTGCTTGTTGTAGTAGGCCTGCGGGACGGCGGTGTTGGGCTTGTGGCTGCCGGCCGGGCTGACGCCCTCGTTCTTGAAGTAGATGCGGGCCGGGGTGTCGAGGGCCCGCTCGAGGCGGCGCGCCCGCACCAGCGGGCTGGGCCGCCACTGCCGGTAGACGTCCAGCACGGCGCCGGGGATGTCGGTCTCGCGCTCGGTGGAGAACTCCTGGGCTATCAGTTCCGCGGGGAACAGCGGTGCGAGGTCCTCCGCGGTGACGGGCTGCCGGGTGCCGGGGTGGAGCATCGGGTCCAGCGGCTTGGGCAGGTCCGCCACCACGTTGTACCAGGTGGTGGGCAGCTGGTCCTCGGAGAGCAGGAACTTCGTCTGCGACATGGGTGCTTCCCCCTGTGTTCGTCGGTGCTTCGGGACGGGTGGTCTAGGTGCCGGCCGGAGCCTCGGCGGGCTTCGGCTCGGATGCGGCCGTCGCGGCGGCCGAGGGCCTGATCCGCAGTACGGCGTAGGCGGCCATGCCCACGAGCGGGGCCGCGAGCATGGTGAGGAAGACGGGCTGGTGGCCGTGGGCGGTCCACAGGACGCCGAGCCCCGCGGGCACCGCGAGACGGGCGAGGCCCAGGACGAAGCCGTTCAGCGCCATGAAGGTGCCGACCCTGCGCTCGTCGACGTGGTCGGCGACGTAGGTGGGCACGACTACCGAGACGATGATCTCGCCGAGTGTCCAGATCACCGTGGACAGCAGGATCGCCGGCAGCGAGAAGGCGACGACGATGACGGCGAGGCCCAGGGCCCACAGCGCTCCGCTGACGAGCAGCAGCAGCTTGGTGCCGCGGCCCCGCATGCGCTTCTCCAGGAACAGCCCGAGGCCGACCACGACGACGCTGTTGATGGTGTAGACGGCGCCGACCAGGCCGGCCGACTGGTCCAGGACCGTGGTGACGGCGAGCGGCAGTGTGTATTCGAGGCCGATCAGCGGCACGACGTAGAAGAAGGAGACGAGCACCACCAGCAGGACGTCGTGGTGGCCGAGCGGCCCCGTGCGCGCCTTGTCCTTGCGGCTCCGGTCCCGGTGGGGACGGTCGCGGGGCACCCACAGGGCGATCAGCACGGCGCACGCCAGGCCGGCGAGGATGTTCCCCGCGAACATGATGTCGTACGAGTACGCCGCCGCGACGCCGCCGAGGAGCGGGCCGATGCCCATGCCGAGGTTGTTGCCGACGTAGTTCACCGTGTAGGCGAACGGCCGCTGTTCGGGCTCGGTCAGATCGGCGACCAGGGTGTTGGCCGCCGGTCCGAACATGCCCATGCCGACGAGGGCGATGAAGAGCAGTCCGGCGTACGTCCACGGGGGGCCGTCCAGCACGGCGAGGCCGAGATACCCCGCGGCGTTCAGCACCAGGGCGCCGAGCAGCGCGGTGCGCCGGCCGCGCAGGTCGCACACCGGCCCGCTCAGCAGGCTGCCCACGAGCAGGCCGGTGCTGCCCACGGAGATCAGCAGCCCGGCCTCGCCGGCGCTGAGGTCCTTGCCGCGCACCAGGTAGACGGCGAGCAGCGGGAAGACGAACATGCCCGCGCGGTTGATGAAGGAGGCGAGGAACAGCACCCGGAGGGCGACCGGGAGCTCCCTCAGCCGCGTCAGCCACATGAGGACGCCTGCCCGTCGTCCGCCGGCACGGTCTCCACGCGGAAGGCGTCCCGTACGGTCTTGAAGCGGGCCCGCACGTCCTCGAAGTCGGTGCCTTCGCACACGTACCAGCCCAGGACGTCGTTGGAGGCGGTCGGCGGGGCCAGGACGTCGCCGACCCCCTTCCACACGTCGGCGTCCAGGACCTTCTCCAGTGCTTTCAGTTCCTCGGGGCCGGTGATGGCGGTGATGCGTCCGTACCGGTCCGAGGCCAGGTACTCGGTGCCGATCTCGGGGCCCAGCCGTGCCTCGGTGCGGTGCGCCGGGTCGAGTTCCAGCCGGCACCACTCACCGGCGAGGTTGATGCCGCGGCCGGCCTCGATCGCGGGGACGATGGAGCCGCCGCCGGCCCGGGCGCCCGCCTCCCCGAAGACGACGTCGCCGTCGTCGAGGAGGAAGAACTCGGCGTGCACCACGCCGGTGCCGAGGCCGAAGCCGCGCAGCACCACGGTGTTGAGGTCGAGGATGCGCCGCTCGGCCGGTGACAGGTCGTACTTGCGGGAGACGGTGCCGCCCGGTTCGTCGCGGTACTCCAGGATGGAGTACGTGTAGCGGGAGAGCTGGGCGAAGACGGGCTCGCCGTCCTTGAAGAGCGAGTCGACGTGGTACTCCGTGCCGCGGACGAACTCCTCGACCCGGTACTCGTGCCGGTCGTCGCCCATCTCGTCCCAGACGCGCTCCAGCGCCTCGGGGCCGTCCACCCGGTAGGTGCGGCCGCAGGCCCATCCCGCGTACGGCTTGACGACGATGGGGTAGCCCACCTCGGCCGCGAACTCGGTGACCGCGCCGACGGTGTCCGGGCGGCAGGACCGGGCGACGCGCACGCCCAGTTCCTCGGCCCGGCGGTGCATCACGTTCTTGTCGCGGAAGTTGAGCGCCTGGTCGGGGGTGAGGCCCGGGATGCCGTGGTCGCGCCGGGCGCGGGCGGCGGGCAGCACATCGCCCTCGAACAGCGGGAAGACGCGCTCGACGCGGTGCTCGGCGACGATGCCGTCGACGGCGGCGCGTACGGCCGCCGGGTCGTCGAGGTCGGCGTGGTACTGCGCGAGGCCGTCGGCCTCCGGTGCCTGCCACCCGGTGGGCAGCAGCACCACGGTGGACACGCCGAGACCGGCGGCGGCCTCCACGACACTGCGGAACTGGGCGGCGTAGCGTCCGGCGGCGGGCCGGTAGACCACCAGGATCGAACGGTTCATGACCTTCTCCTCATCCACGCGTCGCGGTCGAAGGGGCTGCGAACAGCTCCACCCGGGTGGTGGTGCCGTCGAGGATCCGGGGCGGTTCCCAGGCGGCGCCCAGGTCGGTGAGCGCCTCGGTGAGCCGCCCGAGCGTGTCCTCCACCTCGCCCCGGCCGCCCTCGTGCGCGGACTCGACGGTGAGCAGCAGCCTGCGCCGTCCGAGGTCCGTCCTGACCACGTCGCCCTGCCGCCAGTTCCAGCGCCGTGAGTGCGCGCGGTCCCGGGCGTCGGCGTAGACGACCTCGCCGGGCTCGGGGTGCTCGGGGGCGTCGGGCGCGCCGAGCGGCAGATGGACCTCGCCGCCGTGGGCGAGCCGCACGGTCAGCTCGTCCTCGATGTCGCCCACGTCGCAGGAGGCCACGGGGAGCCGGCTCTCCAGGGACACCGCGTTGCACAGGTCCACCAGGGAGTTGATGCGCGGCAGCCGGTCGCCCCTGGCCACCCGGCGCAGCACCGACTCGGCGGCGCAGGGGAACCGGTTGGGGTTGACGCCCATCTCGCGGTAGGCGTAGCGCCAGGCGGCGATGGACACGAGGGCGGAGACGTCCGCCTTGGAGAGCTCCGCGGCGTGCAGGGCGTCCTCGGCGGCGGTCAGCCGGTCCGCCACCTTGGGGGCGTCCGCGACGACGTCGGCGTCCGGTACGGCGATCAGGCCGAGGACGTAGCCGGGCACGCGCTCCCGCAGTCGCGTGTCGACGCCGACGGCGAGGGGGCGGGCATCCGGTTGGGGGCGGTCGCTGTCCATGGGGTGTGGTCCTTCGTTCTCGGAAGTTTCGGAGGCCGGGCCTTTGATGACGGATCGACAGTAGGGAGCGGTCGGGTGGCCGGCGGTGGCCAATTGCGGAGCAAAGCGTGAGGCCACTTGCGGTGCCCGACCTGTGCTCGGACACGGAGTCCCGCACCCGTCACGACCGCCGGACCCGCCGCCACCACCACGCACCGTCACCGCCCCCGCCGCGGCACCGCACACGCCCAGCACACCCGCGTCCCGCCGGGGCGCGGCGGCCCGCCCGTCCGCACCGCGCATCTCCGCCACGGCGGCGAGCCGGCACCGGGACGCCCGCTCCGTACCGGCGCGGAGCTCGTGCCGGTACGGACGCCCGACGCCCGTGCAGCCGGGGCGGCGTGGCCCGGCGCGCGGTCGGCGCCCGCCTGCGAAGCCCGGCGTGCACCCCACCCGCAGCCCGCAGGCGCCGGGCTGCGCCACGCTCCCCGCCCAAGCCCCGCCCCGGGAGCTCAGAGGAACCGGGAGGGCCGTCGTCGCGGTCAACCGGGCTTTCGAGCGGGCTCGGGGGAGGCGCGACCGGTGTCGGTGGAGGGGGAGGGAGACCGGGTGCGGAGTGCGGTCACCGCCGTCAGGAGACCGACCGCCACCAGTGCCGCGCCGAACTGACCGAGGCGGTCCACCCCGTGCGTCTCGCTGTGGCTCAGCACCCGCCCGCCGAGGAAGCCGCCCAGGGAGATCCCGGCGAAGGTCGCCGACGAGTTCAGGGAGAGCAGGAGCGGTCCGGAGGCCGGTGCGATGGTGAACAGCCGGTGCTGCTGCGGCGGCTGGGTGGCCATCGCCGTCACCCCCCACGCCGCCATGGCCACGACGGCCGTGGTCAGGGAGTCCCGGGTCAGCGGCAGTGTCACGAGGACGGCGGCGAGTCCCGCGAGGGCGGCGGCCAGCACCGGGGCCGGGCCCCAGCGGTCCGTGGCGCGCCCGCCGGCCACCGTGCCGCCCACCGCGAAGACGCCGAAGACGAGCAGCAGCAGGGCGAGCACGGTGCCGTCGCCGTCGGTCGCCGGGGCGAGGACGGCGCCGATGTACGTCAGCGCCAGATAGCCGCCCGTCATGAACGCCAGCGTCGTGAGCACCGTGCTCAGCACCCGCGGGTCCCGCACCGGCGCGAGGCGGGCCGCGAGCCCCGGCGCGGCGGGCAGCCGCACGTCGGGCAGCCCGAGGGCCACGGCGACGGCGCACACCGCGCCGAGGCCGGCCAGCAGCCAGAACGTGGCGGCCCAGCCCAGGTCGGCGGCGAGCCAGGTGCCGAACGGCACTCCCGCGAGGGTGGCCGCCGAGAGCCCGCCGAGCACCACCGCCATGGCCCGCCCCCGGCGTTCGGGGGCGGCCAGGGCGGCGGCCGACGCGGAGGCGGCGGGAACGTAGAGGGCGGCCCCGGCCGCGGTCAGGACCCGCGCGGCGAGGAGGGCGCCCAGCCCGTCGGCGAGTGCGGAGGCCGCGTTGCCGACGGCGAACACGGTCAGCGAGACGACCAGGACGCGGCGACGTTCCAGGCGTCCGGTGAGCGCTCCGAGCACGGGCGCGAGGACGGCGTAGGTGAGCGCGAAGAGCGTGCTCACCCAGCCGGCGTCGGCGAGGCTCGCGTCGAGGTCACGGGCGACCTCGGGCAGCACCCCGGACACCACGAAGGTGTCGGTGCCGATGGCGAACGCGCCGACGGCGAGCAGCGGCGTCACGGGCAGCACGGCGCGGGTCCCGGCCATCACGCGGCTCCCGCGGGGGCCGGGGCCCCGTCGACGTCCGTGCCGCGTGCGGCGCCGGTCCGGAAGGGCTCGGCGCTGCCCGCGACCGGTTCCCCGCCGAGCAGCACGAGTTCGATGCCGCCGGGCCGGCTCAGTACGGAGATGTCCTCGGCCGGGTCGTCACCCGTCACGACGAGGTCGGCCAGGCGTCCGGCCTGCACCGTGCCCGCGTCGTCGCCGCGTCCCGCGAGCCGGGCCCCGTTCGCGGTCGCCCAGGTGAGGACGGTCGGTGCCGGGATGCCCGCCATCGTGACGTACAGCTCGAGTTCCTTGGCGTAGGTGCCGTGCGGGGTCCAGGCGAAGCCGAAGTCGTCGCCCGCCACCACCGGGATGCCGCGCTCCGCCATGATCGGCAGGATGCGCAGGGTGTTGGCCACCTCGGCCTCGAACTCCAGCGTCTCCAGGTACTCCGTGGTCTTGCCGTGCCGCGTCCCCGTGGTCAGCAGCATGTGCGGCTGGTAGAGGCTCGGTACGACGAACATCCCGTGCTCGGCGATCGCGTCGAGCGCCGCGTCGTCGGCGTAGGTGGCGTGGTCGATGACGTCGACGCCGGCCGCGATGGCGTTGCGGATGCCCTGGAGTCCCCGGGAGTGGGCGCGGATCCGGGCCCCGTGCTCGTGGGCGGTGCGCGCCGCGATCACCAGTTCCTCGGCGGTGAAGAGGAGTTCGTGCGAGCGGCCGTTGGGGAAGGTGTCGTCGCCCGAGGAGAAGACCTTGACGATCTCCGCGCCCTGCGCGATCTCCCCGGCGACGTACTCCGCCATCTCCTCCGGGGTGTCCGCGAGGCGCATCAGGTCACTCGGGATCCGCTTCCTGACCTCGGGGTTGCGGCGCTCGGGCGGCCCGGACACCATCAGGTCCCGGCTGCACGGGGTGATCCGGGGGCCGCGCAGCTCCCCCGCGTCGACGGCGCGGCGCAGCGCCATGTCGATCCCGGCGACCGAACCGGCGCCCACGAAGGCGGTGTAGCCGAGGGCCAGCAGGTTCTCCGCGTTGCGCGCGGCGGCGAGGGTGACCTCGGGGACCGAGTGCTTGAAGAGCATCTCGCGCCCGTCGAGGATGTTCAGATAGGCGATGTGGGTGTGCCCGAGCGTCATGCCGGGCATCACCGCGCGCCCGTCGAGGTCGAGCACGTCGATGCCGGGGGTGTGCAGCGGGGCGAGTCCTTCGGGCAGTACGGCCTCGATGCGGTCGCCGTCGATCAGCACGCTGTGCCGCGGCAGGGAGGGCCGGCCCAGGCCCTCCTGGACCGTGGCGCGGTGGAGCAGGGTTCTGCGTGACACGTCGAATCTCTCCTGTGTTCAGGGTTGCCGGTTCGCGGTGAACGGCTCCTCGTGCTCCCGGGAGCGTTCGAAGAGCGTCCAGAGGATCTCCGCGCCGGGCCGGGTCGCCACCCAGCGCAGTCCGTGCGCCCGCACTCCGGGGGCGTTGGTCACCGCGAGCCGGGCGCCGCCGCCGGCGACGATCTCGGCCGCGTGCTGGGTGGAGGACGCGTCCACCCAGTGGACGTCCCGGTCCCGCAACGCCGGCGGCACCACCTCGGCGTAGATCCGCCGGACCTCCCACATGGCGGCGACGGACAGCGGTCCGTCACCCGGCGGGACCCGGTCTGCCGCTCCGGCGGCGATGCCGTACTCCGGTGTGGCCCGCGGGAAGAACGCGCGCAGGCGCAGATCCGGGTGCCAGTGGAAGCGGGTGAGGCCCGCGTAGGCGCTGGGTACGAGGGCGAAGTCGAGTCGTCCCTCGAGGAGGTGGTCCAGCACCTCGTCGAAGGTGCGGAACAGCCGCACGCTCAGGCCGTGCCCCGCCGCGAGGAAGCGCGCGGTCAGGTCGCTGGAGGTCCCCTCGGGGCCGAGTGTCCCGAGGACGGCCCCCGGGCGCGCCGCCCATCTCTCGGACAGCTCGCTCCAGCGGGCGGCGTACTCGCTCGCCAGGGTGCGGGGCAGCGGCACCGCCCGGGCGGATCCGGCGGTGAGGTCAGTTCGTGTAGCCACGGTTCGCCGCCATCCGCTGTGCCACCGAGGTCTCGTGGTCGGTCGCCGTGCGCCGGTCCACCACACGGGCGGCCTTCCAGCTCACGAACGCGCCGGTGCTGACGATCGGGTCGAGTCCGTCGCTGAGTTCGACCGTGACGGGCACTCCGAGGGCGTTCGCGGTCCGCGCGCGCACCTCGTCGGCGACCGCCTCGGGGTCGGCGGTGAGAGCCGACAGGAGTTCCAGGCGTACCGTGAGCCGGTCCTGTCCGGTGTCGTCCTGCTCGATGACGACCTGGTACCCGGCGGACCCGGTGACCCCCGTCATCACGGCGGTCTCGATCTGGCCGGCCGTGAACCGCCGGCCGCCGAGGTCGATCCGGTCCAGGGTGCGCCCGACGATCCGTACGAGGTCTCCGGGCATCTCGCAGTCGCAGTCGGACTCCGTCACGGACACCGCGTCACCGGTGCGGTAGCGGACCAGCGGCTTCACCCCGTCCATCAGCATGGTGAGCGTCAACTCGCCCGTTCCTCGGGGGCCGTGGGACTCGCCGGTCTCGGGGTCGACCACCTCGACGACGTAGTTGGTCTGGGAGAGGTGCATGCGCTTGTTGCGGCAGGCGGTCGCGACGACGAACGCCTCCTGGGAGCCGTAGAGGATGTTGTAGACGTCCGCGCCCCAGACCGTCTCCAGGTTGTGCGCGAGGGCGGGCGTGCACATCTCGCCGGTGACGAAGAGCAGCTTGACCGCGAAGTCCCGCCGCAGGTCGTAGCCGTAGTGCTCGGCGGCCTTGGCGAGGGTGAGGGCGACGCCGGGCGTGCAGCAGACGACCTCCAGTTCCAGGTCCTTCATGAGCTGAAGGGCCTTCCGGAAGCCGATGACGGGGGAATAGGGCCAGATCTTGGCGTTCATGGAGCCCGTGTTGCGGGCGATGTCGCCGAGCGTGTCGCCGAACGAGTGCACCTCGGTCGGCCCCATCAGGCCGATCCGCGGGGCGTGCGTGCCGAAGTGGTGCCGGAAGATCGAGGCCCAGGACTCGGTGACGTGGGCGTTGCTGGCGACGATCTCCCGCCCGTCGCGGGGACAGGGCGTGGCGCGGCCCGTGGTGCCGGTCGTCTCGTAGAAGAACAGGGCCTCGGCGAGCGGCCGGCTGAGGACGTCGAGCATCTCCTCGCGCAGGTGGGCCTTGGTGGTGAAGGGCAGGGCCGTGAGGTCGTCCGGGGTGACGGCGGACAGGTCGGCCTGTTTCAGGTGCCGTGCGTAGAACGGTGACCGGGTGCTGACCTGCTCCAGCACCGTGGCCAGCTGGCTGCGGCGCCAGGCGTCGAGGTCCGCCTCGCTCAGGGTGCGGGCGTAGAAGGCGCGGTGCACGGCGAGGTACCGCGCGGCGAACTCGGCCGCGGGTCCGTGCGTGGGAAGCCACATGGGCGTGGGGTCCTTTGCTTGGTTCGATGGTGATGCCGCGCGCGGGCACGCCGGGGCGTCCCAGCGGCCTGCGGGAGTGCGGGTGGTGGGGCGCGGCCCCTAGCGGAGGGCGCCGGCAGCGGCTGCGGCGCGGGTCAGGAAGGTGCCGAAGAGCCGCATCCCGTCCTGGGTCATGACGCTCTCCGGGTGGAACTGCACCCCTTCGACGTCGAGGTCCTGGTGGCGTACGCCCATGACGCAGCCGTCGTCCGTGGAGGTGGCCGTGACCACGAGCGGCGCGGCCGGCCGTGCGATCACCAGGGAGTGGTAGCGGGTGGCCGTCAGCGGGCTCGGCGCCCCGGCGAAGACGCCCTGCCCGTCGTGCTCGACCGGGCTGGTCTTGCCGTGCATCAGCCGCTCGGCGACCGTGATCCGCGCCCCGTAGGCGAGGCCGATGGCCTGGTGCCCCAGGCACACCCCGAGCAGCGGGACGCGCCCGGCGAAGGCGTGCACCAGCTCGACGTGCCCGGAGTCCCGCGGGTGCCCGGGTCCCGGCCCGAGGACCACCGCGTCGGGCGCCGACGCCACCAGCGCCTCGACGGAGCGGGTGCGGGAGCGCACCACGTCGGTCCGTGCGCCGAGGCTGAGCAGGTACTGGTCGATGATGTGGCTGAAGCTGTCGTACGCGTCCACCAGCAGGACCCTCATGCGAGCAACTCCTCGCCGGTCAGTGCCCAGTGGGCGGCGCTCATCTTGGCCAGCGTCTCGCGCCATTCGGCGGCCGGCTCGGAGTCCGCGACCACCCCGGCCGAGGCCTGGGTGCTGTAGCGGTCCCCGTCGTGGACGACGGTGCGGATGCACAGCGCGAGGACCGCGAAGCCGCGTACGTCGACGAGGCCGAGGGCGCCGGCGTAGATGCCGCGCGGCCCGTCCTCGATGTCGTGGATGATCTCCATGGCGCGCAGCTTGGGCGCGCCGGTCATGGTGCCGGCAGGGAAGGTCGCGCAGATGGACGCCCAGACGTCGACGCCGTCACGGATCCGGCCCGAGACCGTCGACACCAAGTGGTGGACGTAGGCGAAGCGTTCCACCTCCATCATCGTGTCGACGCGCAGCGTGTCCGGCTCGCACACCCGTCCGATGTCGTTGCGGCACAGGTCGACGAGCATGACGTGCTCGGCCTGTTCCTTGGCGCTCGCCCGCAGTTCCGCGACCCGGCGGGCGTCCTCGGCGGGGTCGGCCGCCCGGGGCGTGGTGCCCGCGATGGGCCGCATCGAGAGGGTGCCGTCCTGGATGCGCACGAACAGCTCGGGGCTGGCCCCGATGACCGTGCGGCCCGCCCAGGGCACGAGGTACATGTACGGCGAGGGGTTGCGGTGGCTGAGCCGCCGGTAGACCTGGAGGGGCGTCAGCTCGCTCTCCACGTCGATGCGGTGGCCGATCTGGATCTGGTAGCTGTCGCCGACCCCGATGTGCTCCAGGCACCGCCGGGCGCGGCGGGTGAACGTCTCCTCGTCCACCGTGTCGCGCACCGAGCGGGGCTCGGGCGCGTCCGGGACCGCCGCCCGCGCGGCGCCCCGTGCCCGGGCCCGGTCCAGGGCGGCGGGCAGGTCCGGTGCCGGGCCGCCGAGCCGGGGCCCGCGGGCGGCGAGACGGCGGAGTCCGCCGCCGCGCAGGTCGTACCAGAGGGTGTCCTCGAAGAGGGTGAGCGTGCACCGCGGCAGGTCCGCCCCGGGCCGCGGGGCGGGCAGGTCCTCCATGGCCCAGGCCGCCTCGTAGGAGAGGGTCGTGAGGAACCCGAAGGCGAAGGTGCCGGTGGGCACGTCGGTGTCGACGTCGAACACGTCCTGTACGGCACGCAGCACCCGCCACACCGTGTCCGGGCCGGCCAGGGGCCAGCTGCGGATGCCGTCGTCACCGGCCGGCGGGCGGCCGGTGACGGCCGTGACGGCGGCGGTGAGCGCCTCCCCGAGGCCCCCGGACGCCACGAGTTCCACGCGGTCGGCGTGGACCCGCAGTTCGGCCAGCCGTCCGCAGCCGACGGCGGCGAAGTGGCGGTCCTGGTCGGGTCCGTCGAGGCTCTCGAAGAGATAGACGTCGTCCGGTGTCCGAATGGCGGACAATTCCTCGTAGAGATTGAGGGCGTCCACGTAAGGAATTTCGTCGGACGTCACCCGAACCGCGATTTTCTCCGTCCGTGCGGGTGCCGCGCGCCCAGAATGGTTTCCTCCGGATCGGGGTGGTCCCTGCTCGCCCGATTCCTGCGGCAACACCGCGGCCGATTCCACCGATACCAATGACACAACGCTTGCCTTTCGATCGCCAGGATCGCAGGGGGCGTCGAAGAATTGGTCCTCACACACCTGTGGGAGCGCCCCTCCGCCGGGCGCAACACCGCACATCGCACGCTCCGGACGGCATCGTCCGGATCCCCCCTGCCACACCGGCCACCGGACCTGAACCGGCGCCGAATGCGCGTGCGAGGCAACTCCATCAAATGTTTCAATGCCCCGGCCATACCACTTCGTTGCTTCAAGAGGAGACCACTTGTCGCGGCACATCGCGCTCACGGTGGACCGGGATTCGCGGCTTCCCCTGGCCCTGCAGATACGCGACTCACTCCGTGCGTTGGTTGAGAACGGAACTTTAAAGCCTGGAACTCGAATACCCTCCAGCCGTCAGCTCGCCCTCGACATCGGGGTTTCCCGGAGCGTCGTGGTCGAGGCGTACGACCAGCTGACGGCCGAGGGGTATCTGACCGGCCGCCGCGGTTCGGGCACCTCCGTCACCGCGCACACCGGGGCGGACGCGGCCGCCTCCGCCCTCGCCCCGCTCCCCGAGGAACCGGCCCCCGGCGCCCGGTGGGACCTGCGCACCGGCCCCACCGACACCGTGGACTTCCCCCGGACGGAGTGGCTGCGCTGCGCGACCGCCGTGATCGGCGGGGCCGGCCGCCAGGAGCTCGGGTACTCCCCGCTCGCCGGAGTCCCCCACACACGGCGTGTCCTGACCGGATATCTGGGCCGGGTGCGCGGGGTCCGCGGCCGGCCCGAGGATCTGATGATCACCTCCGGTTTCGCCCAGGGCCTGGCGCTGGTCTGCCGGGTGCTGCTCGACCGGGGGCACACCGCGCTGGCGGTCGAGGACCCGGGCCACCCCGGCGAACGCGAGTTCATCGGGCAGTCGGGGCTGCGGCCCGTCGGCATTCCCGTCGACGAGGACGGGCTCGACGTGGAGCGCCTCGAGGCCAGCGGCGCACGGGCCGTGCTGATCACCCCGGCCAACCAGTTCCCGACCGGGGTGCGCCTGAGCCGGGAACGCCGCGAGCGGCTCGTCGCCTGGGCCCGCGAGGTCGACGGCTATGTGCTGGAGGACGACTTCGACACCGGCTTCCTGGATCCCGCCGACCGGCTGCCCGCCCTGCAGAGCCTCGCTCCGGACCGCGTCGTCTACGCGGGCAGCGCCAGCAAGACCCTCGCCCCGGCGTTACGGCTGGGCTGGCTCGCGGGTCCGCCGGAGCTCATGGCCTCGGTCGAACACGTGCGCGCCGGCTGGGACATCGGCTGCTCGGGGCTCGAACAGCTCACGTTCGCGCGTTTCATCGACACCGGCGCCTTCGACCGCCACCAGCGCAGGCTCCGCACCGAGTTCCGCCGCCGTCGCCGCACCGTCCGCGCCCACCTGGACACCCAGCTGCCCGGCGCCTGGCTGCCGGGCGGCGCCGGCGGGCTGCAGGCGTACGTCCGGCTCCCGTCCCACATCGACGAACAGGCCCTCGTCCGCGCCGCCCGCCGCCGCTCGGTCCTGCTGCGCGGCGGACGCGACTACTCCGTGTCCGCCGCCGGGAGTCCGCCGGCCCTCGTCATCGGCTACGCGAAGGCGAACTGCGCGGCCCTGTGCCGCAGCCTCGCGGAGGTGGGCGCGGCGTACCGGGAGCAGGAGCAGCCACCGTATTCCGTGGCCCGGCCGGCATGAACGGCATGTGAAAACTCCGTGGATGCGATGTCGGTGGCGCACCTTATGCTGCACCGGATGATCACGCGGGACCAGGGGAGGCGCGGCATGTTCGACAAGCTGTTCGGCAGGGGTGAGGAGAGACCGGCGGCGCATCCGTACGCTCTTCCGGTCCCCCGCAGGAAGAACGGGATCTACCCGCTCCGCGCGCTCGGGGACACCCGCGTACTCGCGCTCGTGGAGGCGGCCGACGCAGGGGACTGGGAGGCGGTCAAGGCCGCGCTGACCCCCTTCGACCTCGGCCGCGACCATCACGTCCTCGGTGAGCTGGCCGACCTGGACGGGGTGCAGGACTGGATCGGCCGGGCCGTCGAGGAGGACAAGGAGCACCGGGCCGAGGCGCTGCTGATATCCGGGGCGCGACATGTCGTCTGGGGCTGGGAGGCCCGCACCGCCGAGCGTGCCGTGAACGTCACGCAGGAGCAGTGGAGGATCTTCCGCGAGCGGCTGCACATCGCCGAGGAGCATCTGTTCGAGGCCGCCGAGCTGCGGCCGGAGTGGGTCACACCGTGGCGCCGGCTCCTCACCTCCGCCCGCGGTATGTCGCTGGCCCGGGCCGTCAAGGAGACCCGGCTGGACGCCGCCCTGCGCCGCGACCCGCTGGACCTGGAGAGCCACCTCGAGTGGGTCTCGCAGTTGCAGCCGCGCTGGAGCGGGGAGCCCGGTCAGGCCCTCGCGTTCGCCCGTGAGGCGTTCGCCGGCGCGCCCGAGGGGCATCGCCTCGGCTGTGTGATCGCCATGGCACACATCGAGGACTGGGTGGAGTCGGACGACTGGGACTGCCTCGACACACCCGCCGTCCAGGACGAGTTGAGGGAGGCCGCCCGGCGCAGCATCCTGCACCCCGCCTACGAGCGGCGCCCGGGCTGGCAGCACGACTTCCACATGTTCGCCATGGCCCTGTCGCTGGCCCAGGAAAGCACGGTCGCCCGGCGCGTCTTCCACGAACTGGACGGCGCCTACACCTCGTGGCCCTGGACCTACTTCGGCGATCCCGAGAAGCAGTTCGCCCGCAGACAGCGCCGCGCCTGAGCCGCCTCCCTTCCCTCCCCCTCACCTCCGGACCGTCCCATGACTCTGCCCGACACCAGCCCGCACCCGGCCGGCGCCGACCGCACCTTCCAGGTGGATCTGCGCGGCCTCGTCGATCTCCTCTCCCACCACCTCTACTCCAGCCCCCGTGTCTACCTGCGCGAACTGCTGCAGAACGCGGTGGACGCGCTGACCGCCCGGCACGCCCTCGAACCGGCCGCCCCCGCCGGCTCCTTCGGCATCCGGCTCTACGCCGACGGCTCCGCGGTGCGCGTCGAGGACGACGGCGTCGGTCTCACCGAGGCCGACGTCCACACCTTCCTCGCCACGATCGGCCGCAGCAGCAAGCGTGCGGAGCATGTCGCCGAGCAACGCGCAGATTTCATCGGCCAGTTCGGCATCGGTCTGCTCTCGTGCTTCCTGGTCGCGGACGAGATCCACGTCGTCAGCCGGTCCGCCCGTACGCCCGAAGCGCCCGCCGTGGAGTGGCGGGGTCGCGGCGACGGCAGCTACACCGTCCGTGCACTGCCCGCCTCCGCCCGCCCCCGGCCCGGCACCACCGTCACGCTGACGCCGCGCGCCGACGCGGGCGAGTGGACCCGGCCGGCGCAGGTGCACGCTCTGGCACGGCACTTCGGGTCCCTGCTGCGGCATCCGGTGACCTTCGACGACGGCACGGGCGGCGCGGGTGCCCAGGTCAACCCGGAGGCCGCGCCCTGGGAGCGCACGTACCCGACCCCGGGGGCCCGTTCCCGAGCGCTGGCCGCTTACGGCGAGGAGGTGTTCGGGTTCGCGCCACTGGACACCATCGAGCTGGACCTGCCGGCCGTAGGCCTCAAGGGCATCGCGTGCGTGCTGCCCGAGGCGGTGCCGGCCGGGCGCCGCCACGGCCACCGGGTGCACGTCAAGGGCATGCTGCTGTCCGAGCAGGCCGAGGAGATCCTGCCCGAGTGGGCGTTCTTCGTGCGCTGCGTCGTCGACGCCGAGAGCCTGCGCCCGACCGCGTCCCGCGAGTCCCTGTACGAGGACGACACCCTCGCCGCAGTGCGCGACGCCCTCGCCGAGCGGCTGCGCGCGTGGATCGCCCGCGCCGCCGCCAGCGACCCGGATCTGCTCGGCCGCTTCCTCAGGACCCACCATCTGGCCGTGAAGTCGCTCGCGGTGCACGATGACGAGATCCTGCGGATGCTGCTGCGGTGGCTGCCGTTCGAGACCACCGACGGACACTGCGCCCTCGACGAGTTCGCGCGCACCCACCGCACCGTGCTCGTGACCTCGAGCGTGGAGGAGTTCCGGCAGGTCGCGGCGATCGCCTCGGCCGCCGGGCTCGGCGTCGTCAACGGCGGCTACACCTACGACCGTGAACTGGTCCACCGGCTGCCCGAGATCAGGCCCGAGGTCACCGTCGCCGACCTGGACCCGGCGACCCTCACCGCCCACCTCGACCCCGTCGACCGGGAGACGGAGCTGGCCGCCGCGGCCTATCTCGCCCAGGCCCGTGACGCCCTCGCCGTCTTCGACTGCGACGTCGCCCTGCGCACCTTCCAGCCCGCCTCCGCGCCCGCGCTCCTGGTCGACAGCCGGGAGGCACGGCACGAACGCACCCGCTCCCAGCTCGCGCGCGAGCAGGAGGGCGGCCTGTGGGGCGACATCCTCGGCGCCCTGCGCCAGGAGGCACCGCGGGCCCAGCTCATCCTCAACCAGCTCAACCCGCTGGTCCGCACCGCCGTCGCCATCGACGAGCCCGAGCTGGCCCGCACCAGCGCCGAAGCGCTCTACGGGCAGGCCGCGCTGCTGTCCCGCCGTCCGCTCAGGCCCGCCGAGTCGAGCCTCATCAACCGCTCCTTCCTCGACCTTCTCGCCCACGCCCTCCGCAAGGACAGCTGACGATGCCGACGACCGCACCCCAGACCACCGACGAGCTGTACCAGGCGCTCCAGGCGAACGACGAGCGCCCCTACGGCCGCACCCGCACCATCACCGCCGAGGAGCTCGTCGACGCGGCCGAGCAGTTCGAGGAGACCGTCCCGCTCGTCCACGCGTTGCTCGAACTCCAGGAGGCGTACACCTACGGCTCCGAGCCGCGGAAGTCTCCCGTCGTCTTCGCCCGGCTGCTCACGCTCTTCGACGAGCGGCCCGACGTCTTCGACGAGCGCCTGCGCCACCAGCTGTTCTGGCGTTTCAAGTGGGTTGCCAACGCCCTGCGCGCACTGCCCGAGATACCGCTGGCGAGCCTGCGCACGTGGCTGACGGAGATGCGCGACCGGTACGAGAAGGCCGGCCTGGACCTCCAGCCCTACTACGGGCAGGCGTACCAGCTCGCCGCCCACGTCGGCGAGGACACCGCGCTCGCCTACGAGTTGTGGGCGGGCCGCTCCCGCAGCCGGCTCAGCGACTGCGAGGCCTGTGAGACGTGCGAGCGTGCCCTGTACCACCTCGCGGCGGGTGACGACGAGCGGGCGCTGCGCGCCTGGGAGCCGGTCCTGGCCGGGAAGGAGTCCTGCCAGGAGGAGCCGGCCCGCTCCGTGTCGTACGCGCTGCTGCCCCTGGTGCGGGCCGGCCGCGCCGACGAGGCACGCGGACTGCACCTCGCCGGCTACCGCGGCTGCCGTCGCAACCCCTCGATGTGCGGGGAGGTCGGCCGGCACCTGGAGTTCTGCGCGCTGACGGGCAACGAGGCACGAGGCCTGGAACTGCTCGCCGAGAACCGGAACCTGTTCGACGAGGTGGACTCGCCCCGGGACCTGTTCGACTTCCTCACCGGCGTGGAGGTCCTGCTCCAGCGCGTCGAGAAGCTCGGCCACGGTGAGCTGCCCGCCGCCGGGTTCGCGGGGCGCGCCTGGACGGCGGCCGGACTGCGCGCCGAGGTGCGGGAGCGCGCCGAAGACCTCGCCGCCCGTTTCGACGCCCGCAACGGCACGACGGCTCACGCCGACCGCCGCCGGGCCCGCCTCGACCGCGCCCCACTCCTGGACGCCCTGGAGCTGACCCTGCGCACCCGGGGCCTGGCCGACGTGGCCCCGGCGGCACCGGTCGCCGCACCGACCTCCGGCGCTCCCGAGACACTGCCGGAACTGATCACCAGGGCACGCGAGTTGAGCGAGCAGGGCCATCCGGACTCCCGGTCCCGCTGGGCCCACCTGCGCACACTCGTCACCGCCCGCGACTACAGCCACCCCGACGACCCGGCCGTGGGCCCGCTCGTCCAGCTCCGCGCGGACCTGCTGTCCGACGAGGCGAGCCGGGCGGGCGAGCGGGACGACTTCGCCGAGGCGGCCGCCCTCCACGAGGAAGCCGCGGCCCTCTACGACGACTCCGCCAAGCCGGGCCACGCCACCCTGTCCCGCGCCCACGCCCTCCTGGCCACGGCAGAACTCCCGGCACAGGGGGGCGCCGATGCCCCTGGAGCACAGGGCACCACCGCCGGAACGCAAGGTGACGCCGCCGGGACGGCGGAGGGCGGCGCCGTCTCCTCCCGGACACACAGCCCTGGCGCCACTGGCGCGAGCGGCACCGACGCGCACGGCGCGAACGCCTCCGCCGCCGCGGAAGCGGAGGACGCCGGCGCCGCACAGGCGCAGAGCGACGCCGCCGCCGAGGCGAAGGCGGCCGCGTTGGGTGCCGCACACTCCGGCATGGTTCGGCTGCACGAGGAGGCGTCGGGGCTCGCGCCGGAGCAGGAAGCCCGGCTGCTGCGGCTGCGGGCGACCGCTCTCGGGCTGCGTCTGCAGGCGTCGGGGAGCGAGGAGCACGTCGCACCGGTCCTCGCCGAAGCGGATCTGCTGCTGTCCTTCGCCACCCGGCACGACATCGCCGCCCAGATCTCCGGGGCCCTGCTGCTGCGGGCCACGACACTCGCCCTCTCCGGCGACCTGCCGGGCGCGCTCACCGAAACCGAAGCCGTCCTCGAACGGCTGAGGGCCCACGGCCCGGCCTGGCACCTGCCCCGTGCGCTGGCCCTGCGCGCCCGGCTGCACTTCGCCCGCCAGGACGCGCAGGCCGCGTACACGGACCTGTCCGAAGGCCTGCGGCTGGCCGCCGCATGGCCGGCCGACGTGGTCGACGCCTCCCGTCTCCACGCCGGTCTTGCCGAGGCCTGCATGCGCCTGGGCCGGCCCGACGAGGCGCTGCGGCACATGACGCGTTCGGCGGAGCTGGACCTGCGCCACGGCAGCAGATTCGACGCGTTCTGCTCCTACAGCCAGGCGGCCCAGCTCAGCCTCGACCTCGGCCGTGTCGAGGAGTGCATAGCGCTGCTGGACTCCCTCCTCACCGAACCGGACGTCACCGACGAAATGCTGGACGACCGGCTCGTCGCCCAGCTGCGCCTGACCCGCGCCCGCGCACTGCACGCCGGGGAGGACCTCAAGGCCGCCACAGCGGAGTTCGTCGCCCTCGCCGCCGAGTCGGCGGGCTGGGACGACGACCCGGGCAGCCACGCCATGATCGCCGCGGAGACGGCCGTACTCCTCGGTGAGTCCGGTGAGTTCGGCCGCGCCCGCAAGGCCGTGGACCAGGCCGTCGCCGCCCACGCCCGCGACCCGCGCTACGAGAACCTCAGCAACGCCCTGCGCGAACTGGCCCGTCTCCAGGCCCATCAGCAGGGCCCGGAGGGGCTCTCCGGCGCCCTCGCCTTCCTCAGCGACGCGGGCGCCATCGCCGACGAGGCCCGCGCAGCCGGGTACGAGGCCCAGGGCCGCCCACTGGATCCCGCGCTGGCCTACGAGTACGGCAGGGTCAACGCGTACTGCGGCGCCTACGAGGCCGCCCTGACCGCGCTGGACAAGGCCCTCACCCTGCTCGGCGCCCCGGACCCCGGCCCGGACCGGGCCGGCGAGTGGGCCGAGTGCGTACGCCTCGCAGCCGCTGTGGAGGGCATCTACCTGGAACGCCCGGCCCCCGCCCTCGCCCGCCTCGACACGGCCGTCTCCCGCCTGGCCGCACTCGGCCACACCGAGGAGACCGAGTCACTGACAGCGCTGGCGGAACAGCTGCGCGACGAGGGCTGACGCGGTCGCCCTGCGGTGCCGTGCGGCGACGAACCGCACGGCACCGCGTGCTGACCAGTTGCGTCATTCACCCCACTGCTGGACAACGCTGCGCTTACGCTCGACCACGGAACGAAACGGACGCCGTGAGGCGTTGAAGCGAGGTGCCGCCGTGGTCAACATCCAGTCGCTCGACCCCACCGCTTCCCCGCTCGACTACTACGGCTGGGAACTGCGCCGCCAACGCGAGGCACACGGCCTCAAACAGAGCCAGCTCGGCGACATCATCTTCTGCACCGGGTCGTTGATCTGCCAGATCGAGACCACGAAGAAGGTCCCGACCCGCGACTTCTCCGAACGCGTGGACGCGGCGCTCGGCACGGACGGCCTGTTCTCCCGCCTGATCGGCCTGGTGCTGCGCAGCCAACTTCCCACGTGGTTCCAGCCGTACGCGGAGATGGAGGCGAAGGCGGCATACATCTCGACGTATCAGGCGCAGTTGGTCTACGGGCTGTTGCAGACGGAGGAGTACGCGCGGGCGGTGCTGGCTACGGGCAAGCCGGAGCAGCTCGACAGTCTGTTGGGCGCCCGGCTGGAACGTCAGCGCATCCTGGGCTGGGAGAAGCCGCCCCTGACGTTGGTGATCCTCGATGAGGCCGTGCTGCACCGACCGATTGGCGGAGAAGACGTCATGCGGCGCCAACTGGGACACCTGTTGAAGTTCACCACCCATCGCTGGATGCGCATCCAGGTGCTGCCGCTGTCCAGCGGCGAACATCCCGCGCTCGCTGGAGCGTTCAACATCCTGCGCTTCGATGACCACCCCGACGTCTTCTACACGGAGGACATGATGTCCGGCCACATGACGGCCAACCCGGAGACCATCAAAGAGGCCAATCTCAATTACGCTCACCTGCAAGCGGCTGCCCTGTCCGTGAAGGACTCGGCCGCGCTGATCGCCCGCGTAATGGAGGAACGCTATGCAGACCGGACCGAGCGAGACCCAGTGGCGTAAGTCCAGCTATAGCGGTCCCAACGGCGGCGACTGCGTCGAGGTCGCCGACGGGTGCCCCACCGGTGCCGTCCCCGTCCGTGACGGCAAGAACCCCTCCGGGCCGGTCGTGACCGTCGGTGCCGGCGCCTGGCAGGCGTTCGTCGACGGTCTGCGGTAGCCGCGGTCACCGGTCCCGCATCTCCCACAGCAGCAGTTCCGCCGGGGCGTTCACGGCCACCGCATCGACGCCCTGCGCGTCCGTGATGCGGGCCGCGTCGCCCGGGGCCAGTGGCTCGCCGTCCAGTGCCACCTCACCGCGTACGACGTGGGCGTACACGTACGCCCCGTCCGGCACCGCCGTCCGCTCCCCCGGCGCCAGGCGGCGGACGTGGAGCATCGCGCCGGCCTCCGGGAGGGCGTACGGGGTGGAGTCGGCTATGCCCCGGACGACCTCGTAGGAGGGGTCGCCGCCGGGCTCGAGCGGAGCCAGCCACATCTGGAGGAAGGTGAGGGGGGCCGGGCCGGCGTTGCGTTCCACGTGGCGGACGCCGGACGCGGCGCTCAGGCGCTGGACGTCGCCGGGGCGGATCACCGTCTCGTGGCCCGTGGAGTCGCGGTGGGTCAGCTCGCCCTCCACCACCCACGTGACGATCTCGGTGTGGCTGTGCGGATGCTCGTCGAAGCCGGCGCCGGGGGCGAGGCGCTCCTCGTTGCAGGCGATCACCGCGCCGAAGCGGAGGTTGCCGGGGTCGTAGTGGGGGCCGAAGGAGAAGGCGTGGCGGGTCTCGATTCCGGCCGCCGGATCGCCGCCCTGATAGCGCTCGCGAGCGCGCCGTACGTCCATCACATGGACCACGGTAGGCCCTGGGGCACGCCCTCCCGTCCGGATAAGGCAGTCTTGTCCCCGTGCCCGAACCCGAAACCAGCACCAACGAAGCCTCCGCACGCCCCGCCCATCCGCATGCCGCGACGCTGAAGCGGCTGGAGCGGTCGTCCGGCAGCCTCGCCGCGCAGGCGATCGCGCGGATGGACGAGACGCTGCCCTGGTACCGGGCCATGCCCCCGGAGAACCGTTCCTGGATCGGCCTGGTCGCGCAGGCGGGCATCGCCGCGTTCACCGAGTGGTTCCGGCGCCCCGACGCCCCGCAGGCCATCTCCACCGACGTCTTCGGCACCGCGCCGCGTGAGCTGACCCGGGCGATCACGCTGCGGCAGACCGTGGAGATGGTGCGCACCACCATCGAGGTGATGGAGTCCGCCATCGACGAGGTGGCGGCGCCCGGCGACGAGAACGTGCTGCGTGAGGCGCTGCTGGTGTACGCGCGGGAGATCGCCTTCGCCACGGCCCAGGTGTACGCGCAGGCCGCCGAGGCACGGGGTGCCTGGGACGCGCGCCTGGAGTCCCTGGTCGTGAACGCCGTGCTCAGCGGCGAGGCCGACGAGGGGGCCGTGTCGCGGGCCGCCGCGCTGGGCTGGAACTCGCCCGAGCATGTGTGCGTGGTGCTGGGGACCGCCCCCGACGGTGACTCGGAACTGACCGTGGAGGCGATCCGGCGGGCGGCACGGCACGCCAAGCTGCAGGTGCTGACCGGGGTGCTCGGGGACCGGCTCGTGGTGATCGCGGGCGGCAGCGACAATCCGCTGGGAGTCGCGAAGTCGCTGATCGGACCGTATGCGGCGGGACCGGTGGTGGCCGGTCCCGTGGTGCCGGACCTGCTGGCCGCGACCCGGTCCGCGCAGGCCGCCGCGGCGGGCCTCAAGGCGTGTTCCGCGTGGCAGGACGCCCCGCGCCCGGTGCTGGCGGACGATCTGCTTCCGGAGCGTGCGATCGCCGGAGACCCGTCCGCGCGTGAGCAGTTGGTGGAGGAGATCTACAGACCGCTGGAGGAGGCCGGGGCCGCCCTGCTGGAGACGCTCAGTGTGTATCTGGAACAGGCGAGCAGTCTCGAGGGCGCGGCGCGCATGCTGTTCGTGCATCCCAACACCGTTCGTTACCGGCTTCGACGTGTGACAGACGTCACCGGATGGTCACCCTCCGATGTACGCTCTGCCTTCACGCTGCGGATCGCGCTGATCCTGGGGCGTCTGGTCGATGGCGATCTTCAGCCCTAGCGTTTTGTCGAGGCCCCACAAAACCCCCCTCCGTTCTTCGTCCTTGTCCTCACGGGCGGCCGTGGCCGTCCCCAAGAGAGAGTGTGAGAGTGCTCGTACTCGTCGCTCCCGGCCAGGGCGCCCAGACGCCCGGCTTCCTGACTGAATGGCTCGAACTCACCGGTGCCGCGGACCGCGTCGCCGCGTGGTCCGACGTCATCGGACTCGACCTCGTCCACTACGGCACCAAGGCCGACGCGGACGCGATCCGTGACACGGCCGTGGCGCAGCCGCTGCTGGTCGCGGCCGGGCTGCTGTCCGCCTCGGCACTCGGTGCCATCACGGACGTCGCGCCCGGGGCCGTCGCCGGTCACAGCGTCGGTGAGATCACCGCCGCCGCCTTCGCGGGCGTCCTCGACGAGACCGCCGCACTGTCCCTGGTCCGCAAGCGGGGTCTGGCCATGGCCGATGCCGCCGCGATCACGGAGACCGGCATGGCGGCGCTGCTCGGCGGCGACCCCGAGGTGACCCTGCCGCATCTGGAGAAGCTGGGCCTGACCCCGGCGAACATCAACGGCGCGGGCCAGATCGTCGCGGCCGGCACCAAGGAGCAGCTCGCCGCGCTGGAGGCGGACAAGCCCGAGGGTGTGCGCCGGGTGGTCCTGCTCAAGGTCGCCGGCGCCTTCCACACCCCCCACATGGGCCCGGCGGTCGACGCGCTGGCGACGGCCGCCGAGGCGCTGACGCCCGGCGACCCGAAGATCACCTACGTGTCGAACAAGGACGGCGAGGCCGTCACCTCCGGCACCGAGGTGCTGCAGCGCCTGGTCGGCCAGGTCGCCAACCCGGTCCGCTGGGACCTGTGCATGGAGACCTTCAAGGAGCTCGGCGTCACCGCCCTCCTCGAGGTCTGCCCCGGCGGCACCCTGACCGGCCTCGCCAAGCGCGCGCTGCCCGGCGTCAGGACGCTGGCTCTGAAGACCCCCGCCGACCTCGACGCGGCCCGCGAGCTCATCGCCGAGCACGCCGCCTGACCGCCCTAAGGAGCCGACCCGCATGGCGAAGATCAAGCCCAGCAAGGGCGCCCCGTACGCGCGCATCCTCGGCGTGGGCGGCTACCGGCCCACCCGGATCGTGCCGAACGAGGTGATCCTGGAGACGATCGACTCGTCCGACGAGTGGATCCGTTCCCGCTCCGGCATCGAGACCCGGCACTGGGCCTCGCCCGACGAGACGGTCGCGGCGATGTCCATCGAGGCGTCCGGCAAGGCGATCGCGGACGCCGGGATCGACGCCTCGCAGATCGGCGCCGTCGTCGTCTCGACCGTCTCGCACTTCAGCCAGACCCCGGCCGTCGCGACGGAGATCGCCGACAAGCTGGGCACGGACAGGGCCGCCGCCTTCGACATCTCGGCCGGCTGCGCGGGCTTCGGCTACGGGCTCACGCTGGCCAAGGGCATGGTGGTCGAGGGGTCGGCGGAGTACGTCCTGGTCATCGGCGTGGAGCGGCTGAGCGACCTGACCGACCTGGAGGACCGGGCCACCGCCTTCCTGTTCGGTGACGGCGCCGGCGCGGTGGTCGTCGGCCCGTCCAAGGAGCCCGCGATCGGCCCGACCGTGTGGGGCTCGGAGGGCGACAAGTCCGAGACCATCAAGCAGACGGTGCCGTGGACGGACTACCGCGACGGGACCGTCGAGAAGTTCCCCGCGATCACGCAGGAGGGCCAGGCGGTGTTCCGCTGGGCCGTGTTCGAGATGGCGAAGGTCGCCCAGCAGGCGCTGGACGCGGCCGGGATCACCGCGGACGACCTGGACGTCTTCATCCCGCACCAGGCCAACGTGCGGATCATCGACTCGATGGTGAAGACCCTGAAACTGCCGGAGCACGTCATGGTCGCCCGTGACATCCGCACCACCGGCAACACCTCGGCCGCCTCGATCCCGCTCGCGATGGAGCGGCTCCTGGCGACCGGCGAGGCGAAGAGCGGCGACACCGCGCTCGTCATCGGCTTCGGGGCGGGTCTCGTCTACGCCGCAACGGTCGTTACCCTCCCCTAGGCACTCCGTGCCGGATGATCGGATCCGTCACGGGCACCGCAGAACCCGCCGCCCACGCGGCACGCACCACAACCGCTGGAATCACAACGAAGGAGCGCCACCATGGCCGCCACTCAGGAAGAGATCGTCGCCGGTCTCGCGGAGATCGTGAACGAGATCGCCGGCATCCCGGTTGAGGACGTCCAGCTGGACAAGTCCTTCACCGACGACCTGGACGTCGACTCGCTGTCCATGGTCGAGGTCGTCGTCGCCGCCGAAGAGCGCTTCGACGTCAAGATCCCGGACGACGACGTCAAGAACCTCAAGACGGTCGGCGACGCGACCGACTACATCGTCAAGCACCAGGCCTGAGCCCTGCCGGGCCTTCCGTCCGTACGGGAGGCCCGTCGGCCGGGCACCCCGGCCCCGCCACCCGGCGGTGGCGCCGTACGAATCCTCGTAGATCCGTTGGAGAAAGCATTCCGATGAGCCCGACCAATCGCACCGTGGTCGTCACCGGTATCGGCGCAACCACACCGCTGGGTGGCGACGCAGCCTCTACCTGGGAGGGACTGGTCGCCGGGCGTTCCGGCGTCAAGGCCCTGGAGCAGGAGTGGGCCGCCGAGCAGGCGGTCCGTATCGCGGCACCGGTGGCCGTGGAACCCACCGAGGTCATCCCCCGGCCGCAGGCCCGCCGCCTGGACCGCTCCGCGCAGTTCGCGCTGGTCGCGGCCAAGGAGGCGTGGGCCGACGCCGGTTTCGAAGCCAAGGCCGGCGAGGACCCGAGCATCGACCCGGACCGGCTGGGCGCGGTCATCGCCTCCGGCATCGGCGGTGTGACGACCCTGCTGGACCAGTACGACGTGCTGAAGGAGAAGGGCGTACGCCGCGTCTCCCCGCACACCGTCCCCATGCTGATGCCGAACGGCCCCTCGGCGAACGTGGGCCTGGCCGTGGGCGCCCGGGCGGGCGTGCACACCCCGGTCTCGGCCTGCGCGTCCGGCGCGGAGGCCATCGGCTACGCGATCGAGATGATCCGCACCGGCCGCGCCGACGTCGTCGTCGCGGGTGGCACGGAGGCGGCGATCCACCCGCTGCCCATCGCCGCGTTCGGCAACATGATGGCGATGTCCAAGAACAACGACGACCCGCAGGGCGCCTCGCGTCCCTACGACGTCGCCCGCGACGGCTTCGTCATGGGCGAGGGCGCGGGCGTGATCGTCCTGGAGTCCGCCGAGCACGCCGCGGCGCGCGGCGCCCGCGTCTACGCGGAGGCGGTCGGCCAGGGCATCTCCGCCGACTCCCACGACATCGTGCAGCCGGAGCCGGAGGGGCGCGGCATCTCGCACGCCCTGCAGAACCTGATGGACCGGACCGATCTGGACCCGGCCGAGATCGTGCACGTCAACGCGCACGCGACGTCCACCCCGGCGGGTGACATCGCCGAGCTCAAGGCGCTGCGGAAGGTGTTCGGGGACGACGCGGACCACTTCGCGGTCTCCGCGACCAAGTCGATGACGGGTCATCTGCTCGGTGGCGCGGGTGGTGTGGAGTCGGTGGCGACGGTGCTGGCGCTGTACCACCGGGTGGCTCCGCCGACGATCAACGTCGAGAACCTCGATCCGGAGGCGGAGGCGAACGCGGATGTCGTCCGTGGCGAGGCGCGGAAGCTGCCCGTGGACGGGCGGATCGCGGCGTTGAACGACTCGTTCGGGTTCGGTGGGCACAACGTGGTGCTGGCGTTCCGGTCCGTGTGACCGGGGTCGAGTGAGGGAGGGCCCCCGCCTGGGTCGGCGGGGGTCCTTTCTTGTGCGGTGGGGGTGCGCACGGCTCTTTTCGCCCCCGCCGCCCCTTCCCGTCCCGTCCCTGGGGGCTTCGCCCCCAGACCCCCTTTTGCGCCCACGCGGCGGAGCCGCATGTCGATACAGCCTCGCGCCCCTGTTCCCCTGACGCTTCTCAGACGACCTGGTGGAGCCAGCGGACCGGGGCGCCTTCTCCCGCGTATCTGAAGGGTTCCAGTTCGTCGTCCCAGGGCTTGCCGAGGAGTTTGGCGATCTCGGCTTCCAGGTCGGTCTCTTCCGTCTGGGAGCGGACCAGGGCGGCGCGCAGGCGGTCCTCGGGGATGAGGATGTCGCCGTGAATGCCGGTGACGGCGTGGAAGATGCCGAGGTCGGGGGTGCAGCTGTAGCGCTCGCCCTCGACGGTGGCGCTGGGCTCGGCGGTGACCTCGAAGCGGAGCATCTGCCAGCCGCGCAGCGCGGAGGCGAGCTTGGAGGCGGTGCCGGGCCGGGCCTGCCAGGAGAACTCCGAGCGCCAGGTGCCGGGGGCGGCCGGCTGGCGGATCCAGTCCAGGCTGACGCGCGTGCCGAGCACTCCGGCGACGGCCCACTCGACGTGCGGGCACAGCGCGCGGGGCGCGGAGTGCACGTACAGAACTCCACGAGTCGTCACCGGAACCTCCGGGCTGAGCGGGTCGTCTTGAGGGCGAGGCTACCGTGCGACAGGGCAAGGAGTGTGACGTACCGTCCGTCACGGTGCCGGGAAACCTCCGCCATTCACCCGGCAGGACGCCTGTGCGGGTGCGGGAAGTTGCCGTGGACGGGCGGGAACTCCCGTGCGTTGTTAAAGGTTGGGGGGACACCGACACGCGGGGAGGCGACGGATGGAGCAGGCGACGCGGAGGGGGACGCGCCGTTCACGGGCCGTGCTCGCCGTGGTGACGGCCGCCGCGCTGGGCGTGGCGGGCTGTGACGCCGTCGGCGGCGACTCCCCCGCCCCGTCCGGCACGGAGGCGAAGCACGGGCGGCCGTCCCCGAAGCCCACCCCCGTGTGGGACACCTCCCCGGACTCGGTCGCCGCGGTGGGCGACTCCATCACGCGGGGCTTCGACGCCTGCTCGGTGCTGTCGGACTGTCCCGAGGTGTCGTGGGCGACGGGCGGCAGCGAGGAGGTCGACAGTCTCGCCGTACGGCTGCTGGGACGGGCGGGGGCCGCCGAGCGGAGCTGGAACCTCGCGGTGACCGGCGCCCGGATGGCGGATCTGCCGGGCCAGATGGCGCGGGCGGTGGAGCGCTCCCCGGAGCTGGTGGCGGTGATGGCCGGGGCGAACGACGCCTGCCGGGACACCACGTCGGCGATGACGCCGGTGGCCGACTTCCGTGCCGACTTCCGGGCGGCGATGCGCATGCTGCGCGAGGCGCTGCCCAAGGCGCAGGTGTATGTGGCGAGTGTGCCGGATCTGAAGCGGCTGTGGTCGCAGGGGCGGACCAACGCGCTGGGCAAGCAGGTGTGGAAGCTGGGCATCTGCCCGTCGATGCTGGGCGACGCGGACGCGCTGGACGCGGCGGCCACGCAGCGGCGCGAGACGGTGCAGAACCGGGTGGAGGACTACAACAAGGTGCTGGAGGAGGTGTGCGCCGAGGACCGCCGCTGCCGCTTCGACGGGGGCGCGGTGTACGAGTACCGCTTCGGCACCGAGCAGCTGAGCCGCTGGGACTGGTTCCACCCCAGCGTCGACGGACAGGCCAGGCTGGCCGAGATCGCGTACCGGACGGTCACGGCTCCGAAGTGGTGACTATTGTTTCGCACATGAACGAACTCTTCGGCACACTTCCCAACGGCACGCCGGTGCACCGTTGGACCCTGCAGCGGGCGGGCGTACGGGTGAGGATCCTGTCGTACGGCGGGATCGTCCAGGACGTCGAGGTGCCGGACCGGGACGGGCGGACCGGGAACGTGGTGCTGGGGTTCTCCGACCTGGACGGCTATCTCCGGCATCCGGAACCCTTCCTGGGCGCCCTCATCGGCCGGTACGCCAACCGGATCGCCGGCGCCCGCTTCCCGCTCGACGGGGTCACCCACACCCTGGAGCCGAACGACGGTCCGAACTCGTTGCACGGCGGTGCGCGCGGCTTCGACAAGCGCGTGTGGGCCGCCGACCCGGTGGAGCACGGGCTGCGCCTCTCCCTGGTCGCCGAGCACGGGGAGGAGGGCTTCCCGGGCCGGCTGGAGGTCTCGGTCACGTACACGCTCGACGAGCGGGGCGCGCTGGGGATCGCCTACGAGGCGGTGACGGACGCTCCGACCCATGTGAACCTGACGAACCACTCGTACTGGAACCTGGCGGGCTCCGGCAGCGCGTCCGGGCACGAGCTGCGGCTCGCGGCCTCCCGCTACACGCCGTCCGATGCGGAGCTGATCCCGACCGGCGAGCTCGCCGACGTCTCCGGCACCCGCTTCGACTTCCGCGAGGCCCGCAAGGCGGGCACCGGGTACGACGACAACTTCGTGCTCGACAAGGGGGTCACGGCGACGCCCGTGGACGTGGCCGAGCTGTACGACCCGGCGACCGGCCGCGTGCTGACGGTGGCGACCACGGAGCCCGGGATGCAGCTCTACACCGCGGACCACATCGGGGAGCCCTTCACCCCCGGGGCGGGCATCGCGCTGGAGACGCAGCACTTCCCCGACTCGCCGAACCGGCCGGAGTTCCCGAGCACGGTGCTGCGGCCGGGTGAGGTGTTCCGTTCCGGGACGGTGTACGGCTTCGCCGTGCGGTAGCCCGCCAGCCGCCGCACACATGAGCCCCGGTCCGGGGTCAGGGTCCCGGGCCGGGGCTGCTCATGTGGGCACTGCCCGAACCGACGGTAATCGCTTCCGCCGGCCCGCGGCCCCTGATCAAGCTGCCCGCTTGAATCCCGTACGAACCCTTCACATCCATTCCGTCCGTCCGGTCCGAGGGCGCCCATGGCGTGGACCACTCCCCTCACGCGATACTGCGGCCTCCGGCATCCGGTACCCCACGACGACGGAAGGCCCCAACCCCCTTGACTTCGCTACGTGTTCGCATCGGTGTCCTCGGCCTGGCCCTGCTGACCGGTCTCGCCGCCCCCACCACCGCAGCGGCCGGCACAGCCGCTCCCCCCACCGTCGAGGAACGCCGCCTCGACGGGGCCGCCCCGCAGGAGATACTCCGCCGTTCCGGATTCGCCGACGCTGCTCCGGACCTCGCCCGCGCCCTCGACCGCGCACGCTCCTACGCCCAGGCCCGGCGCGCCGTCGACCGGGAGGGGACGCAGCTGTGGCGCAGAGCCGTCGACCGGGCGCAGGGGCGCGGGCCGGCGGGCGGTGACCTCAGCCGGGACGACGACCGGCCGCTGTACTGGGCGCGGCTCGGCATGACCCGGGAGCTGCGCACCTGGCAGCCGGACTTCCGGCTCGGCGACGAGCAGCGGGCGCGGCTGCTCGACGCGCTGGAGCGGACCTCACGCGGTCAGACCGCCGTCCACTACCCCCACCGCACGGGAACGAAGCGGATCCTCGTGACCGGCTTCGACCCGTTCACCCTGGACCGCGACATCCGCATCTCCAACCCGTCGGGCGCGGTCGCGCTCGCCCTCGACGGCACGGTGATCGAGACTCCGCAGGGCCCTGCGCGCATCGAGACGGCGGTGTTCCCGGTGCGCTGGCGGGACTTCACCGAGGGCACGGTGGAGCGGGCCCTGCGGCCGCACCTGCCGAAGGTCGACCTGTTCACCACCGTGAGCCAGGGCCGGGTGGGCCGCTTCGACATCGAGCGGACCAACGGGGCCTGGCGGGGCGGCTTCGGGGACAACGAGAACACCGGCCGCACGGAGACGATCCCGGTCGCCGACCCGGCCACACAGCCGCAGTGGACGTCGACCACGCTGCCGTACGCGGAGATCGTCGCCGCGGACACCGGGCGCTTCCCGGTGTACGACAACACGAGCGTGACCGAGATCCCGGCGGGCGGCACGGAGGCGGTGGTCCGTCCCGAAGGGCCGACTCCCGGCTCCACCGCCCGTGCCGGTGGGGGCGGGGACTACCTCTCCAACGAGATCGCCTACCGGGCGACCCTGCTGCGGGACCGTCTCGGCCTGCACACCGCACTGCCGGGCGGCCACGTACACACGCCCGTCCTTCAGTTCGGCGCCGGCAACACCACGGAGATCACCGACCCCGAGTTCGTACGGAACCGGCTCGACATCATCGACCAGGTGCGGTCGATCGTGACCGTCGCGATCAGTGCGACGGAGCGAACGCGAGGCTGACGCCGAGGCCGGCCAGAGCGGTCCCGATCACCTTGTTGAGGACCTTCTGGCCGCGCAGCATCAGGCCGCGCATCCGGTCGTGGGAGAAGAACACCGCGACCACGCCGAACCACAGCAGGTGGGCCAGCGACATGAACAGGCCGTAGCCCACCTGCTGGGGCACCGGGGTACCCGGGCTGACGACCTGGGCGAAGGTCGAGACGACGAAGAGGGTCGTCTTCGGGTTGAGCACGTTGGTCAGGAAGCCGGTGCGCAGGGCCGCGGAAGGAGTCAGGCCGGTCCCGTTCTCCAGGTCGACGGTGACCTCGCCCCGAGCGCGGAAGGTGCGCACGCCGATGTACACGAGGTAGGCCGCGCCGGCCAGCTTGATGACGGTGAAGAGAAAGGCGGAGGAGGCGATCAGCAGCCCCACGCCGAGCATGGTGTATGTGACGTGCACCAGGACTCCGGCGGCGACTCCGAGGGCGCCGAGGAGTCCGGTGCGCCGGCCGTACAGGTAGCTGTTGCGGACGACCATGGCGAAGTCGGCGCCCGGGGCGATCACGGCCAGGACGGTGATGACGGCGACGGCGAGGACCTCGCTCACGAGGTGACGTCCTCGGACTCCTCGGAGCCGTCCCCGGCCGTCTCCTCCCCGAGCAGGTCGCGCGCCATCAGCGTGGCCCCGGCGACCGCGCCCGGCATCAGGAACACGGCGACGAACGGGATGATGAACGCCACCGCCAGGGGTGTGCCGAAGCCCCAGACGAGGGTCTTGCGGGAACGCAGCAGTGCGAGCCGCTCCCGCGCCTCGACCGCGCGCCGCTGGAGGGCGACGGAGGTGAGCTCCTCGGTCAGGAAGAACCCGGTGACGAAGAAGCCGACCACCGGTACGACGGTCTGCCCCACCACCGGGACGAACCCGAGCGCGAACAGCAGCACGCCCCAGACCAGGGCACGCGCAACGATGCGGAGGCTGTCGCGCGCGGAGATCCACAGCTCGCGCATCAGCGGCAGACCGGACACGGGCGCGGTGCCGTCGGGCGAGACGTCGCGGTCGACCTTCTCGGAGAGGTTCTCGTAGAACGGCTGCCCGACAAGGAGGGTCACCGCGGTGAACGTGACGACGGACATCAGCAGTCCGAGGGCGAACAGGACGGCGGTGAGAAAGCCGCGGAACAGGCCTGACCAGGGGCTGGACCAATCATCGGCGAAGGGCGTCGCCCAGGTAACAAACTCCGCACCCCACAGAGCCAGTGCGACCAGTGCGGCCGCGTAGAGGACCAGGGTGATCAGCCCGGGAAGCAGTCCGAACCCGAACTGCCTGCCATGCCGGCCGACCCACTGCTGGCCCTTCACGAGGTACCGGAAACCCACCCCAAGATCGCGCATGGGTGCACCCTATCGGGGCCGGCGTGAACGGCCGCCGACGGCGGGGAGGGGACGGGGCGGGGGTGCCCGCCCTCAGCGACTGGCGCGTCCGCACCCTTGCCCTCTCCAGGCGACCCCATCGCGCCGATCCGAGGACGGACACCCCCGCCCCGGCCCCGCACCACCCACCGGCCGTGGGCACTACGCACACCCCCACCGCACCCGCAGTGGCGCCGCAGGCATACGACCACCGGACCGCGGCCGACGGACAAGGGCCGCACCCCACGTCCAAGGATGCGGCCCTCCGCCTGCGCAACGACGCGGGTCAGCTCAGCGTCACGGTGATGTTGCCGCGGGTCGCCTTCGAGTACGGGCACACCTGGTGCGCCTTCTCGACGAGGCCGCGCGCGGTGGCGGCGTCCGTGTCCGGGATGGTCGCCACGATCTCGACGATGATCCCGAAGCCGTCCGCGTTCTTGCCGATGCCGACCTTCGCGGTGACCGTCGATCCGGTGATGTCGGCCCCCTCCTGGCGTGCGACCACGCCGAGGGCGCCCTGGAAGCAGGCGCTGTAACCGGCGGCGAACAGCTGCTCCGGGTTGGTCCCGGCGCCGCTGCCGCCCATCTCCTTCGGCGGGGCGACCACCAGGTCGAGCGTGCCGTCATCGGTGGCCACACGTCCGTCGCGACCGTTCTCGGCGGTCGCGACGGCGGTGTACAGGACGTCGGTCTGCTGGATGGGCATACAGTGCGTTCCTCCTCGGTCCGCCGCGACTCGCGCCCACGATCGCGACAGCTTCGGAAGAAAGTTACCGCATGACGGAAAGTCCGGGAAGCGGGTGTCGTCAGAGCTTGACGATCATCTTTCCGGTGTTGTCGCCGCGCAGGACCCCGAGGAACGCCTCGAGGTTGTTCTCGATGCCCTCCACGACGGTCTCCCGGTACTTGAGCTCGCCCGAGCGCACCCAGGGCCCGACCTCCCGCACGAACTGCGGCTGGAGGTCGTAGTGGTCGCCGACGAGGAAGCCCTCGATGCGACCCCGGGTCTGGATCAGCCGGGCGAGGTTGCGCGGGCCGGGGGCGGGCTCGGTGTTGTTGTAGACCGAGATCATTCCGCAGACCGCGATACGGCCGTCCCGGTTGAGGCTGCCGATGGCCGCCTCCAGGTGGTCGCCGCCGACGTTGTCGAAGTAGACGTCGATCCCGTCCGGGGCGGCTGCGCGCAGCTGCTCGCTCACGGGGCCGTTCTTGTAGTTGAACGCGGCGTCGAAGCCGTACTCCTCGACGAGGAGCTTCACCTTCTCGTCGGAGCCGGCGGAGCCGATCACCCGCGAGGCACCCTTGAGCTTGGCGAGCTGCCCGACCTGGCTGCCGACGGCGCCCGCGGCACCGGACACGAAGACGGAGTCGCCCTCCTTGAAGGAGGCGGTGCGCAGCAGTCCCGCGTAGGCGGTGAGGCCGGTCATGCCCAGCACGCCGAGGTACGCGGAGAGGGGCGCGGCGTCGGGGTCCACCTTGACGGCGTTCTTCGCGTCCACGACGGCGTACTCGCGCCAGCCGAAGAAGTGCAGGACGTGGTCGCCGACGGCGATCCCCTCGGCGTTCGAGGCGACGACCTCGCCGACGGCGCCGCCCTGCATGACCTTGCCCAGCTCGAACGGGGCGACGTAGGACTTGGCGGCACTCATCCGGCCGCGCATGTACGGGTCGACGGAGAGGTACGCGTTCCGTACGAGCACCTGACCCTCGGCCGGGGCGGGGATCTCCGTCTCGACGAGGGCGAAGTCCTCGGGCTTCGGCCAGCCGACGGGCCGGCTGAGCAGATGCCACTCGCGGCCGGTGGTGGGGGGCGTGGGGGCGTCGGACATGACCTGGCACCTTTCCTCGGGATACTTCAGCACCTGAAACAACCATGCGACTGAACATTTCAGGATGTCAAGTAAGCGGGTACCCTGGAGAGCATGGCCACACCACCGCACACCGCACCCAGCCGCCGTCCTGACGCGCTCACCCTCGAGGTCGTCGAGCTCATCGGCTCCGTGGTGGCCCGGTACCACGAGGAGTACGAGGAGGCGGCGGCGGGTCATGCGCTGACGGGTGCCCAGGCGAGGCTGCTGAGCCTGCTGTCCCTGGAGCCGCTGCCCATGCGGAAGCTGGCCCAGCGGTTGAAGTGCGAGCCGTCGAACGTCACCGGCATCGTCGACCGGCTGGAGTCGCGGGGGCTGGCGGAACGGCGGCCGGACCCCGCGGACCGACGCGTGAAGCTGGCGGCCGCGACGGCTGAGGGGCGGCGGGTGGCGCGGAGCCTGCAGGAGTCCCTGCGGTTCGCCCGCGAGCCGCTTGCGGGGCTGTCGGAGGGGGAGCGGGTGGCGCTGCGGGACGCCTTGCGCCGCATGCTGGCAGCGGACTGAATGCCTGCGGCGCAGCTCTCCCTCCGGTGGGTGCTTGGGTAGCGCCCACGGTAGGTGGGTGGTGCGGGGGCTCTCCGCCGCTTCCGCGGGCAGTCGTGCCGCTGGGGCGGCACGGGTGGGCGCGACGGCACCCCGCCTGCGCCGGGCTGCGCAAACACCCCCCGGCCCACACCCACGCGGCCAGCGTTCAGGCGCCGGGCGCGCTAACCACGTCGGCTCACGTGCACCACCACAGGAACCGGTCGCACGTCTCCGTCGGCTCGGGGTCCGGCTCGGGCTCCTTCGTCGTCGGGTCCGGCTCCGGCGTCTCCGGTTCCGACGGAGGCTCCGCCGGAGGGGGCGTCGTCGGGGAGTCGGGCGACGGCACGTTCGCGGGTGCGGTCGTGGAGTCCGCGTCCGCTTCCTCTTCCGTCTCCGCCTCCCCCGACTCCTCCGGGGACGCGGAAGCCGACGCCGAGTCGGACGCGTCGGCACTCGGCGACGTCACCGGCGTCTTCGCGGCCGCGACACCGCTCGCCGACCCGGACGGCTCCACCTTCGTCGCGCCGCCGTCCGGTGATTCCCCGGCCACCGCCGGCTCCGGCTTCGATCCGGGCGCGTCCAGTCCGAGTTCCGCGAGGCTCAGTCCGCCGGCGGCGAGGACGAAGCCCGCCGCGACGAGCAGGGTGCGGTTCCGCCGACGGCGGTGGGCCGCGGCCTTGCGGTCGCGGCGGCTCTGCCCCGCGGCGGGGTCGTCGCCCTCCGCCTCGCCCCCACGGCGCCGGGCCGCCCGCCGTCCACGCGGCGCCGCTTCCTCCGACTCCTCGTCAGGCTCGCCACGCCGCTCGGCGTCGTCCTCGACCGGGGCCGTACTCGCGGCAGGTTCCTGCGGCCGACGGGCGCTGAGCGTCTCGACGGGCGTACCGCAGCCGGGGCAGGCCAGGGCGCCATTCAGGTGCCGTTGGCACGGGTGGCAAAAGTCCATGACGCGGGAAGGTTAGGTTCCGCTCGGGTTCGGTTCATAGGCCTTGCTGTGAAGGTTTGGTGCGGACCATTGCCCATAGGTTTCGAAACTGTCGAAACCGTTATGCGCGCGACCCATTGACACCCCCACCACCCCGTCCTTACTGTCACGCCAGCATTTCGAACGCGTGACGAAATATCGAACAGGCGAGGGGCGAACTGTCGTGCGCATCACCGGAATCAGCACACACGTGGTCGGGACGCCGTGGCGCAACCTGACGTACGTACAGGTGCACACCGACGAGGGCATCACCGGAGTCGGCGAGACCCGGATGCTGGGCCACACCGACGCCCTGCTGGGCTATCTGAAGGAAGCCGAGGTCAACCACATTCTCGGCTCCGACCCGTTCGCTGTCGAGGACCTCGTCCGCCGGATGAAGTACGGCGACTACGGCCGCGCCGGCGAGATCGTGATGTCCGGTGTCGCCGTGGTCGAGATGGCCTGCTGGGACATCAAGGGCAAGGCCCTCGGGGTTCCGGTGTGGCAGCTGCTCGGCGGCAAGGTCACCGACAAGGTCAAGGCGTACGCCAACGGCTGGTACACCACCGAGCGCACCCCGGAGGCGTACCACAAGGCCGCGCAGACGGTGATGGAGCGCGGGTACCGGGCGCTGAAGATCGACCCGTTCGGCACCGGTCACTTCGAACTCGACCACCAGCAGACCCTGTACGCGGTCTCCCTGATCGAGGCCGTGCGGGACGCCATCGGCCCCGACGCCGAGCTGATGCTGGAGATGCACGGCCGCTTCTCCCCCGCCACCGCCGTGCGGCTGGCCAAGGAGCTCGCGCCGTTCAAGCCGGCGTGGCTGGAGGAGCCGGTGCCGCCGGAGAACCTCAAGGCGCTGGAGAAGGTCGCCGCGAAGGTCGACATGCCGGTCGCCACCGGTGAACGCATCCATGACCGCATCGAGTTCCGGGAGCTGTTCGAGAGCCAGGCCGTGGACATCCTGCAGCCGGACGTCGGTCATATCGGCGGCATCTGGGAGACGCGCAAGCTCGCGGCGACCGCGGAGACGCACTACATGCTGGTCGCCCCGCACAACGTCGGCGGCCCGGTGCTGACCGCCGCGTCCCTCCAGGTCGGCTTCACCTCCCCGAACTTCAAGATCCTCGAGCACTTCAACGACTTCGCGGACGCGGAAATCAAGAAGGTCGTCAAGGGCGCGCCGCAGGTGAACCCGGAGGACGGCTGCTTCCACCTCTCCGACGCGCCCGGTCTGGGCGTGGAGCTGGACGTCGACGCGGCGGCCGAGTTCCCGCAGCAGCAGGCCCGGTTCGACCTCTGGGCCGAGGGCTGGGAGCAGCGCAAGCCCAAGGGGTCGCAGTGAGCACCGCCGTCGTCGTGGAGGGCCCCGGCGAGCACCGGCTCGTCCCGCACGAGCCGCGCGAGCCCGCGCCGGGCGAGGCGCTCGTCCGTGTGCACGCCGCCGGCATCTGCGGCAGCGACCGCGAGGTGTACCAGGGCAACCGGCCCGAGGGATACGTGCGTTATCCGCTGACGCCGGGTCATGAGTGGTCCGGCACCGTGCAGCGGGTGGGCGCGGGCGTGCCGGAGTCGCTCGTCGGCCGCAAGGTGGTCGGTGAGGGATTCCGCAACTGCCAGGTCTGCGACCGCTGTCACGCCGGTGAGACGACGCTGTGCTCGGCGGGGTACGAGGAGACCGGCTTCACCCAGCCGGGCGCCATGGCGGCCACGCTGACCCTGCCGGCCCGGCTGCTGCACGTCCTCCCGGACGACGCCGACCTGAGCGCCGCCGCACTGCTGGAGCCGGCGGCCTGCGTCGCCGCCGCCGCGCTGAAGGCGCACGCCGTGCCCGGTGAGCGGGTGGCGGTGGTCGGCACCGGCACGCTCGGGATGTTCGCCGTGCAGTTCCTGCGGGCCAACTCCCCGTCCGAGCTGCTGGTGGTGGGCTCCCGGGGCGACCGGGAGGCGCTGTCCCGGCAGTACGGGGCCACCGACTTCCGTACCAAGGACCAGCCGCTCCCGGACGACTTCGACGTGGTGATCGAGACCGCCGGGTCCGCGGACGCGGCCCGTACGGCCGCCTCGCTGCTGCGGCGCGGCGGACGGCTGGTGCTGACCGGCATTCCGGCGCCGGGCGCCGACGGGCTGGACCCCACGGATCTGGTCGTACGGCAGCTGGAGCTGCACACCGTCTTCGGGGCACCGCCGGACGCCTGGGCGCACACCGTGCGGGTGTTCGCCGCCGGGCTGCTCGATCCGCTGCCGCTGGTGACCCATGAACTGCCGCTCGCGGAGTTCCCGGACGCCATCGCGCTGGTGGGGTCCGGCGATCCGAAGGTGGGCAAGGTCCTGCTGCGTCCCTAGGCCGTGCGCCGGTACGGGGGCGACCTGACGGTCCCCGCACCGGCGCACCTCTCCACCGACCCGTACCCCAAGCCGCGAACCTCGTCCGGTATATCGAACACAAAGGACAACCCGTGACCGACGCTTCCGCCCAGGCGCCCCGCCGGCCCGGTGAGCAGGCGCTCACCGCGCTCGGACTGGGCGCGCCCGCCCTCGACCCCGCCGACGCCTCCCCGTACACCTTCCCCGGCGGCGGCCGCTGGCGCACCGAGATTCCCTCGTGCGAGGGGCCCGAGGCGCTGGCGGTGGTGCTGAAGGAGGCCTCGCGCCTCGATGTGCCGATCCACCGGATCAGCCAGGGCAGCGGCGTGTGGATGCTGACCGACGCCGAGATCACCGAGATGGTCGAGGCCACCGAGGAACGGGACATCGAGCTCTGCCTGTTCACCGGTCCGCGCGGCACCTGGGACATCGGCGGCTCCGTCCGCACCGACTCGCACGGCGGCGGGCTGCGCGCCCGCGGCCATGACGCGGTGGCCGGCTGTGTCGAGGACGCGGTGCGGGCCACGGAGCTGGGCGTCAGATGCCTGCTCGTCGCCGACGAGGGCGTGCTGTGGACGCTGCACCGCGCACGGGCGGCCGGCATCCTGCCGTCCGACACCACCCTGAAGGTCTCGGCGCTCGTCGGGCCGGTCAACCCGGCCTCGTTCGCGGTCCACGAGCGGCTCGGCGCGGACTCGATCAACGTGCCCAGCGATCTGACGCTCGCTCATCTCACCGAGATACGACGGGTTTCGGCCGCCCCGATGGACATGTACATCGAGGCCCCGGACGACCTGGGCGGTTATGTGCGGATGTACGAGGTCGCCGAGCTCATCCGGCGCGCCGCCCCGCTGTATCTGAAGTTCGGCCTGGCGAAGGCGCCGGGGATCTACCCGTACGGACACCAGCTGCGCGAGCTCACCCTGGCGACCGCCAAGGAGCGGGTGCGGCGCGGCCGGCTGGCGCTGGACCTGCTCGCCCGGCACGGCGCGGACCGCGACATGGCCCCGCTCGGAACCCGGCTTCCGGGCGATCTGAGCCGGTTCGACATTCCGTCATAACGTTCCGGAAACTCGGCTTCACAGAAGTAGACACAGCCGCGCACAATCCCACACATCCGTTCCCGGTCTCCTGGTCCCCTCCCCGGAAAGCACCGCGCTCGTCCGGTCCGACACCGCCCACACAACAAGGATGATGATCATGCGTAACCGCAGAGCCGCACTCGCCGCCATAGCCGGAGCCGCCTCCCTCGCCCTCACCCTGTCCGCCTGCGGCCAGAGCAGTGAGGGCGGCAGCGAGGACGACAAGGGAGGCTCCGAGGGAGCCACCATCGGCATCGCCATGCCGACCAAGTCCTCCGAGCGCTGGATCGCCGACGGCGACAACGTCAAGAAGCTCCTGGAGGACAAGGGCTACAAGACGAAGCTGGTCTTCGGCGAGGACGACCCCGACCAGCAGGTCGCGCAGATCGAGAACATGATCACGCAGGGCGTGGAGGCCCTGATCGTCGCGGCCATCGACAACAAGTCGCTGAACAACGTCATGCAGCAGGCCAAGGACGCCGACATCCCGGTGATCTCCTACGACCGCCTGATCCTCGGCACGGAGAACGTCGACTACTACGCCTCCTTCGACAACGAGAAGGTCGGCGAGCTCCAGGGCACCTACATCGTCGAGAAGCTCGGCCTGAAGGACGGCAGCAAGAAGGGCCCCTTCAACATCGAGCTGTTCGCCGGCTCCAACGACGACAACAACACCCGCTACTTCTTCCAGGGCGCCATGAACGTCCTGAAGCCCTACATCGACAAGAAGCAGCTCGTCGTCAAGTCCGGTCAGACGGAGCTGAACCAGGTCACCACCCTGCGCTGGGACGGCGGCACCGCCCAGAAGCGCATGGACGACATCCTCACCTCGGCCTACCGCAGCGACCGGGTGGACGCGGTGCTCTCGCCGTACGACGGCATCTCCATCGGCATCCTGTCCGCCCTCAAGTCGGACGGCTACGGCAGCAAGGACAAGCCGCTGCCGGTCGTCACCGGCCAGGACGCCGAGGTGGCCTCGGTGAAGTCGATCATCTCCGGCCAGCAGTCGATGACCGTCTTCAAGGACCTCCGCGAACTCGCCAAGGTGGCCACCGACATGGTCGACGCGCTGCTCAACGACAAGAAGCCCGAGACCAACGACACCAAGACCTACGACAACGGCGCCAAGGTCGTCCCCGCCTACCTGCTGGAGCCGGTCGCGGTGGACAAGGAGAACTACCAGAAGGCCCTCGTCGACTCCGGCTACATCAAGCAGAGCGACCTCGACTGACCGCCGGCACACACGGATTGGAAGGCACGACCATGGCGGGACCCGTCCTGGAAATGCGCTCGATCGTCAAGACCTTTCCCGGCGTCAAGGCGCTGTCGGACGTCAGCCTGACCGTCCAGCGGGGCGAGGTCCACGCCATCTGCGGCGAGAACGGCGCCGGCAAGTCGACCCTGATGAAGGTTCTCTCCGGCGTCCACCCGCACGGCACCTACGAGGGGGAGATCCTCTTCGAGGAGGAGGTCTGCCGGTTCAAGGACATCCGGGCCAGCGAACAGCACGGCATCGTGATCATCCACCAGGAGCTGGCCCTGGTGCCCTATCTCTCCATCGCCGAGAACATCTTCCTCGGCAACGAACACGCCACCCGCGGCTTCATCAACTGGAACGAGACCCTCAGGCACGCCACCGAGCTGCTGCGCCGGGTCGGGCTCGACGAACACCCGGAGACCCGCGTCGCCGACATCGGCGTGGGCAAGCAGCAACTGGTGGAGATAGCCAAGGCGCTGTCGAAGAAGGTGAAGCTGCTCATCCTCGACGAGCCGACCGCGGCGCTCAACGACGAGGACAGCGGCAAACTCCTCGACCTGATCCTGCAGTTGAAGGAACAGGGCATCACCGCGATCATCATCTCCCACAAGCTGAACGAGATCCGCAGGGTCGCCGACTCGGTGACGATCCTGCGGGACGGGCGGACCATCGAGACGCTCGACGTGAAGGCCGCGGAGACCAGCGAGGACCGGATCATCAGCGGGATGGTCGGCCGCGACCTGGAGCACCGTTTCCCGGAGCGCACCCCGCACCACCCGGAGGAGGGCACCGCCCCCGCCCTGGAGATCCGCAACTGGACCGTGCACCACCCGATCGACCAGCAGCGCAAGGTCGTCGACGACGTGTCGCTGACCGTCCGGCGCGGCGAGATCGTCGGGATCGCCGGTCTGATGGGCGCCGGCCGCACCGAGCTCGCGATGAGCGTCTTCGGCCGCACCTACGGCCGCCACGCGGGCGGCACGGTCCTCAAGGACGGCAAGGAGATCCGTACCAGGACCGTCCCCGAGGCGGTGGGACACGGCATCGCCTACGTCACCGAGGACCGCAAGCACTACGGCCTGAACCTCATCGACACCATCAACCGCAACATCTCGCTCAGCGCCCTCGGCAAGGTCGCCAAGCGCGGTGTGGTGGACGAGCACCAGGAGCGTCAGGTCGCCGAGGGCTTCCGGACGTCCATGAACATCAAGGCGCCGACGGTGTTCGAGCCGGTGGGCAAGCTGTCCGGCGGCAACCAGCAGAAGGTCGTACTCAGCAAGTGGATCTTCGCCGGTCCCGATGTGCTGATCCTCGACGAACCGACCCGCGGCATCGACGTCGGCGCCAAGTACGAGATCTACACGGTCATCGACAAGCTGGCCGCCGAGGGCAAGGCGGTCGTCTTCATCTCCTCCGAACTGCCCGAGCTGCTCGGCATGTGCGACCGCATCTACACGATGGCCGCAGGACGGCTGACCGGTGAGTTCTCGCGGGCCGAGGCCTCCCAGGAATCGCTGATGCGTCAGATGACGAAGGACAAAGAGGTATCCCGATGAGCACAGTCACCGACAAGACCCCGGCATCCGCGCCACCGGGCAAGAACGGGGCGGGCGGCGGTGACGGCCTGCTCCAGCTGGTGCTGGACGGCATGCGCCGCAACATGCGGCAGTACGGCATGCTGATGGCGCTCGGTCTGATCGTGGCGCTGTTCGCGGTGTGGACCGACGGCGACCTGCTGCTGCCGCGCAACGTCTCCAACCTGGTGCTGCAGAACAGCTACATCCTGATCCTCGCGATCGGCATGATGCTGGTCATCATCTCCGGGCACATCGACCTGTCGGTCGGCTCACTGACGGCGTTCGTCGGCTCCATGGCCGCGGTGTTCATGGTCAGGAACGATCTGCCCTGGCCGGTCGCCGTGGTGCTGTGCCTGGCGGTGGGCGCCATCGCGGGCGCCGTGCAGGGGTGGTTCATCGCCTACGGCGGCATACCGTCGTTCATCGTGACCCTCGCGGGCATGCTGACCTTCCGCGGGCTCACCGAGATCTTCCTGGAGGGCCAGACCCTCGGCCCGTTCCCCAGAGGGCTGCAGAAGGTCGCCAACGGCTTCATGCCCGAGGTCGGGCCGGAGACCAACTATCACAACCTCACCCTGCTCCTCGGTCTCGCGCTGATCGCCCTCGTCGTTCTCCAGGAGGTGCGCGACCGCAGGCGGCAGAAGGAGTTCGACCTCGACGTCCTGCCCGCCAAGCTGTTCCTGCTGAAGCTCGTCGCGCTCGCCGCGGCCGTCCTCGTGGTGACGATGCTGCTGGCCAGCTACAAGGGCGCCCCGATCGTGCTGCTGATCCTCGGCGCGCTGCTGGTCGGGTTCGGCTACATGATGCGCAACGCCGTCATCGGCCGCCACATCTACGCCATCGGCGGCAACCTGCCCGCGGCCAAGCTGTCGGGCGTGCGGGACAAGAAGGTCACCTTCCTGGTCTTCCTGAACATGGGCATGCTCGCGGCCCTGGCGGGTCTGGTGTTCGCCGCCCGCTTCAACGCGGCCTCTCCCAAGGCCGGCCTCAACTTCGAGCTGGAGGCGATCGCCGCCGCGTTCATCGGCGGCGCGTCGATGGCCGGCGGTGTCGGCACCGTGCTCGGCGCCATCATCGGCGGTCTGGTCCTGGGCGTGCTGAACAACGGCATGAACCTCGTCGGCGTCGGCACCGACTGGCAGCAGGTCATCAAGGGCCTGGTGCTGCTGGCGGCGGTCGGCTTCGACGTGTGGAACAAGCGCAAGGTCGGTTCGTAAGTCAGCTCGGGCCCCGCCGGAAGGCGGGGCCCCTTCCCTTTCGGGAGCCGCACATGGAACTGAGCAGACGCACGGTCATGGCAGGAGCGGCAGCGGCCGGCGTGGCCGCCGGCACCGCCCTCGGCGGGACGGCGCACGCCTCGCCGGGCAGGGGGAAGCCGGTGAGGAGGCTCTTCGGCCGCCTCGCGGACGGCACCAAGGTGCACAGCTGGTCGCTGGAGAACGGCGGGACCCGGATGGAGGTCCTCTCCTACGGCGGCATCGTCCGCTCCCTGGAGATCCCCGACCGCCGCGGCCGGCGCGCCAACGTCTCCCTGGGCTTCGCCACCCTGGAGGAGTACGTCGCCTCCAGCCCGTACTTCGGCGCGCTGATCGGCCGCTACGGCAACCGCATCGCCCAGGGCCGGTTCACCCTCGACGGCACCCCCTACCAGCTCTCCGTCAACGACGGCGAGAACAGCCTGCACGGCGGTGCCCAGGGCTTCGACAAACGGGTCTGGGACGTCGAGCCCTTCACCCGGGGCTCGGACGTCGGGCTGTACCTGTACTACACCGCCGTCGACGGCGAGATGGGCTACCCGGGCACCCTGCGGGTGAAGGTCACCTACACCCTCACCCGCGACGGAGACTGGCGCATCGACTACGAGGCGACCACCGACAAGGCCACCGTCGTCAACCTCACCAGCCACGTCTACTGGAACCTGGCCGGCGAGGGCAGCGGCTCGGTGTACGACCACGAGCTGTCCATCGCCGCCTCCCGCTTCACGCCGGTCGACTCGGGGCTGATCCCCACGGGCGAACTGGCGCGGGTCGCGGGCACGCCGTTCGACTTCCGGCGGGCCAAGCCGATCGGCCGGGACATCCGCACCGCGCACCAGCAGGTGCTGTACGGACAGGGTTTCGACCACAACTGGGCGCTCGACAAGGGCATCACCCGTCGCCCGGAGCATGCCGCTGTCCTGCGTGACCCGTCCTCCGGCCGCACCCTGCGCATCGCCACCAACGAGCCGGGACTGCAGTTCTACTCCGGCAACTTCCTCGACGGCACCCTCGTCGGCTCCGGCGGCCGGGTCCACCGGCAGGGCGACGGGCTGTGCCTGGAGACGCAGCACTTCCCGGACTCGCCGAACCAGCCGTCGTTCCCGTCGACCGTGCTGCGGCCGGGAGAGACCTACCGGACGACGACGGTGCACTCGTTCGGCGCCTGAGTCCCGGCCGGCTCCGGCAGTCACATTTTCCTCACATGAGCTGAACGGCCCCGTGCCCGGCTCCGTACTCCTGGGTGGCCCGTGCTCCCCCGCGCGGGCCACCCAGGCATGACGGGTCCGTTACGTCCCCGGCGGACCCGCCGTACACGGAGGTTCCATGGCCGACAACGTCACCTCGCTGTTCCGCAGCACCGCGGCACACAGCCCGTCGATGGCGGCGCTGACGCGGGAGAGCGACGGGGCCGGTCCGGTGGACTTCTGCATTCCCTGCAATCCGTACTTCCCCACCCCGGCCATGTTCGAGGAGATGGCCGGCCGGCTGCGCGACATCATCACGTACTACCCGAGCAGCGCCGACACCATCACGGCCGAGCTGTGCAGTCTGCTCCAACTCCCGCCCCAGTGCGTGGCGATGGGCAACGGCTCGACGGAGCTCATCACCTGGATCGACCATCTCCTGGTCCGTGAGTCGCTCGCCGTCCCCGTCCCCACCTTCGGCCGCTGGACCGACCAGCCCATGGAGACCGGCAAGCGGGTCGACATGTTCCCGCTCCAGGAGTCCAGCGGCTTCGCCCTCGACCTGGCGCAGTACGCGGAGTTCATCCGGGCGCGCGGCACCCGGGTCGCCGTCATCTGCAACCCGAACAACCCCGACGGCGGGTTCCTGCACAAGCACGCGATCGTGCAGTTCATGGACGCCATGGCGGATCTGGACCTGGTCGTGATCGACGAGTCGTTCCTGGAGTTCGCCGACGCGGAGAACGAACCGAGCGTGGTGCAGGAGGCGATGCTGCGGCCCAACGTCATCGTGCTGCGCAGCCTCGGCAAGAACTTCGGCCTGCACGGCATCCGCTTCGGCTACCTGGTCGCCAACCCGGCGCTGGCGGGACGGGTGAGGTCCATGCTCCCCAAGTGGAACCTCAACTCCTTCGCCGAGCACGTGGTGTTCATGCTGAAGGAGCACGGTGCCGAGTACGCCCAGAGCCTCCACCAGGTCCGCCGCGACCGGATGGACATGTCCGGCCAGCTCTCCTCGCTGCCCGGGCTGACGGTCTACCCGTCCCAGGGCAACTTCCTCTTCGTCCGCCTTCCCGTGGGCGCCGAAGGGACCGTGGTCAGGGACCGGATGCTCACCGAGCACCGGATCCTGGTCCGTGAGTGCGGCAACAAGATCGGCTCGTCCAGCCGCTTCCTGCGTCTCGTGGTGCGCCCCCAGGTGGACGTGCGTCGCCTGGTGTCCGGCCTGGAACAGGTGCTCTACGGGACGTCCAGGAGGGGAGCCGCCGTGCCCGAGCAGGCTACCGGGACCAGCTACAGCTCGGGCACGGCGGCAGTGGACCGCCTGGTGAGCGAGACCAACGGGTCGGGCATGCGGGGGCTCGCCGCTCAGACCGCCGGTGCCGGCGCCCCGGGGCTCGCCGCCGCTCCGTCCGCCGGCACCGGCATGCCGCTCCCCGCCGCCGCGTCCACCGTGATGGCGGACCCGGCCGGCGGGATGCCGGTGCCGGCCGCGGCGCCGGCGGGGACGCAGGGTGTGCCCCAGCCCGTTCCCCAGCCGTTCGCCCAGCCCGCACCACAGCCCGCACCACAGCCCGCGCCCCCTCCGGCCCCTCCGTCCCCGCAGCCGGTCCCCCAGCCGGTGCCGGTTCCCGTTCCGGAGCCGGTCCCGCAGCCCGCCCCGATGCCGGCCGCCGCCCAGCCGCTCGCCCCTGCGGCACAGGCGCCGATGCCGGCGGCGTACCCGGCGCCGGTGCCGTCCCAGGTGCCGCCCCCCACCGGCCTCACCCCGCCCGGCGTCCCGGCCCGCGGGGGCCTGACGGCCGCGCAGGTCAGGGGCACCAACGGCCTCTCCACGGCCCCGGCGACGGGCTGGCCGGGCCCACAGGCCGCCTGGCCCGAGGCGGCGGGGATGGGCCAGGCGGGCTGAGGAACGTCGGTGAGCGACGGGCCGGCCGCTGCGCGCGGCGTCCCCGGACGTCAGTGGATGTCGTGGTCCGGGTGGGTCCGGTCGTATGCGGCGCGGGCCTCGGCGATGGCGGTGCGGTGGGAAAGTGACCAGTCGGCGAGGGCCTTGACCAGGTGGGTGAGGCCGGCGCCGGTGGCGGTCAGGCGGTAGTCGACGCGGGCCGGGACGGTGGGGTACACGGTGCGCAGCACGAGGCCGTCGCGCTCCAGCCTGCGCACCGTGAGGGTGAGCATGCGCTGGGAGATGCCGTCGATCGCGCGCTGCAGCTCGCGGAACCGTCGCGGTCCGCCCGCGAGTTCGACGATGACCAGCACGGACCACTTGTCCCCGATGCGGTCCAGGACGTCGCGGATGCCGCAGTCGGGGTGGCCGGCGCTTCCGCAGGGTTCCAGTTCGGCGGGGGAGGCGGTTACTTCCGTGTGCGTGGGTGACATCGAACTGCCTTCTTGTGGCCGGTGGTTGCGCGGTCGAGGATCAAGCGTAGTGACGGGGGAGAACCACGACGGAGGACTGCGACCGACATGATTGTGGTGACCGGAGCGAACGGGCATCTCGGCTCGGCCACTCTCGCGGCGCTCCGCGCTCGCGGCCGCGCCGCGACGGGGGGCAGCCGCACCCCTGACGGGGGAATGCGGCGCGTGGACTTCGACGACCCGGGGAGCCTGGATCTCGCCGGTGTCTCCACGCTGGTGCTGGTCTCCGCCGGGTACGCCGAGGACGACCGGGTCGTCGGGCGGCACGCGGCGGTCGTGGAGGCGGCGGTCCGCGACGGCGTCGGTCATGTCGTCTACACGAGTCTCACCGGTGCGGGCGACCACCTCGCCTTCGCACTCGCCCACCGCGCGACCGAACGCCTCGTGCGGGCGAGCGGACTGCGGTGGACGATCCTGCGCAACGGCCTCTACGCCGAACTGTTCGGGGGTCTTCTGATGTGGGCCCGCGCGGGCGACGCCCTGGAGTCCGCCTTCGGCGACGGCGCCCTGGCCGCGGTCGCGCGAGCGGATCTCGCCGAGGCCGCGGCGATCGTCGCGGCGGATCCCGCACCGTACGACGGGCGCGTGCTCGACCTCGTCGGCACGCCGATCACGGCGGGGCAGGTGGCCGAGCGGGTGGGTGTCCCGCACCGCACCATCGGTCTGGGCGAGTACCGGGACAGGCTCCTGGGCGACGTACCGGGCCTGCTGCCGTTCCAGCCGCCGATGCTCGCCTCGATCGCCACCGGCATCCGGCACGGCTTCCTGGAGAGCTCCGGCCCGGATCTCGCGGACCTCCTGGCCCGTCCGGTCCGCGACCCGCTGCGGCCAGCCGTCGCGGCCGCCTCCGCCGCGAGACCCGCGCCCGGCGCCTGACGGGGCGGCAGCGGCGGGACGCTCCTCCCATGGAGGTCAGTCCTCCCCGGCCAGGAGGCGCAGGTGCTTCCGGTAGGACAGCGTCATCCCGAGGGCGAACGCCGCGGGAAGGCCGACGCCCATGACGAGGAAGGGCCACCACGAGGTGTCCAGGGCGTCGGGGAGGTCCGTGAAGAGGGGCAGCAGCATGAGCGCGACCAGCGGGAGGAAGGACAGCATCGCCCAGGCGAGCCCGGCCATGGCGGCCAGCCGCCGGGCTTCGCCCCGTTCGATGCGGCGGGCGATGTCCACCGACTGCGTCCAGTCCTCGCCGCGCAGTTCCTCCCAGGCGGCGCGCAGCACGGCGACCTCGCGCTCCAGGTTCACGGTCGCGTCGTCCAGGTACATCAGCTGCAGCCGCTTGCCGTCGGCCCGGTAGGCGTAGGAGACGAAGTTCGGCTGTGCCGCGTTCTCCTGGAGCACCGCGCCGGGGTTGATCTCGACCCGGATGTCCTGGATCTCCGGCCAGGACAGCCGCCGGGTGCCGAGGAAGCCGCGGATGCGGATGCCCTTGAGGTCCGCGGTGGTACGGGCGCGGGTGGAGGCGGTGACGAGCCAGGCGAAGAGCGCGAGCAGGGGGAGGAGGACCGACCACTTCACCGCGGCGGAGAAGTCGTCGGTGAGCAGGAGGGCGAGCACCCCGGGTACGCAGGCGAGGGACACGGCGACCACGATGCCGGTGGTCCTCCCCCGGCCGATCCGGTACTCCCGCGGCAATGAACCGGCACTCATGCGGACACCCCCGATGCCTGCGGCACAGACCGCCGCGCGCGGCTCTGCGCGATGGATTGTGAGGCCCCGACTACGCCCTGGGCCAGGGTTGTCGGGAGTCGGAGTGGAAGCGGGCGGGCCTGCGCTCCCCGCGTCGGGCCCGCCCGCTCCTCAGGGACGGGTCAGTCGTCCGGGCACTCCTTCCAGGCGAGGTGGTACACCGTGCTGATGTCTCCGTCCGTGGAGTCCATCGTCATGAAGCTGACCTCGTCGGACGAGGTCCCGGCGCTCACCCGCAGCTCGGTGTTGATGTTGAAGTTGCGCTGGACCCCGCAGGGTGCGTAGACCAGCTGGGCCCAGTCGGTCTCGTCCGTGGCCTGCCAGTTGTCGTCGTACGGGCCCGCGAACGGGTGCGAGCGGTACTCCGTGTTCGGGGAGCCCTGGAAGTAGTACGACGCTCTCTGCGTACCCCTCGCGCCCGGCTGGAGCGAGGCGAAGCCCCGGTAGTCCGCGCTGGCGATGGCGTAGGTGAAGCCGTGGGGCACGTGGACGAGCAGGCTGAGCTGGCAGTTCTTGCGGAACGCCGTGGGGTCGGAGTTGCCGCCGGCCTGGGCGAGATAGTCGCTGTAGGTCACGGTGAACGCGGTGTTGTCGGCCGAGACGGCGACGGCCGCCGTGCCCTGGGGGCATCCGGATCCGTTCACTGTGGCGACCTTGATGACGATCTTGTCCGGCGGCGGGTCGTCGAAGCCGGTCGACGGGTTGTGCGCGGGTAACGCGGCGGTGAGGAGCGCTGCGACCGCGGCGCCCATGAGCAGGCCACCAGCCATGGTTCTCCGTCCTTCCGTGGGGGGTGATGGTTGAAGCGTCATGCACATGCCAATAGCGCAGGCGCATGAGCTCCCGGCTTCGTGAAGGAGGCATGGAGGTGCGGTGAAGGCCGGGAGCGCTCGCATCGTATGGAGCGCCGCGACCCCCGGACAGAGCGAACTCCGGCCATTCACTTCCGCCATGACCCGACGGGACACAAGGGACGTACCGGGACCGTCCTGTGAACGACGGGGTTCTCTTTCGTAGACAATGACCCACCAGCACGGCGTGTGGCACCACAACAGGAGGCGCTCCCTTGGAGCTCAGCAGGCGTACCTTCACCGCCCTGGCCGGCACGGCGGCGCTCGGTCTCGCGCTGGCCGGCAGCGGCGGGGCGGCGACCGGCACGCACGGACCGCGCGGCGTGCCGACCGGCCCGCCGCCCCCTCCGCCGCGCGCGGACGGAAGGCGGCACCGGGTCGGCTCCGACGGGTACTCGCTGCTGGTGGACGGCCGGCGGCTGGTGCTCTGGTCCGCCGAGATGCACCCCTACCGGCTGCCCAGCCCCTCCCTGTGGCGGGACGTCCTGCAGAAGCTGCGCGCCCACGGGCACAACGCGGTGAGCGTCCCCGTGCCCTGGAACGTCCACTCCCCCGCGCCCGGCAGGCACGACTTCACCGGGGTGCGGGATCTGAACCTGTTCCTCGACACGGCCGCCGAGGAGCGGCTGTACGTCATCCTGCGCCCGGGTCCGTACATCGGCGCCGATGTGGACGCCGGAGGTCTCCCCGGGTGGCTGACGGCCGTCGACGGCACCGCGCGGACCGACGACCCGGAGTATCTGCGGCATGCCGACGCCTGGCTGACCGCCGTCAACTCCATCGCCGTGCGGCACCTGTTCACCGCGGGCGGCGGCACGGTGCTGCTGTACCGGCTCGAGGACGACAGCGGGATCCCCGCCGACCATCCGGCCCGGCGCGCCCACCTGGCCCGCCTGTACGCCAAGGTGCGCGCCGACCGCATCGACGTACCGGTGTTCCACGGTGACGGGCGGTTCGGCGTCCACGCGGGCGGTCCGCGGACTCCGGGTTTCCGCTGGGACGCCGGACACGAGCGGAGCGGTCACCTCACCGACCTCGCCCGGGGGATCACCGCGCACAGCGTCCGTACGGTGTTCGCCGGGACGTCGTGGGGCTGGCTGCCCGGGTCGGGCCTCCCCGCCCCACACGGTTCCGGGGCGCCGATCGACGAGGGCCGCAGGCCCACCCCGGACATGGCCCCGCTCCAGCAGTTCGGGCATCTGGTGCGGACCGTGCCCGACCTCGCCCGGCTGGATCCGGTCGGCGAGAAGCGGGCGGCGGACGGGCGGCTGACGGTCCGCCGGCTGGCCAACCCCGACACCGGCGCCCAGGTGTACGTCGTGCGCAACGACTCCGACGAGCAGGTCCGCTCGATGCTGCCGGACACCGGAGTCGAGGTGCCGGTCACCGTGGCCCCGCACGACGCCAAGCTGCTCGTCTCCGGGCTGCGGCTGGGCCGGCGGAAGCTCGCGTACACCACCGCGCAGCCCCTGCTGAGCATGGCCGCCGGACGGATGGACGTCGCCGTGTTCACCGGCCGCAGCGGTGAGAAGGCACAGCTCGCGCTGGACTGCGACACCCAGCCGGAGGTCCTGCGCGCGGACACCGAACCCGCGTGGTCCTACGACCGGGGCCGGCTGAACGTCGTCGCGCCGCTCGGCGTGGGCGGGCTGAGCAGGGTCCTCGTCCAGGGCGGGGACTCCGACGTCCCCCTGGTCCTGCTGTTCGCCGACGACGCGACCGCGCTGCGCCTGTGGCCGTACGAGACCCCGTCCGGCTCCCTGCTGGTCTACGGCCCGGCGATGCTGCGCTCGGCCGCCCTGCGCGGCTCCACCGTCCACCTGACCGGCGACGTCGTGATCGAGACCGGCGTGGAGGTGTGGGCGCCGCGCGGGATCACCTCCGTGACCTGGAACGGGCAGCCGGTGCCCACGTACCTCGGCCGGGCCGGGAGCCTGGTGATGCAGGGGATGATGCCGGACGCGCCCACGGTCACGCTGCCCGAGCTGGGCGGCTGGCGGCGGCGGGGCGGCAGCCCGGAGTCCGAACCGGACTTCGACGACTCGGCGTGGGCGGTGGCCGACCGCACGTCGTCCCACAGCACCACGCCCGCGCCCGAGGACGGCCCCGTCCTGTTCGCGGACGACTACGGCTTCCACTACGGCGACGTCTGGTACCGGGGGCGGCTGACGGACACGCGCGGCATCACCTCGGTGTCGCTGTCCTACCGCACCGGGACGCACGGGCTGCTGATGGCCTGGCTGGACGGGCGGCCCCTGGGGGCCCACCGCATGCCGGCGCCGGACGAGGACACGGCGGCACGGGGCACCTGGACGGCCACGGCCGTCCTCGACGTCCCGGAAGGGCTGCGCACGGAGGGGCGGCATGTGCTGTCCGTGCTCGTACGGCCCATGCAGCACGACGGGGACGAGGCGGCGCGGGACCCGCACAAGGCCGCGCGCGGGCTCACGGCCCTCGGCCTCGGGGGCGGATCGCGCGAGGTGGAGTGGCGGATCCAGGGGGCGGTGGCGCCGGACCGGGTGCGCGGACCGCTCAACAGCGGCGGGCTGCACGGCGAGCGGCACGGCTGGCATCTGCCGGGGCACGACGACCGGGACTGGCGCGCCGTGGACTTCCCGCGCGCGGAGCGGCGGCAGGGCGTGGCCTGGTACCGGACCACGTTCCGCCTCGACGTCGATCCGGACCTCGACGCGTCGGTCGGGCTGACGCTCGACGACGACCCCGGGCGCGCCTACCGCGTCCAGGTCTTCCTCAACGGCTGGAACATGGGCCAGTACGTCAGTGAGGCGGGTCCGCGGCGCACCTTCGTCCTGCCGAACGGGATCCTGCGCACCCGGGGGACCAACACACTGGCCCTGGCCGTGCTGTCCGACAGGACCACGCTCTCGGGGCCGGGCGACGTCCGGCTGACGCTGCTCGGCGTGGCACGGGGCGGGGTCCCGGTGCGGGCGGTGGAATCACCGGGGAAGTGAGTCCACCGCCGGTGCGGCCCCGTGCCGGCCGGATCACGCCAGCCGGATCACGTTCCAGGACAGCGGCTCCAGTACGGCGGTGAGGCGGCCGCCGTCCAGGGTGGTGCCCCCGGCCGTGTGCGGGACCACCCGCCCGGGCTCGGCGAGGGTGTTGCGGGCGTCGGGGTCGGCGTCGGAGAGGACGCTGTGCTCGACGACGGAGGTCACTTCGAGGCCGCCCACCGTCACCTCCAGGGGCAGCGGACCGGTGCGGTCGCGGTTCACGGCGAAGACGGTGACCGTGCCGTCCTCGGCGCGTACGGCGGTGGCGTGCAGCAGGTCGGCCTCCCCGTACTTCTTCGTCTCGTACGTCGGTGAGTCCACCCGGACGTCGAGGACCTCGCCGCGGCCGTACCTCGACGCCTGGGCGAACGGGAAGAAGGTCGTCTGCCGCCACGCCGGGCCGCCGGGCTCGGTCATGATCGGGGCGATCACGTTGACGAGCTGGGCGAGGCAGGCGACGGTCACGCGGTCGGCGTGCCGGAGCAGCGCGATGAGCAGCGAACCGAGGACGACGGCGTCGGTGACGCTGTAGCTGTCCTCGAGGATGCGGGGGGCCTCCGGCCAGTCCAGGGCGCCGACCTGGGCCTCGGTCCGGGACATGTACCAGACGTTCCACTCGTCGAAGGAGAGACCGATCCTCTTCTTCGACTTGAGGCGGGCGCCGACGTGGTCGCAGGTGGCGACCACGTTCTCGATGAAGGACTCCATGTCCACGGCGGAGGCCAGGAAGGAGTCCACGTCGCCGTCGAGCGGCTCGTAGTAGGCGTGCAGGGAGATGTGGTCGACGAGGTCGTAGGTCTCCTTGAGGACCGTCGCCTCCCACTCGGCGAAGGTCTCCATGGACTGGCCGGAGGAGCCACAGGCGACGAGTTCCACCCCGGGGTCGAACTGGCGCATGGCGCGGGCGGTCTCGGCGGCCAGACGGCCGTACTCCTCGGCGGTCTTGTGGCCGGTCTGCCAGGGGCCGTCCATCTCGTTGCCGAGGCACCAGAGCCGGATGCCGAAGGGGTCCTTGTCGCCGTGTTCGGCGCGCAGGTCCGAAAGGGCCGTGCCGGAGGGGTGGTTGGCGTACTCCTGGAGCTCCAGGGCCTCGGCGACACCCCGGGTGCCGAGGTTGACGGCCATCATGGGTTCCGTGTGCGGGCCGAGCTTCCTGAGGAACGCGATGTACTCGGAGAGGCCGAAGCGGTTGGTCTCCGTGGAGCGCCAGGCGAGGTCGAGGCGGCGGGGCCGGTCCTCCACGGGGCCGACGGAGTCCTCCCACTTGTAGCCGGAGACGAAGTTGCCGCCGGGGTAGCGGACGGCGGTGACGCCGAGTTCCCTGACGAGGTCGAGGACGTCGGTGCGCAGGCCGTCCGCGTCCGCGGCGGGGTGGCCCGGCTCGAAGACGCCGGTGTACACGCAGCGGCCCAGGTGTTCCACGAACGATCCGAAGAGGCGGGGGTTCACTTCACCCACGGTGAAGGCGGGGTCCAGGGTGAATCGGGCGGTGCGCAATGTGGTCCTTTCGGGGTTGCTCAGACCCACTGTTCGATACTTCGAATGACGCTCGTAACTGCGAACGGGACCGTAAGGGGGATGCGCGGGCGCGTCAATGGGCCGGGCGGGAACCCGGCCGGGACCTCGCTCTCGTCCACGTTCTCGCATGACGCGGACACATCCATCCGCGTAGGCTCGAACGGCCTTGAGTACGGCGGCCGATGAGAACGGAGGGCGCGATGGGGTCGGCGGACGCGGCCATGGGCCCGGCCTCACTCCTCAGCGAGCTCTACACGTCCTTCTGGTGGATCCCGGCCGTCGTGCTGGCCGCCGCCCTGGCCATCAAACTGCCGACGATCATCAGGCTCTGGAACGACCCCCTGCTGCGCGCGGTCGGCGGTCTGCTGCTGCTCGCCTGCGCGGTGTTCGTGTTCGTCGCGCCCTCGACGATCGTCTGGGTGAACCGCGTCACCGGCGTGCCCAACATCTCGGCACCCTGGGTGTACTCACTCCTCACCGCGTTCTGCGGGTCCTGTCTGGTGCTGATCATCGCCTGGCGCGACGGCCCGTCCGAGCGCTCGGCCGCCACCCGCCGGGCCACCCGCCGGGTGATCTACGCCTACGGGAGTGTGATCGTCCTGCTGTGGGTGCTGTTCGCCCTCGCGGACGTGCCCGTGGAGCGGACCCGGGACCTGGACACCTACTACGCCACGACGCCGTTCATGCGCGAGGAGATCCTGCTGTACCTCCTGGCGCACACCGTCGCCGGCCTCATCACCTCGAAGCTGATCTGGAACTGGATCCGCACCGACGGGCTCGACGCCTGGCTGCGCTGGGGTCTGAAGTTCCTGGGCATCGGTTACGCGCTCAACCTCGCTTTCGACGCCGCCAAGCTCACCGCGGTCGTGGCCCGCTGGACCGGGAACGACCTGGACCGGCTCAGTCTCGACGTGGCGCCGGCACTGGCGTGTCTGTCGGCCGTGTCGATCGCGGTCGGCTTCATCCTGCCGCACGCCGGGCAGTACCTGCACGAGCGCTGGCGGATCCGCCGCGCCCACCGGCGGCTGCGGCCCCTGTACCTGCTGATGCGGACCGTGCACGGCTCCGGCCTGCCGTTCGTGCTGCGCGCCGGCCCCGAACTGCGCCTGACCCGGCGGGAGACGTTCATCCGCGACGTGCTGCTGCCGCTGGCCCGGCGCACCGACGAGCGGCTGCGCGAGCGGTCGTACGCCGCCGCCCTGGGCCTGGGCTTCTCGCCGCAGCGGGCGAGGGCGCTCGCGGCCGCCGTCGTGATCCTCGACGCGGTCGGGACCACGACGCGCGACGGCGACGGTGCCGGCGGCCACGACCCCGACACCACGGAGCTGCTCCACGAGATCGGGGCCGTCTCACGCGCCCTGCGCCACCCCGACGTGATCCGGGAGGTCCGCGCCCGCGCGGTGGCACCCGGGGACACCGTGGCGGTCACGGAGTGACCGTGCGGCACGTGCAACTGGCCGGGAGGGCCCCCGCCTTGGCATATTGCACAGGTGACCGAGCGACGCCCAGGGGAACAGGGAGACAGCGGTGCGTACCAGGAAGGAGATGCGTCGTCTCGCTGACGCCCTCATCGACCCCATCCGGGTGGACGTGCCCGCGGATCCCGAGGTGCTGTTCGAAGCGCTCGTCGACTCCGTCAGCGCCTGGCGGGGACGTGAGGTGCTCGTCCACCGGGCGGCGTTCCCGCCGCACACCGCCAGCGGGCTGTGGCTGGAGCGCGAGGGCCACGACGACGTGGTGGTGGACGAGCGGGCCGCCGTGTGGCACCAGATCGTCATCTTCTGCCACGAGGTCTGGCACATGAGCCGCCGGGAGCCGGACACGGGAAGCACCGGCCGGCCCCTGCCCGTCGCCGCACGCACCGACTTCAGCCTGGCGGAGGAGCAGGAGGCCGACCGCTTCGGCATGCTGATGGGCCGCCGGCTGCGCACCTGGCTGGAGGTCCCCGCCGGCTCGGTGTACGCCCCGGAGGGCGGCACCGGTTCCGCGGACCCGCAGGACCTCGCCGGCCGTATCGGGGCCGCGCTCAACTACCGCGGGACGAAGAGATGAACGGCCTCATCAACTACGTGAGCTGCGGGGTGCTGTGGCTCGGGCTGCTGGTGAAGGCGCCCGATCTGCTGCGGCACCGGCGCGATCCGTATCTGCGGGCGATCTGCGCGGTGCTGGGCCTCGCCGGGCTGTGCTTCTTCCTCGGGGCGCCGCCGACGGTGGGCGCCGTCAACCGGCTCGGCGGGGTGCCGAACCTGGCGGCGCCGGTCACCTATGTGGCGATCACCGGATACTGCGCCGCCTCGCAGGTGCTCATCGTCCACTGGCGGGGCGGGCCCCGGGTGCGGCGCACCGCGCGCCGCTGGATGCTCGCCTACGCCGCCGTCGTCCTCGGCATCGCGGCGACGTTCACCCTCGGTGACGCGCCCGTGGAGCGCCGGACCGATCTGGACACGTACTACGCGACGACCCCGTACATCGCCCAGATGATCGTGTTGTACCTGCTCGCGCACCTCATCACCGTGACGGTCACCGCGGTGTCGTCGCTGCGCTGGGCGTGCCGGGTGCGGGGCGGGCTGCGCACGGGGCTGGTCCTGCTCGGGACCGGTTCGCTGTGCGGGGCCGGCTACAGCGTGGCCAAGCTGGTGGCGGTGGGGGCCCGCTGGTCCGGGCGGGACTGGTCGGCGCTGGGCACCACCGTCTCACCGGCCGCCGCCGGGCTCGGTGCCCTGCTGACGGTCGTCGGCGTGCTGGTGCCGCTGACGGCGCCCCGGGTCGGCGAGTGGCGGCGGGCGCGCCGGACGTACGCCCGGCTCGTGCCGCTGGAGCGGGAGCTGGACGATCTCCTCACCCGCCGGACGCTGCGGCTGCCGCGGCCCAGGTTCGCCTCCCCCACCACGCGGCTGATGTGGCGCCAGACCAGCATCCACAACGCGCTGAGCCATCTGGACGCCTACTTCGACCAGGACCTGTACGACCGCACCCGGGAGGACGTGCTGGCGGCGACGGGCGACCCGGAGCGGTCCGAGGCCGCCGCGTGGGCCGCGGTGATCACCGCGGCGGTACGGCAGGAGGCGGACCCGGAACGGCCGGCCCCGCCGCCCGGCGCCGGCGGCCGGTTCCTCGACCGGGTGCCCGGTCCTGCCGTGCTCGCCCGGATCGCCGACACCCTGGCCGACACCGGCCCGGTGCCCGCGGCCCCCGCCGTGCCGAGCGGTACGACGACGGCGGGGACCGCGTGAACCAGGGTTCGTACGTGAGGAGTTGGCCGACGTGAGCCTCGTCGTCTATCTGGCGGCCTTCGTCTTCGGGATGACCTCCGTCCTGCTGTTCCGCCGCCCACGCAGAGCCATGCGGAACCCGCTGACGGTCTCCACCTGCGCGGCGATCGTGCTCGGGGCGCTGGTCTTCGTGTGCGCCGCCCCGGCCACCCTGGCCACCGTCAACGAGCTCACCGGCGTCCCCAACTTCGGGGCGCCGCTGACCTACGGCATGCTCTCCGCCTACAGCTGCGCGGTGCTGGTGCTGCTGATCAACTGGCGGGGCGGCCCCCGTGAGCGGGTGCGGCGCAGGGTGCTGCGCACCATCGCCGCCTACGGTCTGCTGGTGGTGGCGATCGTCGTGCTGTTCGTGCTCGCCGAGGCGGACACCGAGCGGCTGACGGACCTCGACACGTACTACGCCGGCACGCCGTTCATGCGGGAGATGATCCTGCTGTACCTGGTCGGGCACAGCGCGGCGATGCTGGTGATGTGCGCCGTCTGCCTCAAGTGGGGGCGCGAGGTCGGCGGGCCGCTGCGGACCGGGCTGCGGCTGATCCTGGTGGGCGCGCTGCTGGACGTGCTGGGGTTCCAGGTGTCCAAGTACGCGGCGGTCGTGGCCGTCTGGACCGGCCACGACCTCGACTTCCTGTCCACCACGGTCGCCCCGCCGATGGCCTCGCTGGCCGCGCTGCTGTGTTCGGCGGGGTATCTGCTGCCGTCCGCGGTCGCCCAGTGGCGGGCGCTGGGCGACCACCGGCGGCTGGCCCCGCTGTGGTCCCTGGTGAGGTCGGCGTCCACCGCGCCCAAGCCGCCGACCGACTGGTGGCAGCTGCCGCAGGCGCGGCTGCAGTGGCGCGAGGTGTCGATCCACGACGCGCTGCTGGCGCTGGCACCGTACTTCGACCACCGGGTCCGCGAGCGGGTGCGGGACTCCGCCCTGCGCGCGGGCCGCTCCCCCCACGAGTCGCGGCTCGCGGCGGAGGCCGCCATGCTCGCCGACGCGGCGCGGCGGGCCGCCGCCCGCGAGGAACCGCCCCAGACGGGCGGCACGTACCGGCTGCACGCCACCGAGGTCTCCGGCACCGGCGGACTGGTGGAGCTGGCCGAGGCGCTGCACCGGCCGCCCGGCGCGGGTGCCGCGTCCGGCGGTGCGGCGCCGTCTTCCCTGACCGGATCCAGGACCGAACCCGAGGAGCCCCATGTCGCGTAGAGCTGTCGTCATCGGTGCCGGTCTCGCCGGCATGCTGGCCGCGGCCGTCCTGTCCGCCGCGGGGGCGGACGAGGTGATCGTGCTGGACCGGGACGAGCTGCCCGAGGGGCCCGAGCACCGCAGGGGGCTGCCGCAGGGGCGGCACGCGCATCTGCTCATGGCGGGCGGCATGGACGCCATGGAGGAGCTGCTGCCGGCCGCGGGGCTGCGCAAGCGGCTGCTCGCCGCCGGAGCGCACGAGATACCGCTCAGCTCGGGCATGCTCGCCCTCACACCCGACGGCTGGCTGCGGCGCTGGCGGCGTGCGGGTCCGGCCATGCTGACGTGCAGCCGCGCGCTGGTGGACTGGGTGGTGCGGGAGGCCGTACGGGAACAGGCGCCGGTGCAGGTGCGCAGGGTGGCCGCGGTCGGGCTGACGGGTTCCGCGGAGCGGGTGCGCGGGGTGCGCGTCGCGACGCCCGGCGGAGACACGGACCTCGAGGCGGACCTGGTCGTCGACGCGAGCGGGCGCGGCACACGAGTCGTCAGCTGGCTGGGCGGGCTCGGACTGACGGGGGTGCGGGAGCGGGCCGTGGACTCGGGGTTGGTCAACGCCTCCCGGGTCTACCGGGTGCCGGACGGCGCGGAAAGGTTCCCGCTGACGGTGGTGCAGGCCAATCCGTATGTGTCGCGGCCGGCCCGGAGCGCGATGGTCATGCCGATCGAGGGCGGCCGCTGGCTGGTGAGCTGCGGCGGGTCACGCGGTGGTGAGCCGCCGGCCGACCCGGAGGGGTTCCTGCGGTACGCGCTGGACCTGCCCGATCCGATCGTGGGACGGCTGATCTCCGGGGCGGAGCCGCTCGGCGATGTGCATCTGAGCCGGTCGACCAGCAATGTGCGGCGGTATCTGGAGAAGCTGCCGCGCTGGCCGGAGGGGTTCGTGGTGCTGGGCGACGCGCTGGCCACGTTCAACCCGGCGTACGGGCACGGGATGTCGGTGGCCGCGTTCGGGGCGCGGGTGCTCGGCCGTGAGCTGGGCCGGTCGTCCGGCGGTCTCGGCGCGCCGGGGCTGGCGCGCCGGGTGGTGCGGGGGGCGGCGCGGGCCGCGGACGGGGCGTGGTCCATGGCCGTCAGCCAGGACGTCCGGTATCCGGCGGTGCGGGGTGGGCGGCCGACGGTGGGGGACCGGGTGGCGACGGCGTACTCGCGTCGCATGATGAAGGCGGCGACGGGGTCGTACGCCGCGGCGTCGGTGATCTGGGACGTCACGAGTCTGCGGGCGGCGCCGACGCGGATGTTCCGGCCGGGGGCGGTGCTGGCGGCCGTCGCCGGGTCGCCGTTGCCGCGGTCGGCCGAGCCGCCGTTGACGGAGGGGGAACGGGCGGTGTTGCGCGCCCTGGACCGCTCGGGGCTGTGACCGGGGGTTTTTCGCCCCCGCCGCCCCTTCCCGTCCCGTCCCTGGGGGCTGCGCCCCCAGACCCCCCTTTTCGGCCCTTCGGGCCTCGTCCTCAAACGCCGGACGGGCTCAATACCCCGGGGTCGGGGCGGCGGGGGCGAGGAGAGGTCAGCCCTCGAACGGGGGCTGGGGGACGCCCTTCCCCGCTCCCGGGACGACCAGGACCGAGCCCGCCAGGGGGTGGGGGGACGTCAGGCCCACCCGGGCCGTGGTGATGTAGAGGTCGGTCAGGCCGGGGCCCCCGAACGCGCAGGCCGTGACGCGCGGGACGGGCAGGCGGATCTCGCGGTCCAGCTCGCCGGAGGGCGTGTAGCGGCGTACCGCTCCGCCGTCCCAGAGGGCGACCCAGACGCAGCCGTCGGCGTCGACGCAGAGTCCGTCCGGGAAGCCCGCGCCGTCCTCGATCGCGACGACCGAACGACGGTTGGAGATACGGCCGTCCGCCTCACCGACGTCGAAGACGTCGACGCGTCGGGTCGGCGAGTCGATGTAGTACATCAGCCGCCCGTCGGGGCTCCAGCCGGTGCCGTTGCTCACCGCCACGTCGTCGAGGAGGACCTTGACCGTGCCGTCGCCGGTGACGCGGGACAGCGTGCCGCCGCAGGGCGCCTCGTCGTAGCGCATCGTGCCCGCGAACAGGCTGCCGTCGGGGGCGACCGCGGCGTCGTTGCCGCGGCGGCCGGGGACGGGCTCGCGGTGCAGCCAGCGGAAGCTGTCGTCGGGGTCGATCAGGCCGATGCCGTCCCGCAGGTTGAGGACCAGGCCGCCGCCCGCACGGGGCTTGACGGCGCCGACGTGCTGGTCGGTGCGGCGCACGGTGCGCCGGCCGGTGGCGGGGTCGTAGGTGTGGACGCGGGAGCCGAGGATGTCGATCCACAGCAGCCGGCCCGTCGCCGGGTCCCAGGTGGGGCCCTCCCCCAGGGTCGCCTCCGCGCGGACGGCGACCTCGAACGTGTTCGTCATGCGGCACTCCGGTGGCCCAGGCGCTCGGACAGCTCGGCGGCGCCCTTCACGGCGAGCCGCTCCAGCTCGCCCAGGCGTTCGTCGCTCCAGCGGATCATCGGTACGGAAATGGACAGCGCGGCGACCACCTGCCCCGTGCGGTCGCGCACCGGCGCGGCGACGCAGGAGACGTCCGGGTTGGACTCGCGGCTCTCCACGGCGACGCCCCGGGCACGGATCTCCGCGAGGGTCTCGCGCAGGGCGGCCGGGTCGGTGATGCTGTTGGGGGTCATCGCGACCAGCTCCGCGTCGTCGGGGAGGCGCGCGGTGAGCTCCTGTTCGGGAAGGGAGGCCAGCAGCATCTTGCCGACGGAGGTGCAGTGGGCGGGCAGCCTGCGCCCGGCCGCCGACACCATCCGCACCGCGTGGGTGGAGTCGACCTTGGCGATGTAGATGACGTCGGTGTCCTCCAGGATCGCCACGTGCACCGTCTCGTCACAGGTCTCGGCGACGGACCGGGCGACCTGCTGTCCCTCGGCGGCGAGGTCGAGGTGCTCGGCGTAGCGGGCGCCGAGCTGGTACGGGCGTACGCCGAGCCGGTACCGTCCGGGCTGGCCGGCCACCGGGACGATGTACTTCCGGGCGGCGAGCGTGGTCACCAGTTCGTGGACGGTGGTGCGCGGCAGCTGGAGCTTGCGCACGATGTCGGGCGCGGAGAGCGTCCCGTCCCCGTCGAGGAAGAGCTCGAGTATGTCGAGAGCCCGGGTCACGGCTGGTACGAGGCGTCCCACGACCGGCCCCCTCCCTATGTGTCTCAGGCGCCTGCGGTGCGTTCGAGATTTCAACAGGCGATCGGCATGACGAACACAGGCTAGTCCCCGCCCACTCGGGCGGGCAATGGGTGAGCCGGTGATATGGGGCGGCGGCGTCGAGACCGTGCAGATAGTGTGTGGTTGTCTGATCATCATCATGAGCTCCCTGGGGGGGAGCTTTCCGAGCTGTGGAGTGGTGGATGCTGCAGGATTCCTTTGCGCCGCGCCGTGCCCGTTTCAGAAGCGGTGCGGCCGCCGTCGCCGTCGTCGCGCTGGCCGTGTCGGGCGGCTGGGCCTCCGTACCGGCCGCGGCGGCCGGCGAGTCGCCGACCGGCACGGTGTGCACGCCCACCGAGGGTTTCGTGGGCTGCCGGCTCTTCACACCGCCCGTCACCGAGGGTGCCAAGGGCACCTTCGAGGTGCCGGCGAACGTCGAGGCGCTGGACGTGCGGGTCTGGGGCGAGGGCGGAACCGGTGGTCCCGGTTCGACGGGCGGCGCGGGCGGTCTGGTCCGCGGCACGCTGGACGTCACGCCCGGTGAGTCGCTGACCGTCGCGGTGGGCGGGCGCGGCACGGGTGACGCGTTCGGCGGCGCCGCCGGCAGCAACCACGCCAACCGCGGTGGCAACAGCAGCGCCGTCCGCGCCGCGGACGGCGAGGCCCTCGTCGTCGCCGGTGGCGGCGGTGGTGGCAGCAGCAACGTTTCCTCCGGCGGTCGCGGCGGCAACGCCGGCGGTGAGAGTGGCACGGACGCCTCCGAGGGCGAACGCGGCGGCAAGGGCGCCGTCAAGGGCGTCGGCGGTGCCGGGGGCGGCGGCGGTGCCGCGGGCGAGGACGCCTCCCAGGGCGGTGCCGGGGGCGCCGGCGAGAAGACCAGCCGCTACGGCGGTGGCGGCGGCGGTGCCGGATACGCGGGCGGCGGCGGTGGTGCCGGGTCCGCCGAGGACGACCGGCTCACCGGCAGCGGAGGCGGCGGCTCCAGCTACGCGCACCCGGAGCGGATGAGCGACGTGCGTCTGCTCACCGGCGAGGGCAGCAAGGCGCCCGCGGAGGACGACCCGTTCTGGGAGCCCTCCGACAACCCGGTCGACTCCGGCGTCGCCGAGGGCGGACCCAACGCCCCGGGCGGGCCCGGACGGGTGGTGCTGCAGTGGAAGGGCGCCGTCCCCACGGAGCTGAGTGCCGTCTCCGGTGACAACCAGGTCGTCGACCCCGGTCAGACGATGGCGCCCGTGGCCGCGGTGGCCCGGGACAAGGAGGGGAACCCGGTCGAGCGCGCCTCGGTGACGTTCGAGATCGAGGATCCGGACAAGCTGGGCGTGGTGTTCGAGAACGACCGTCTGGACACGAAGGTCGTGGTCGCGACCGACGCGCAGGGACGTGCCGAGACGCCGCACATCCAGGCCTCCCGCGCGGAGGGCGAGTTCACCGTGCGCGCCACGTCCGCGGGTCTCACCAAGGTGTTCAAGCTGCGGGTGAAGACCCTGGCCAACGAGGTCAAGGCGGTCAAGGGCGACGGTCAGCAGACCCTGCCGGGGCAGCCGTTCCCCGAGAAGCTCCAGGTCCTGGTGACCGACGACGGCAAGCCCGCGCCCGGCGCCAAGGTGAACTTCCTCATCGAGGCGAGCCGCTTCGACGGCGCGCCCGTGTTCAAGGGTGGGGTGCAGGGCGTCCAGGCGACGGCCGACGCCGACGGCATCGCCACGGCCCCCCGGGACATCGTCGCCGGTGACGCCCTGGGCACGTACACGGTCACCGCGAAGGCGCCGGGCGGCGCCGGAACGACCTTCACCGTCGAGGTCGTGGAGAAGACGGCCGACCCGTCCGCCACGCCCTCCCCGGGTGCCTCCGGCGGCACGGACGGCGGCAGCGGCGACGGCACGGGCGGCACCGACGGCAAGGGCGACGACGGCGCCGGCGGCGGTTCGAAGGACGGCGACTCCTCGTCCGGCGTCCTGGGCGGTCTCGCCAACACCGGTGCGGGCGGTATCGGTCTGCTGCTGACGGCGGCCGTCGGCCTGGCCGCCGTGGGCTTCGCGGCCGTGCGGTTCTCCCCGCGTCTGCGGCTGCGCTTCCAGGGCCGCCGCTGACGTTCCGGCCGGGGTGCGGGACACGGACGTGTTCCGCACCCCGGCCGTCTCACGACTCCAGCCGTCACGTCACCCCGGCGGTCACGCGCCCGGGCTCTGTCGTCGCCCCGGCCCTCACGCCGCCCCGCCCCGTCGGCAACACAGCCATCACGGCCCCCGAACCAACTCACCACCCCAGGCCCTCACGCCGCCCCGGCGAGACCAACGCCCCGGCCACACGCCACCCCGGCGAGATCAACACCCGGCCGTCCCGTCGTCGGGGCGGTCTCAGCGGCGCGGTCCGCCGAAGGCGCCGCGCAGGCGCTGGGCGCGCAGGACCAGTTCCAGTTCGAAACGGCGGTCCGGGTCGTCGATCGCGTCGCCCCACAGTTCCCGGATCTGGCGCAGGCGGTAGCGGACGGTCTGCGGGTGGACGCCCAGGCGGGCCGCGACCTCCGGTGCGCCACCCCGGGTCTCCAGCCACGCCAGTAACGTCTCCGCGAGCCGCCGCCCGTGCGCCGGGCCGCAGTGCGCCAGCGGGGCCAGGCAGCGCAGCGCGAGGTCCTCGATCAACTCCTCCGGCTGGAGCAGCACCAGCGCCTCGGTGTGCTCGGTGCAGTGCAGCACCTCACCGGCGGGCAGCAGCCCCCGCTCCATCAGCCGTACGGCCGCCTCCGCCCAGCGCAGCGATTTCGCCGCGTCGGCGACCGGCACGGGCGGCCCGATCGCCCCGGACCAGCCGGTGAGCGCGCGGTCCAGCAGTTCGGGGCGGCCGGCCGCGTCCGGTTCGGGCACGACCATGCGGGGCGGCTCGTACTCCATGTCGAGCAGCACCCCCTGCCCCACCGCGGGCGCCACCGCCTCGCGCGCCGGGCGCAGCAGCACCCCCACGGCGACCTTCCCGGGCAGCGGCCAGCCGATCCGGGCGGCTCGCTCGGCGAGCGCGTCGGCCGGGTCGCCCCGGTGGTGTTCGGCGAGCAGCAGCTCCATCAGACGGCGCTGCAGCCGCAGCCGTTCACCGGCCTGGCGGGCGGCGGCCTCGGCGTATCCGCGCACCGACTGGTCGACCAGGCCGTCCAGATACTCGTATCCGGCGTCGACGAGTTCGTACATGGCGGGGGGCGGGATGTCGACGCGCTGGCCGATCTCGGCGAAGCGGCGCCAGGCGAGGCGTACGCCCATGCGGTAGGTCGCCTGGAGCGCGTCCAGCGACCGGCCGCCCCGGCCCTCACCGCGCCCGAAGTCCTGGAAGACGCCGGGCGGCACGGTGGGACGGCCCACCGAGTAGTCGGCCTGCGCGAGGTGCTGGACGAAGACCTCGATGGCGCGGCGGATGCCGAGCAGGGCCATGGGCTCACCGGAGTCGTCGAGGACGACCGGCAGATGCGGGTACTCGCGCTGGATCTCGCTCATGATCTCCTCGGCCAGCGCGGGGGCGTCGGCCAGGGCGATCTCGGCGAACCGGCGTACCTGGTGGCGCGGTACGTCGTGCCAGGCGGAGCGGGCCGTGAGGGTGCGGGGCGCCGTCACGGTCAACTCCCCTGACCGGCTTGCTCGTAGGTGATCATCGGAGTGTTCGGCTGGTCGGGCGTGGCTTCGAGCAGCGCCACGACACCGGCCGCGGCGCCCACGGCGAGGGCCGCGGCGAGCGCGACCGTCAGGGCGGCGGCGAGCAGTCTGGACATCGCAGGGTCAGCCTCTCTGTCGGGAGGGTTCCCCACCCCCACCGTGACCGACCACCCCCGTGTGTCGTGCCCTCAGTGTCGACACGACATTGACACTCCGTCAAGGGGCGCCTACGGTTCCCAGCCCATAGGGGGTGGGGAACCCCGCACGCGCACCTTCCCGTACGGCGCCGACCTCTGCGTGTCGCGCCGTCCCAAGCCTCTGGAGTGCCCGGATGCGCCGTACAGCTTCCCCGTTTTCCCTGGTCCTGCTGGGTCTCGGCACGTTTCTGCTGGTGCTGGCTCCCCTGTTCGCCTGGTACGTGCAGCCACGGGCAGCGGTGAACCCCGTCGACATCGACACCACCGCCGTCTACACCGGCCGGGGCAGCGTGTTCGACCTGGAGAAGGTCGAGACCGTGCCCGACCGGAGGATCACCGTCACCCAGCGGGTGCGCGGCAACGTGGAGGAGAGCGAACGCAGCGGGAACGCGGTGTGGGACGTGACGACCTCGGTCGACACGGACACGTCGCTGCCGGCCGCGGACCCGCACGACGCGCTGGACTTCACCCCGCACCGCTGGGTGCTGGACCGCAAGACCACCAAGCCGGTGCACTGCTGCGAGGAGAAGCCGCGCATCGAGGGCGAGGCGTATCTGAAGTTCCCCTTCGACGTGCAGAAACGCTCCTACCAGTGGTGGGACAACACCCTGGGCGACACCGTCGTGCTGCGCTACCGGGGCACCGAGAAGGTCCAGGGCTACACCGGCTACCGGTTCACCGGTTCCGTGCCGCCGACGAAGACGGGTACCCGGCTGGTGCCGGGCGCCCTCGTCGACCAGCCGGACCGGCCGCAGGTGCTGGCCGAGGAGTGGTACTCCAACCACGGCGTGGAGCTGATCGTGGACCGGCGCACCGGGCGGGTGATCTACGCGCAGACCGGCCCCCGGCAGACCCTGCGGGCGCCGGGCGGGGACGAGGACGCGGCGGTGCTCCTGGACGCCGAGAAGATCTCCTTCACGGAGGAGACACAGAAGGAGGCCGTGCGGCAGGCCGAGCGCGACAGTGACCAACTCCGCCTCGTGGGCGAGACGTTGCCGATCGGGGCCGCTGTGGCGGGATGCGTGCTCGCGGCGATCGGCGGCGTTCTGGTGGCACGCGGGCGGAAGACCCGGGAAGGTCCGGATTCACCCGGTACGCCCCGGCCGACTCTCACGAAATGAAGTGACTCCGGAGTCAACAAAGCCGGAAATTGTCACGTCTGTGAGTAGCCGTGGGGAACGTCTGGGCGAAAACTGTCCCATCCCCACCCACCACAGTCCGTCCACAGCCCCCACCCAGGAACATCCCGGAGCCCCCGCAGGGGGCGTCCGCCCACCCCGACCCCACCACCTCACCCCACGTCACCCCACCTCCTCAGCACATCGCGTTCTTCCCCACGCTGAGTTCCCCGAGACGAGTTGGAGCACCGATGCCCCAGCACGTGCCGTCCCCTGTGCGCACCGCGCTCCCCAGCGCGTCGCAGCACAACCCGGCGCTCCCCCCACATCCCCGCCGGATCGTCTTCCTCGCCCACCGCGACCTGGGCAATCCTTCCGCCGGCGGCTCCGAGCTGCTGGTCGACCGGCTCGCCGACGGCCTGACCCGACTGGGCCACCAGGTCACCCTGCTGTGCGGAGGGCCCGCGGCCTTCCGTGACTACCGGGTGGTGTCGGCGGGCGGCACCTACGGGCACTTCCTGCGCGCCCGTTCCGCCTTCGGCCGTCAGGTCGGCGCCTGCGATCTGCTGGTCGAGGTGTGCAACGGCATGCCCTACCTGGCGCCGCTGTGGCACCGCGGGCCGACCCTGTGCCTGGTCAACCATGTGCACACCGACCTGTGGAAGATGCGGTTCGGCGGCCCGCTGGCCCCGGCCGCGCGGATCGGACGACGACTCGAACACTGGGCGCTCACCGGTGCCCGCCGGCACGGGCTGGTCGTCGCCGTGTCGCCGTCCACGGCACACGCGCTGCGCGGCATCGGCGTACCGCGGGAGCGGATACGCGTGGTGCACAACGGTGTGGCGGAACCGGGGCCACGCGCCGAACGGTCCCCGGAGCCGCTGTTCGTGGCGGTGGGCCGGCTCGTCGAGTACAAGCGGATCGATCTGCTGCTGCGGCTCTGGGAGCGGGTGCGGCCGGTCACCGGCGGCCGGCTGGTCATCGTCGGCGACGGGCCCGAACGGGACCGGCTGGAGCGGCTCGCGGGTCCGGGCGTCCAGTTCACCGGGCATGTCTCCGAGGCCGAGAAGCACCGGCTGCTGTGTGCGGCGTGGCTGCTGCTGCATCCCTCCGCGGTGGAGGGCTGGGGGCTCGTCGTCACCGAGGCGGCGGCCCGGCAGACCCCCGCGGTCGCCTTCGACGTGCCGGGGCTGCGGGACTCCGTGCGGGACGGTGAGACGGGTGTGCTGGCGCGGGGTGAGTCCTCGTTCGCGGCGGCCTGGATGTCGCTGGCCCTTGCCGAGGACCGGCGGGAACTCATGGGCAAGGCTGCCCGGGACTTCGCCGCGCGGTACCGGTGGGAGCACACGGTGCGGCAGTTCCGGGCGGTCGCCCGTGAGGCGGTTCGGTGAGGCGTATGCTGCGGGCACGTCGTGGCTTGTCGCGCCCCGCGGCGGAGCCGCACATCGATACAGCCCCGCGCCCCTTACCGCCTGCTGTCCAGCACGGAGTTGACAGGGATCCCTCGCTTCGGCGGTCCCTCGCCCTCTTTCGTGCCTTCCTGCGGGAGCAGGACGAGCCCGAGGTCTGTTACTCGCTTCTTGCGCGGGATGCCGTCGGTCAGGTCGAGGCCTACGACGGGCCGGTGGCCGGGCGGGTGGTCGTGGATGTCGGGGGCGGGAGCGGGCACTTCGTCCGGGAGTTCCGTGCGCGTGGCGCCGACGCCTATCTGTTCGAGCCCGATGTGCGGGAGCTCGGCGAGAAGCCCGTCGACGGGGCCGTGATCGCGGACGGCTATCTGCTGCCGCTGGCCGACGGGGCCGCCGACGTCACCTTCTCCTCCAACGTCCTGGAGCACGTGGCCGATCCGCAGACGTTCCTCAGTGAGCTGGTGCGGGTCACCCGGCCCGGCGGGCTGATCTATGTGTCGTTCACCAACTGGCTCTCCCCCTGGGGCGGTCACGAGTGGGCGCCCTGGCACTACTTCGGCGCCGAGCGGGCCCGCGCCCGCCACCGGCGCCGTACCGGCAGGGACGCCAAGCACACGCTCGGCGAGAACCTCTTCCCCGTGCACATCGGCACCACCCTGCGGCAGGTGCGTGCCCGTGACGACGTGCGGATCGTGTCGGCACGCTCCCGCTACTGGCCGTTCCTGACACAGACCGTGGTGAAGGTGCCCGGTCTGCGCGAGTTCGCCACCTGGAACCTCCTCCTCATCCTCCGGCGGTGTCCCTCATGACGACCACGGTCCAGGCTCCTCCTCCGGCAGCCGTCCCCTCGCACACGGCCACGGCGGGCCCCCCGGAGGGCCCGCGGTCGCGGCGCTGGCTGCTCGGCTTCTGGGCGGTGGCGTGCGTCCTGTTCCTGGCGGTGCAGCCGGGCCGGCAGACCTTCGACACCAAGCTCGGCGTCACCGTCGACCCGGGGCAGTTCCTCGCGGATCTGGGCCAGTTGTGGCACGACCGCGGCTCGTTCGGCGGGATCTCCGACCAGTACATCGGCTATCTGTGGCCGATGCTGCCGTTCTACTGGCTGGCCGACCTGGTGCGGCTTCCGGTGTGGCTGGCGGAGCGGCTGTGGATGTCGCTGATCGTGTCGGTGGCGTTCTGGGGCGCGCTGCGGCTGATGGAACGGCTGCGTGTGGGCGGCGGGGCGGCGCGACTGCTCGCGGCGGCCGCGTACGCGCTGTGGCCGGTGTTCACCACGGTCGTGGGTTCGACGTCGGCCGCCGCGCTGCCGGGCGCGCTGCTGCCGTGGGTGCTGCTGCCGCTGGCGAACGAGCGGTACGCGGCCCGGGTGGCGGCGCTGCGTTCGGCGCTGCTCGTGCCGTTCATGGGCGGGGTCAACGCGGCCTCGACGCTGGCGTCGCTGCTGCCGGTCGGGCTGTATCTGCTCTCCCGGCCGCCGGGCCCCCGGCAGCGCAAGCTGATCGCCTGGTGGGCGCCCGCGGTGATCGTGGCGACGGCGTGGTGGTGGATCCCGCTGCTGCTGCTCGGCTTCCACGGTGAGAACTTCCTGCCGTACATCGAGTCCTCGCGGACGACCACCGACACGATGGCGGCGACGGAGGCGCTGCGCGGTGCCGGGAACTGGGTGGCGTATCTGCACTACGGCGAGGCGTGGCTGCCGGCCGGCTGGACGGTGGCGACGTCGGCGGTCGTGATCGTCTGCTCGGCGTGCGCCGCGGGGCTGGGCCTGGCCGGGCTGGCCCGGCGGGACATGCCGGAGCGGCGCTGGCTGGTGCTGACGGTGCTGGTGGCGGTGCTGGTGCTGCTCGCCGGGTACGCGGGCGCGGCCGGGGCCCCGTTCCACGGGGTGGTGCAGGACTGGCTGGACGGGTGGCTGGCGCCGTTCCGCAACATCTACAAGTTCCAGACGGGACTGGCGCTGGCGCTCGTCCTGGGGCTGGCCCATCTCGTGGGCGTCGCGGCCAGGGCGCGCGGGACCCGCCGGGTGCGGGGCCGGAGGTTCGCGCCGCTGGCCGCCGCGGTGCTGGTGCTGCCGGGGCTGATGTGGCCGTATCTCAACGGGTCGATCCTCAGCCCGGGTTCGTTCCAGGAGATCCCCGCGTACTGGAAGGCGACGGCCGACTGGCTGGAGGAGAACTCCCCCGACTCGCGTGCGCTGGTCGTCCCCGCGACCGCGCACGGCATCCACACCTGGGGGTCGACCGTCGACCAGCCGCTGGACGTGGTCGCGCGGTCCCGCTGGGCGCAGCGCGACTACGTGCCCTTCGGCACGCCCGGCAACCGGCGTGCGATGGACGCGGTGGAGCAGGCGCTGCTGACCGGCGGTGAGGTGCCCGGGCTGGCGGACTACCTGAGCCGGGCGGGAGTCCACTACGTCGTGGTCCGCAACGACCTGGACCCCGACCAGATCGGTGCCGTGCCCACCACGGTGGTGAAGCGCACCCTGGAGCAGTCCGGGTATGTGCGGGCCACGGGACTCGGGCCGGTGATGACCGGCGGGGTGATCGCGCCCGGCACCCCGCTCCAGGTCGAGGGCCTGTATCCGCGGCACCGGGCGGTGGAGATCTACCGTCCGGCCGACGCCGACGTGCCTCGTCCGGGGCAGGCGCGGCTGCTGCCGATCGCCGACACGGCCGTGGTCTCCGGCGGGCCCGAGGCGCTGCTGCCGCTGGCGGGCGAGCTGCGCGGCCGGCCGGCGGTGCTGACCGGCGACGCCCACCCCGGTCTCGGCACCCCGCCGGTGCAGGTGACCGGTGACGGGATGCGGCGGGCGGACACCCGGTTCGGGCTGGTCCACGCCAACACGTCGTACACGTACACGTCCGGCGAGCGCAACGCGCCGGACGCCGCGCAGGACGCGGGTGAGCGGCCGCACCAGATCCTGCCGGCCAAGGGTCTGCACCGGCAGACGGTGGCCGAGCTGCGCGGCGCCCGTTCGGTGTCGGCGTCCTCCTACGGCAACTGGCTGTTCCATCTGCCGCAGTACGAGCCGGTGAACGCCTTCGACGGCGATCCGGGCACGGCGTGGGCGGAGGGTTCGGCCGGTTCCCCTGACGGGCAGTGGCTGCGGATCGACTTCGACGGCAGCCAGGACCTGCCGGACTCCATCGGCCTCACCCCGCTGCCGCAGGACGGTGTGCGGGCGGCGCCGACGCGGGTGCGGGTGGAGACGGAGAGCGGCTCGGAGACGAGTTTCCTGCGGGCCAACGGCACCGCGCAGCAGGTGAGGGCGCCCGCGGGGACGACCGGCTGGATGAAGCTGACGATCGTCGACGCGACGGCCGAGCGTCCCGGTCTCGCCGGTGCGGGCTTCTCCGAGGTCGACGTGCCCGGCGTCCGGGTGACGCGGCTGCTGCGGCTGCCCACCGACGCCCGGAACTCCACGGCCGCCGCGCACGTCGTCTCCCTGCACCGTGCCGCCGACCCCACGGGGCTGTCCCTCGCGGCCGGCGAGGCGGGGCTGCACCGGCGGTTCGACACAAAGACGGCGGGGACGTACGAGGTGCGGGCGTCCGCGGTGGCCCTGCCGGGCGAGGCACTGGACCGGCTGCTGTACGAGGTGGCACCCGAGCAGCGGAGCCGGATCACCGCCACGGCGGACTCCACGGCCCGTCTGGGCGCGGGGCTGTCCGCGCGCAATCTGACCGACGGGGACCTGACCACCGCGTGGATCGCGGGCGGCCGGCCGACCATCCATCTGAGCTGGGAGGGAAAGCGGTCGGTGGACGAGTTGGTGCTGGCCCCGGCCGGCGGGCTGTCGACGCGGGCCGTCGAGGTGCACATCAGCTCCCCGGACGGCGCGGTCGTCGCCGGCGTCGACGACAACGGCTGGGTGCGCTTCCCGCCGATCTCCACCGACCGCCTCGACATCACGGTCACCCGGAGCGCCCCGCTCACCCTGCACAACCCGGCGGTCGGCGAGGACCTGCAACTGCCGGTGGGGTTGACCGAGGCGTATCTGCCCGCCCTCGACGACCACCGCACCCGGCAGCCGGCGGGCAGCCGGGAGGTCTCGCTGGAGTGCGGCAAGGGTCCGGTGCTGGCGGTGGACGGCGAGCTGTACGAGACGGGCGTGCGCGGGACCGTGCGGGACCTGGTGGAGCGGCGGCCGGTCGAGGTGACGCTCTGCCAGGGCGGCCGCGCCGACCGTGCGCTGGAGCTGGCGGCGGGGTCGCACCGGGTGGAGGGCGGTGACGCGGGTCCGCTGGCGCTGACCGACGTGACCCTGACCCGCGGGACCGTGCCGGAGCCGGCCGCCTCCGACCGTGAGCTGCGGATACGGGACTGGCTGGGCGATCTGCGCGAGGTGAGCGTCGGTTCCGGCGCGGCCTCCTACCTCACGATGTACGAGAACCACAACGACGGTTGGAAGGCCACCCTCGACGGCGAGGAGCTGACGCCGCTGCGGCTGGACGGCTGGCAGCAGGGCTGGCGGATCCCGGCGGGCGAGGGCGGCACGGTGAAGCTGTCCTACGAGCCGGCGAAGACGTACGACGCCGGGCTGATCGCCGGCGGGACCGGCATCGTGGTGCTGATCGGCCTGGCGCTGTGGCGCCGGAGGGCCGTCAACCCCGACGCACCGCAGCCGGTTCCGCCGGCGCCCGGGCCCTGGCTCGGCGCGGTGGCGCTGACGCTGGTCGGCGTGGTGATCGCGGGCTGGTGGGCCCTGCTGGTGCCGGCCCTGGCCCTGCTCGCGTGGCGCCGGCACGCGCTGCTGGTGCCGATCGCCTTCGTCGCGCTCGCGGGAGCGGGCGTCGTGACGGCGTTCGGTGCGGGTGAGCCGGTGGGAGCGGGCGAGGGAGCATACGGCCATGCGGCTCAACTGCTGACGCTCGTCGGCCTGTTCGCGGGCCTGGTGACACTCGGTGCGGCGCGCGGCCGGTCCCGGGGGCCGGAGGCGCGCCCGGACGCCCCGGACTCCGCCCCGGGCTCCACGGCGGTGCTGCCCCCGGTCCCGGATCCGTCCACGGGATCCCGGCCCCCGGCACCCCCGCCGTCGCCGCAACCGCACCAACCGCCGCCCCCGCCCACCACCCGTGTCGGCGAGGGCCGGCACGCGGCCGACCCCGGCCCCGACGGCCAAGCGCGGTCGGCGGAGGGGGCGCCGGGCGGGCCGCGGGTGCCGCGGCCGCGGGGTGGCTCGGGGTGGGGCGGGGCCGTATGAGCGGACCGCTGCGGATTCCCTTCCCCGTCGTGGACGAGGTGTCCCGGCACTGTCTCCAGGACGCGGAACCGGAGACGGTGCACATCGAGGTGCACCTGCCGGGCCGGCTCGAACCCGCCCGGATCCGCAAGGCGTTCACGGAGGCGCTGCGCCGGCACCCGCGCATTCTCATGCGCGAGGCCCCGGGCCCCTGGTACCGGCGCCGCTACGAGTGGGAGCTGACCGACGAGCCGGACGTGGAGGTGGTGGGCTTCCCGCCGCCGGGCGGGAACGCCCTGGCCGACGCCCGGGCCCGGGCGCTCGCCCAGGCGCCCCCGCTCACCGCGTCACCGCCGGTCCGGCTGGAGGTGGTGGGCGGGGAGGGCACCGTCCTCTTCCTCACCATGAACCACACCGCTCTGGACGGGCCCGCCTGCCTCCGTGTCCTGGCCACCGCCGCCGAGCTCTACGGCGGCCGGGACAACTCCCCCGCCGCCCCGCCGGTACGGCCGCCGGAGACACCACAGGTTCCGCCGGACACCCCTTCCCACTGGTCCCCGCCCGCGAGAGTGGCCCCGGGCACGCCCGAGTCGTCACCCGGCAACGCCCTGCTCGTCACCGAGCTGCCGCTGCCGCACCGCCCCCGAGGCTCTCCGTACACCGTCAACGACCAGCTCATGGTGGCCACCGCCCTGACCGTCGCCCACTGGAACCGGGAGCACGGTGCCCCGCGCCGCCCCCTGCGCATCACCATGCCGGTCGACGACCGCCCCCGGGACGCCACGATGCCCATCGGCAACGGCACCCGGCTGGTCGAGGTGCCGTTCGGGCCGGAGGAACTGGACGCTCCCGACCTGCCGGAGCTGCTGCGCCGCACCGCCCTGCGCACCCGTGCCCTCAAGTCGCTCCCCCGCCCGCAGCTCGGGCACGGCGCCGCCCTGCTCACCGCCCCCTGGGCCCCGGTGGTCTGCCGGGCCGCGCTGACCAGGGCGCTGCGCCGGGCCGCGGCGCCCTGGACGTCGACCACGCTGCTCAGCAACATCGGGCGGATCCCGTACCCGTTGGACTTCGGGGAGGAGGCGGGCCGGGCGCACGCCGTGTGGTTCTCGGCGCCGGCCCGGACGCCCCGGGGCCTGACCGTCACCACCGCCTCCACGGCGGGCCGGCTGCATCTGGCGCTGCGCTGGTCGCGCACCCTCCTCGGCCCCGGAGACGGCGACCGTCTGCGCGACCTGTTCGCGCACCATCTGCACACCACGGAGGCGACCTGAGTGACGACCACCGCACCCCCGCCCCGCGAACTGCGCGACTTCTACGAGGATCCCGCCGTGCCCGTCGCCTCGGGCCCCTCCCGCAGCCGCCGCCAGGCCCGCATGCTGGCCCGTGCCCTCGGCCCGGCCGGCGTCGACGGCCCCCGGACCGTGCTCGACATCGGCTGCGGCGACGGCACCGCGGCCGCCACCGCCGCCCCGTTCCTGCACGGTCACCGGCTGATCGGCGTCGACTGGTCCCAGGACGCCCTCGCCCGCGCCCGCACCCGGCTGCCGTACGCGGTGCGCGGCGAACTCTCCGGCGGGGGGCTGCCGTTCGCCGCGGGGTCGGCCGACGCGGTGCTCTTCAGCGAGGTGATCGAGCACCTCGTCGACCCGGACGCGGCGCTCGACGAGATCCGCCGGGTGCTGCGCCCCGGCGGCCATCTGATGCTGTCCACGCCGAACCTGGCGGCCTGGTACAACCGCGCGCTGCTGCTGGCCGGGGTGCAGCCGGTGTTCTCCGAGGTCAGCCTGCGCGGCATCCACGGCAGGCCGGGCTCGGAGGTCGTGGGCCATCTGCGGCTGTACACGGCCCGCGCGCTGCGCGCGTTCGTCGCCGCGTCCGGTTTCACCGTCGTACGCCTCGAGGGTGCCCCCTTCCACGGCGTACCGCGGGTGCTGCGCCCGCTGGACCGGCTGGCCTGTGCCCGACCGCCGCTCGCGTCGATCCTGCTGCTGCACGCCCGGCGGACGTGAGGGGGGCGGGGGAGCATGTGGTGGGGAGTGGCCGCGGCCCTGTTGGCGAACGTCCTGTACAGCGGCGGGTTCGTCCTGGAGAAGCGGGCCCTCGCCGCCCTGCCCGAAGTAACGATCCGTCAACCGGCGCGGCTGCTGCGGCTGGTGCTCGGCAATCCGCTGTGGATCGGCGGTTCGCTGGCGCTGGCGGCCGGTTTCGCCGCCCAGCTCGCGGTGTACCGCACGCTGCCGATCGCCGCCGCGCAGGGCATCTTCGTCTCCGGTCTGGTGCTGCTGGTGCTGCTGTCGGCGCGGCTGCTGGGCGAGGAGACCAGCGGCCGGGAACGGTACGCGCTCGGCGCGATCCTGCTCGCCCTGCTGATGGTGGTGCTGTCGCTGCGGGAGAGCGGCGCGGGCGCCGACACCGTGGGTCAGGACGCGCCGTACCCGCTGATCCTGCTGGTGTGCGTGCCGTCGCTGGCGGCCGGCGTGTGGTTGTACGGTTCCGCGGAGCGCAACGCCCGTCACCGGCACCGGCTGCCCACGACGGGTGTCGAGTACGGGGTGGCCGTGGGCCTGCTCTACGGGGTGAGCTCGCTCGCCATCAAGGGCGTGTCGAGCCACCTGACGACCAGCGGTGTCGGCGGCGCGGTCGTCGGCCTGCTGCGCTCCCCGTACCCGTATCTGCTGCTGTTCACCGGTGTGTTCGGGCTGGTGATGTCGCAGGCGGCGCTCCAGCGCTGCCGGGCCTCGCTGATTGTGCCGGTGTGCACGACGGTGACCTGTCTGTTCACGGCGGTGCTCGGCACGCTGTCGTTCGGTGAGCAACTGCCCGACGAGCCGCTGCGGCTGGCCCTGCGCGTCACGGGCACGGTGCTCGCGGTCGCCGTACTGCTGGCCATGCCCAAGCACGACACCGCACGACCCTCCCCCGTCCAGGCCAAGGAGTTGACGCCACCGTGAAACCCGACGACCCGCTGCTGAGGATTCTGGCCTGTCCCCTCGACAAGGGGCCGCTGCATCTGCTCGCGCCGGACGGCGAGCGGGACGAGGCGCTGTACAACCCGCGTCTGCGCCGCCGCTATCCAATCGTGGACGGCATCCCGCAGCTGCTGCCGTCGTCCGGGGAGCAGGTGTCGGAGGAGGAGCACGAACGGCTGCTGACACGGATGGCCGCAGCGGCCTCCGACACGCCGGGGACGAGCGGATGACGACGGACCGTACGTTCGCGGCGCGGGCCGCCGCGTTCCTTCCCACGCGTCTGGTGGCCGCGGCGGCCCGGTCGGTCTACCCGCGCTTCGAGCCCGAGCTGTCCCGCCTCGCCGACCTGTGCCCGCCGGACTGCGACACGGCGGTGGACGTCGGCGGCTGGTACGGCCCGTGGACCCACCGGCTGGCCGGGCGCGCCCGCCGGGTGGTGACCCTGGAACCGGTCCCCCGGCTGGCCCGGCTGCTCACCGCCACGGCCCCGCCCAACGTCCGGGTGATCCGGGCCGCGGCCTCGGACCGGCCCGGCATCGCCCGGCTGTGGCTGCCGCCGGACGACGGCGGCGACCGGGGCGTGTCCTCCCTGGTCCGCCGGGACATCCACGGCCACGCCCTGGACGTCACCTGCGTCACGCTGGACGAACTCGGCCTGCGCAACGTCGGCTTCATCAAGATCGACGTGGACGGCAGCGAGTCGGCGGTGCTGCGCGGGGCCACCGGGATCCTGGCCCGGGACCGCCCGGCCCTGTTCGTGGAGCTGGAGTCCCGTATCCAGCCGGTCGGGCCGGTGGTGACGTATCTGTCCATGCTGGGCTACGACGGCTGGGTACTGCCCGCCGGCACCTGGGTCCCGCTGTCCCGCTTCCCGCTGGAGGCCCACCAGGAGCGCACCTCCTACGTCGTCACCCACGGCCTGCTGCGCCGGGTCCTGCCCTTCCGGGGCCCGCGTTACGTCAACTCGGTGCTGTTCCTCCCGGACGGCCGCCGCCCCGGAGCGCCGCCGGTGGGGGACGATGGATCCCGTGCCCACCGGACGACGCCCCACTAGCCCGTTCACCCCGCGCGACTTCCAGCTCGTGCTGCTGCGCCGCATGGCCGACCACAATCCCGGGCCGGTGGAGGACGCCCGGCGCGAGCTGGGCGCCTCCCTCGCGGACATGCGCGAGGCCAACAGGCGCTGGCAGGCGATGGTCCGCTCGCCGCGCTCCCGTCCGGCCCTGTCGCGGTACCGCTCGGTGCTGGGCGAGCCGGAGTCCCGGACCCCGCGCCGGGTCGGCGACCTGGACTGCGAGGCGTGGCAGTGGCGGCTGCCGCTCTGGCCCGGCCTGCGCTTCGAGGTGCTGACCCCGGCGGCCGGCGGTGCGGTGTGGAACGAGTGGCTGGTCCGCGCGCCCGGCGTCCCGGCGCCCGTGCTGCGCACGGTGGAGGACCTCACACCCTGGTCCTGCACGGTGGACGAGGCGGCCCGCGCCTTCGCCCCGGCCCGCCCGCTGGAGGGCACGGCACCGACCCGGTGGGGGCTCGTCTTCACGGCCCCGGACGCGACGGGTGCGCGGCACGAGGTCGTCGCCGAGTTCACCTGGGGGCTGCTGCAGCGAACAGCGGTCAGCGGGTCGCGGCCTCCGGTCAGCGGCCTGCGGCCTTGAGGATGTCCTCCACCACCCGCGGCATCGACTCCGGATGCAGCCACAGGAACAGGTTGGGTTCGACGAGCTCCAGCTCCATCACGCGGGGCCGGCCGTCCGCGCCGTCCACGAGGTCGACGCGCGCGTAGAGCAGCTCGGGCCGGCCCGGCACGGAGGCCAGCGCCTTCCGGGCGACCGCGGCCTCTTCGAGGGTCGGCGTCCACTCGGCCAGTCCGGGGTGGGCGACCTTGCGCCGGTCGTAGGGGGTGCCGGGGGCGAGGACGGGTCCCTTGCGGCTGGCGTGCAGCAGGGTCCCGCCGAAGTACTGCAGGGCCCGCTCCCCCGTGCTGTCGATGCCGCGCAGGTAGGGCTGCACCATCGCGGTGAACCCCTCGGCGTGCATGCGCTCCAGGTGGCGTACGGCCGTGGCGTGCTCGTCGGGTGTGTAGCGGGCGGCGAACCGGGCGCCGGCGCCGGAGGACGGCTTGACGACGTACTCGTGGTCGTCCGGGAGGTCGAGGGGGTCCCCGGGGGCCAGATAGCGGGTGTCCACGACGGGCACCCCGGCGCCGGCGAGGTCCGCGAGGTAGCGCTTGTCGGTGTTCCACCGCACCACGTCCGCCGGATTGGCCAGCCGGGTCGCCGTGCCGCACCGCTCGGCCCACGCGGTGAACTCCGCCGCCCGCCAGCTGTAGTCCCAGGTGGAGCGGATCACGGCGAGGTCGAAGGCCGCCCAGTCCACCGCGCCGTCGTCCCACACCTCGGCGGACGCCCGGGCCCCGGCGTCCTCCAGCGCCCGCACCAGCGCCGGCAGATCACGGTCCTCGGCCACGTCGGGGCCGGGCGCGCAGGTCACGAGCGCGATACGGGGCACGGCGGCTCACTCCTCGTACGAACAGCTGATCGACGAGCAGGCTAACAGCGCCCCGCCGGGCGAGGACGCCACGTTCCGAAGGAGCTACCGCTCCTCCTCCTCGGGGTTCCAGTCCAGCAGTCGCACCTTCGCGACCGTCCGCACGTGGCGGCGCATCGCCGCGGCGGCCTGCCGGGGCCGGCCTTCGGCGATCGCGTCGAGGATGGCCTGATGCTGGGCCAGGGACCGGTGGGGCCGCCCGGGCTGGCGCAGCGACTCCGTGCGGCTCTCGGCGATCTGCTCGGCGATCGACCGCATGAAATCCGCCAGCAGCCCACTGTGCGCCGCCGCCGTGACCGCCGCGTGGAACCGCCGGTCGCCCTCCACCCCGCCGCCGCCCGCCTCGATCTCCTCCGCCATGTGCGCGAGCGCGGCCCGCATCGCGGCGAGGTCGTCGTCCGTGCGGCGCTCGGCGGCCAGTTCGGCGAGTTTCGTCTCCAGCGCCTCCCGGGCCTCGAGTACGTCGGGGAGGCGCTGGCGGCGTTCCACCATCCGGTCGACCGGCTCGACGTCCAGGCTGTCGCGTACGAGGTACGTGCCGCCGCCGTGCCGGGCCTCGACCAGGCCCTGGACCTCCAGGACCACGATCGCCTGCTTCACCGAGGCCCGGCTGACCCCGAGCCGCTGGGCCAGGTCCCGTTCGGGCGGCAGCCGGTCGCCGGCCCGCAGGCCGCCCTCGGTGACGTACTGGCGCAATCGGTCCAGCACTTGTTCGTACAGGCGCTGCTTCGTCATGGGGCGCAGGGCGTCGGTCACGGGGTCCCCCTCTCGTCGGGAGACTAGCACCGGGCACCGCGAGAATGGCCAAGTGGCTGAACCAATTTCTGCGCGACCCCTTGACGGCACCTCCCGCGCACCCCACGCTTTCCAGCCAACCGGACCACCCCCCTCCAGCGACAAGTGGTTCATCCACTCGGCCACTCGGGAGCCCGTATGTCCCCCGAACTCATCTCCGTTCTCGTTCTGGCGGTGGTGTTCGTCATCGCCACCACCCGCTCCGTCAACATGGGCGCGCTGGCCTTCGCCGCCGCGTTCGGGGTCGGCACGCTCGTCGCCGATCTCGACGCGGACGGCGTCTTCGCCGGTTTCCCGGGCGATCTGTTCGTCGTCCTGGTCGGCGTCACGTATCTGTTCGCCATCGCCCGTGCCAACGGCACCACCGACTGGCTGGTGTACGCGGCCGTCCGGCTGGTGCGCGGGCGGGTGGCGCTCATCCCCTGGGTGATGTTCGCCCTCACCGGCGCGCTCACCGCGATCGGCGCGGTCAGCCCGGCCGCGGTCGCGATCGTCGCGCCGATCGCGCTGAGCTTCGCCGCCCGGTACCGGATCAGCCCGCTGCTGATGGGCGCGATGGTGGTGCACGGCGCCCAGGCCGGCGGTTTCTCGCCGATCAGCATCTACGGCTCCATCGTCAACGGCATCGTCGAGCGCGAGAAGCTCCCCGGCAGCGAGATCACGCTGTTCCTCGCCTCGCTGCTGGCCAACCTCGTCATCGCCGCGGTGGTGTTCGTCGTCTGCGGCGGACTGAAGCTGTGGCGGCAGGGGGCCGTGACCGACACCGGGACGGGAGCCCCGGAGGCCACGGGCACGAAGGACGCCGGCGGTGGCGGCGGCTCCGGTGCCGCGGGCACGGGGAGCGGCACCGGGACCCGTACCGCCCCGGCCCCCGCCCCGGTGGCCACCCTCCCCGACACCCCCACCGCCGTCCCGCTCACCGTTCCCGTCCTCGCCACCCTCGTCTCCCTGGTCGCCCTCGTCGTCGCCGTCCTCGGTTTCGACCTGGACGCCGGACTCACCGCGATCACCCTTGCGGTCGTGCTGAGCACCGCCTGGCCCGACGACAGCCGCAAGGCGGTCGGCCAGATCGCCTGGCCCACGGTCCTGCTGATCTGCGGTGTGCTCACCTACGTCGGCGTCCTGGACGAGATGGGCACCATCACCTGGGCCGGTGAGGGCGTCGGCGGGATCGGCGTCCCGCTGCTCGCCGCGGTGCTGCTCTGCTACATCGGCGCGATCGTGTCGGCCTTCGCCTCCTCCGTCGGGATCATGGGCGCGCTCATCCCGCTGGCCGTGCCGTTCCTCGCCCAGGGTGAGATCGGGGCCGTCGGCATGGTGGCGGCGCTCGCGGTGTCGGCGACCGTCGTGGACGTGAGCCCGTTCTCCACGAACGGCGCCCTGGTCCTGGCCGCCGCGCCGGACGTCGACCGCGACCGCTTCTTCCGGCAGTTGATGGCGTACGGCGCAATCGTGGTCGCGGTGGTCCCCGCGGTGGTGTGGCTGGTCATGGTCGTGCCCGGCTGGGGGTAGGTCGCCGCCGCCACGAGCACCTGACACCCTTCGAACGACAGCAGTTTCACAGAAGGAGTACGACGCGTGTCCTCTCTGTTCCCGGCCCTGACCGACGGCCCGGCCGACCGGCCCGCCCTGCGCTTCGGCGAGCGCTCACTGACCTACCGTGAACTCGCCGCGGCGGCGGGCACGGTGGCCGGGGGCCTGAAGGAGGTGCGCCGGGTCGCCGTATGGGCCACGCCCACGATGGAGACCGCGGTCGCGGTCACCGCGGCGCTGCTCGCCGGGCCGGCCGTCGTGCCGCTCAACCCGAAGTCGGGGGCGAAGGAACTCGGTCACATCCTCTCCGACAGCGCCCCCGACCTGGTGCTCAGCACACCCGGCACGCGGCTCCCCGCCCCCCTGGCCGCCCTGCCCCGCCTCGACGTGGACCCGGCGGCCCCGGGGTCCGCCCTCCCCGACGACCGCGAGCGGGACCCGGAGGACCCCGCGCTGATCGTCTACACCTCCGGCACCACCGGCCCGCCCAAGGGCGCCGTCATCCCCCGTCGCGCGATCGCCACGACGCTGGACGCCCTCGCCGACGCCTGGCAGTGGACCGGCGAGGACGTGCTGGTGCACGGGCTGCCCCTGTTCCACGTGCACGGCCTGGTGCTCGGCACGCTCGGCCCGCTGCGCCGTGGCGGCTCGGTGCGCCATCTGGGCCGGTTCACCACCGAGGGTGTGGCGCGCGAGCTGAACGGCGGCGCGACCATGCTGTTCGGCGTGCCGACGATGTACCACCGCGTCGCGGAGGCGCTGCCCGCCGAGCCGGAACTCGCCACGGCGCTGGCCGGGGCGCGGCTGCTGGTGTCGGGGTCCGCCGCGCTGCCCGTGCACGACCACGAGCGGATCAGGGCGGCGACCGGACGCGGGGTCGTCGAGCGGTACGGCATGACGGAGACGCTGATGAACACCAGCGTCCGCGCGGACGGCGAGGCCCGCCCCGGCACGGTGGGCGTGCCGCTGCCGGGTGTGGAGCTGCGGCTGGTGGAGGAGGACGGCTCGCCGGTGACGTCGTACGACGGTGAGTCGGTCGGCGAGATCCAGGTGCGCGGGCCGAACCTGTTCACCGCGTACCTCAACCGGCCGGACGCCACGGCCGCCGCCTTCACCGCCGACGGCTGGTTCCGCACCGGCGACATGGCGGTGCGCGACCCCGACGGCTCTGTCCGCATCGTCGGCCGCAAGGCCACCGACCTGATCAAGAGCGGCGGCTACAAGATCGGCGCGGGGGAGATCGAGAACGCGCTGCTGGAGCATCCGGGTGTGCGGGAGGCCGCGGTCACCGGGGAGCCGGACGCCGATCTGGGCGAGCGGATCGTGGCGTGGGTGGTGCCGGCGGACCCGCAGTCCCCGCCCGCGCTCGACGAGCTGGCCGATCATGTGGCCGGGCGGCTCGCCCCGCACAAGCGCCCGCGCGTCCTGCACCATCTCGACGCGCTGCCCCGCAACGACATGGGCAAGATCATGAAGCGGGCGCTGGCCCGTGGCTGACCGCTTCTCCGCCCGTGAGGCCGTCGCCGCCCTCGCCGACGACTTCACCGAACTGCCGTACCCGGACCGGCAGTCGCCCCCGGACGGCCCGCTCGGCTGGCCCGGCTACGACACCGCCCGCGCCCGCGCCGCCGAACGCACCGGCGAGCAGGAGTCGGTGATCTGCGGCACCGCGCGCGTCGACGGCACCCGGGCCGTCGTCGTCGCGTTCGAGTTCGGCTTCCTCGGCGGCTCCCTGGGCGAGCGCACCGGCGACCGTCTGGAGGCCGCGTACGCGCGGGCCCGCGCGGACCGGCTGCCGGTGGTGTCGCTGGTCGCCACCGGGGGCAGCCGCATGCAGGAGGGCATGCTCGCGCTCACCCAGCTCCAGCGGGTGGCCCGGGCGTCGGTGCTCACCCGGGAGGCCGGGCTGCCGCAGATCGCGGTCCTGCGGGACCCGACGACCGGCGGCGGGTGGGCCACCCTGGGCGCGGGCGCCGACGTCGTGCTGGCGCTGCCCGGCGCACAGGTCGGCTTCGCCGGTTCCCGGGTGCGGCCGGCCGACGCGGACCCGGCGGCGTACACGGCCGAGGCGCAGGTGGCGGCGGGCGCGGCGGACGCGCTGGTCCGGCCGGAGGAGCTGCGAGTGGCCCTGGGCCGCTGGCTGCGCCTGCTGACCCGCCCCTCCGGCACACCGGCGCCGCCGCCCACCGCCCTCGGGGAAGCGGACCTCCCGGCCACCGGCTGGGACGCGGTCCGCCGCGCCCGGTCCCCCCGGCGCCCCCGCGCCTCCGCCTACCTGGACGCCTACTTCACCTCCCGGGTCACGATCAGCGGCGACCGCTGCGGCGGCACGGATCCCGAGGGCATGCTCTGCGGCTTCGGTGAACACCGGGGCCGTACGGTCGCCTACGCCGCGCAGACCGGGACGGCCACCCGTCCCGCCGGGTACCGCACGGCCGCCCGGCTGGTCCGGCTCGCCGACCGGCTCGGCATCCCGGTGCTGACGCTGGTGGACACCCCGGGCGCGGCCAACGACGCGGAGGCGGAACGGCAGGGCGCGGGGGCCGCCATCGCCGATCTGTTCGGCGCCGTGGCCGCCGCCCGCACACCGGTCACCACGCTGGTCGTCGGCGAGGGCGGCTCCGGCGGCGCGCTGGCCCTGACGGCACCCGGCCACACCTGGGCCACGCCGGACAGTTACTTCTCGGTGATCGCCCCGGAGCTCGCGGCGGCCATCCTCAAACGCCCCCCGGAGCAGGCGGAGGAGACGGCCGCCCAACTCCGTATCCGCCCGCAGGACCTGGTGGAGCTGGGCGTGGTGCGGGGCGTCGTGGGAACCGGGACGGACGGGTGGACCGAGTCGGACGGTTGACTGCACCCCGGTGAACACCGCCCGTAACATGGTGAGTTCACGCAGTCGTACACCACCGGGGGCGCGCCGCACGATGGACGGATTGATGGAGTTCACCACCGAGGGCGGCGGTACGGTCGTGGTGGAGGGCGTGGAGGACGAGTCCGGGGCCCGGCTGGTCTCGCGCGGCGGCGCCCCGGCCCAGGCGGCGCGCACCTTCGAGGGCTCCCTGGAGGGGGTGCGGGCGGCCGCCGAGTCCGCACTGCGGGTCTTCCGCGACGGCTCCCTCCGGCCGGACGCGGTGGAGCTGGAGTTCGGGGTGAAGCTCACCGCGGAGGCCGGTGCCGTCATCGCCAAGGGAGCGGCGGAGGGACATCTGGTCGTCAAGCTCAGCTGGGCGCCCGGCACGACGCCCGGGACGGACCGTGAGGCCGCCGACCCCCGATGAGCAGCGCGGCCTGGCACACCCGGATCCAGTGCGGGAACGACGTGGGCGCGGGCTTCCTCGTCTCGGCGCGCCAGGTGGTCACCTGCGCCCATGTCGTCGCGGCGAGCGGCACGTCGGCGGTGTCGGTGAGCTTTCCGAACCGCGCCGAACTGGGTGAGCTCCCCGCCACGGTGGCCGTCCACGGCGGCTGGCGGGGCGGCCCCACCGACCCCGGCGACCTGGCCGTACTCGAACTGGAGCGGGAGGTACCGCTCGCTCCGGCGGTCTTCGCGCCGCCCGGCGCGGAACGCGACATCCCCTCGCCCGGCCTGACCGCGTACGGCTTCCCCCGCGGATACGAGGAGGGCGCCCTCGCGCACTACCGCGCGGTGCCCGGTCCGCTGATCGCGGGCGAGTGGGTGCAGTTGGAGGCCGTCTCCGGACACGGACAGCCGCTGGCCGACGGTTTCAGCGGGGCGGCGGTGACGCTGGCCGACGGGTCGGTGGTCGGCATGGTCACGGCGGTCGCGGGCGGCCGGGAGGTGCGCGCGGGACGCATGCTCCCCACCGAGGTCATGGCCCGCTACTGGAGTGCGCTGGGCGAGCTGGTGCCCACCCCGGGCCACACCCGGGACCAGCTCAGGGAGCTGTACGACCTGGTGCGGTGGGCCGAGCGGCAGGGGCGGACGTGCGATCACGACCGGCTGTACGTCGACGCCGTCGGCCCGTTCGGCCCCGGCCTGCCCCCAGGTGGTTTCGGCTCCCTGGCATCCGCGGCGGCGTATGTGCAGTGGGAGGTGCCGGAGGCGGTGCCCCGGTTCGTCGTCCGGCTGCGGGAGCTGCTGGACCACGCCGCCGGCGGGTGCGGGACGGCCGGTACAACGGCTCCGGGCGGACGGTCCCGAGGAACCCCCGCCTGGTCGCCCATCGTCGTGGAGATCGACCACAGCGGTGCCGGCCCCGACCAGGTCACCGTCGAGGTGTCCGCGTACCGCGACGGGCGGCGCCGCCCGGTGGGGGCCCGCCGGCTGCCACGCTCCGGCGTACGGGCCTACGTCCAGCAGCACATCGACCAGGCCGTCACCCAGCTCGCCCCGGGAGCCGACGAGTTGCTCGCCTTCGTGCTGCCGCGCGGCTGGCTGAACGAGCCGGTGGCGCGCTGGGAGTGCGGCGCCGACGACCCCACTCCGCTGGGCTGCGCCTATCCGCTCGTGGTGGCGGACCGCACCCGCCACCGCAGCGGGCGGATGCGCCACCAGCTGCACAAGAAGTGGCAGAAGCTGGACGGGGGTCCGGCGGCGGCCGTGCACCGCGTCGGGTGCGGCACGCCGGAGCGGCCGACCGGTCTGCGCAAGCGGCTGTGGGACGACGGCACGGACCTGGTCGGCTTCGCCTCACCCCCCGACGGCGCGCGGGAGCACTTCGAGGTCGGCCTGACCGTCCCCGTTCCCATGCTGCTGTGGCCCCGCGCGGGCTGTCCGGGGCCCGGCCACGAGGGCCCCTGCGAGGGCGGCGCCTTCCTGGACGAGCTGACCGCGTCCGTCACCGGTGTCCCGCCCGCCGACCTTCCGCAGCACCTGCTGTCCCTCCGGCTGACCGCGGACGCCCACGACGAGCCGGACCGGCACTGGGCGAGGGACGTGCAGCTGCTGTGGGACGACCCGCGCTGCTTCCCCGAGACCGCCGCGCCCCTGCACTCCCCCGTCGCCTGACCGCCCGCCGAGACCCCACGGAGAAGAAGCCCATGCCCCTGTGGCCCGTCTACACCGGCACCGAGGAGCCACACGACGGCATCGACCACCTGCCGCCGCCTCCGCCCTGGCGCGCCTTCGACGGCGAACCCGCACTCGGCCCGCCCGACGAGGAGGCCGACGCCGCCGCCGTCTCCCCCGACCGCACCCATCGCGCCGCGACCTACCGGGCGACACCGCAGACGGTCCAGCTCGTCAACGCCGCCCTGTACCTGCGCCGTCCGCTGCTGGTCACCGGCCCGCCCGGCACCGGCAAGTCCTCACTCGTCTACGCGGTCGCGCGCGAGCTGCGTCTCGGCCCGGTGCTGCGCTGGAACATCACCAGCCGCAGCACGCTGAACGACGGCCTCTACCAGTACGATCCGCTCTCCCGTCTCTACGCGGCGCGGCGCACGGCCGGGCAGCACGTCGAGGGGTACGGCGGGGCACCGGGCGGGGCCCGCACCGCCGGTGACCCGCCCGGTGACGCGTCGGGCGTGGAGGACCATCTGCGGCTCGGCCCCCTGGGCACCGCGCTCCTCCCCTACGCCCGCCCCCGCGCCCTGCTCATCGACGAGATCGACAAGAGCGACCTCGACCTGCCCAACGATCTGCTGAACGTGCTGGAGGAGGGCCAGTACGAGATTCCCGAACTGGCCCGTACCGCCCGGCACCGTCCCGGCGGGGGGGCCGAGGTGATGATCGACGGCACGGGGGAGCGGGTGCCGGTCGAGCACGGCCGGGTCCGCTGCCGGGCCTTCCCCTTCGTCGTCCTCACCAGCAACGGTGAACGCGAGTTCCCTCCCGCCTTTCTGCGCCGCTGCGTCACGCTGCGCCTGCGCCGGCCGGACGACCGCCAGCTCGCCGGCATCGTCCGCGCGCACCTGGGAGAGCCCGACGCGTACGCGCAGGGCCTGATCGAGCGCTTCCTGGCCCGGTCCGGCGCCGGCGACCTGGCCACCGACCAGCTCCTCAACGCGATCTACCTGGCCCACGCCAGCGGACTCGGCGCGGAGTCCCTCGACGACCTGGCCGAGCAGCTGATGCCGTACCTGGGGCAGGCCCCGCAGGCCGATGCCTTCTGACCAGCCCGCGCAGGACTCCGGTTCCCCCGACCCGCTGGCCCGCCTGGCCGACGTACTGGGCCGGGCGGCCGGGGGCCCGCGCCCGACCCCGCTGGAACTGGCCGAACTGCTGTGGCTGGCGCGGGTCATGGAGCACCCGCCCGCCTCCGCTGCTCACCCCCCGCCCGAACCCGCCGTACCCGCAGCCCCCGAACCCGCCGAGCCCGCTCCGCCCTCCGCGCCGCAGCCGCCACCGCCTCCCGCCCCCGCCGAACCCCCGCGCGCGCCGCTGCATCTGCCGTCCCCTGACCCGGCCCCCGCTCCGCCGGACGAACCCCACGCCTCCCTCCTGGCCCCGGCGCCCCCGATGCTGGGCCGGCCGCTGGCCCTGCAGCGGTCCCTGCGTCCGCTCAAGCGCCGGGTCGAGGCACCGCTGGGCAGCGAACTCGACGAGCGGGCGACCGCCGACCGCATCGCCCGCCTCGGCGCCGCCCCCGAGTGGTGGCTGCCGGTCATGCGCCCCGCCCGGGAACGCTGGCTGCGGCTGAACCTGGTGCACGACACCGGCCCCACGATGCCGGTGTGGCGCCCGCTGATCCGCGAACTGCACACGGCACTCGCCCAGTCCGGCATCTTCCGCACGGTGGCCTTGCTCTCCGTCGGCGCCGACGGCACGGTGCGCGGGCCCGGCGCGCACGCCCCGGCCGACGGCCGCGCGGTCACCCTGGTGATCAGCGACTGCGTGGGACCGCAGTGGCGGACCGGCCGCGCCGGCGACCTGTGGTACGGCACCCTCCGCCGCTGGGCCCACCGCATGCCCCTGGCCGTCGTCCAGCCGCTCCCCGAGTACCTGTGGCGGGACACCGCCCTGCCCACCGCACCGGGTCTGCTCTCCGCCCCGCGCCCCGCCGCACCCGCCGCGACGCTCAGGTTCACCCCCTACGACACCTCCGGCCCGGCGCACCGGCTCCCACCGGGCGGGATGCTGCCGCTGCCCGTGCTGGAACCGGCCCCCGAGTGGCTGTCCCACTGGGCCCGGCTGGTCGCCGCGCCGGGCGGTACGGCGTTCCCGGCCGCCGTGGCCGACCTGCGTCCGTCCCTCCCGGCGGACGCCGACCACCGCACGGACCTCGGCCGCCTCACCCCCGAGGACCTGGTCCTGCGCTTCCGCGGCAGCGCCTCCCCCGAGGCCTTCAGGCTCGCCTGTCACCTGGCCCTGGGCCGCCCCGATCTGCCCGTGATGCGCCTGGTGCAGGCCGCCATCGACCCGGCCCCGCGGCACCGGCACCTCGCGGAGGTGATCCTCAGCGGGCTGCTCACCACCGTCCCGGGCCCGCCCGGCTCCTACGCCTTCCGTCCCGGCGTACGGAACCTGCTGCTGCGCGGCCTGCCCCGCTCGGCCCGGTACGACACCGCCGCCCTGCTGCACCGCCTCGGCGCCCTGATCGACGACCGGGCGGGCCGGGTGCCGGGGGACTTCCGGGCATCCGTCCCGGCCCCGTCCGGCTCGGCGACCGGAGTGGACGGCGAGGCGTTCGCGTCGGTCAGCGCGGACAGCGTCCGACGGCTGGCGGGTGGGGACGTGACGCCGTCGTCGCCCGGTCCCGGTGGGCCCGCGCGGGTCGTGGGGGGCCGGTACCGGCTGGTGCGGCGGCTCCATTCGACCAAAACCATGTGGCGGGCCGAGGACACGAGAACGAACACGACGGTGGCGCTGCGGCTGCACGGGAGGATCACCGACCCGGCGTGGCGTGAGGCGTTTCTGCGGGACGCACGGCTGTTGAGCGGGTTCGACCATCCGAACGTGGTGCGGGTCCATGCGGCCGACTTCGACGGTGACGTTCCGTATCTCGTCATGGAGCAGTTGGACGGCATGGGACTGAACCACCTCGTGGCACCTAACGATCACCGTCTGCCCGCCCCCCTGCTGGTGTCGGTCGGCGCGCAACTCGCACGGGCCCTCACCGCGTTGCACGCGGCGGGCCTGACCCACGGCGCGCTCGGTCCGTCCCAGGTGGTGCTGCTGCCCGACGGAACGGTGAAGCTCAGCCTCTTCGAACCCGGCCGGACCTCAGGCGTGGCGGGGCGGGCGGAGGATCTGCGGGCGCTGTGCGAGCTGATGCTGCGACTGGCGTCGGGAAACGCGCGGCTGACGGCCCCCGTCAGCCCGAATCAGCTCGGTCACCTCCCGTACGACCTGCAAGCGACGTACGCGCACGCCTTCAACCTGCTGATGTCGCGATCCCCGTGGCAACAGAACCAGGGCAGGGACCTGTTCCTCGACCCCGACCTGCCGCGCCGGGCCGAGGCGGCGTACGAACGGCGCTCCTACCGCGCCCTCGGCCCCTTCGGTGTCGAACTGGGCGGCGGCCCCGCCGACCTGGGGCCGAACGAACGCGGTGTGCTGGCCATGCTGCTGCTCAAGCACGGACGCACCGTGACGCTCGACGAACTCGAGCAGGGGCTGTGGAGCACGCACGAAAGACCTCGCGACGCCGTGGAGGTCGTGGGCGCCACCGCCGCACGGCTGCGCCGCGTCCTCGGCCCGGGAGTGCTCGGGACACTCTCCGACGGCCACGTTCTGCACACCAGCGCGGACTACGTGGACCTCGTGCACTGTGACGACCTGGTCCGCAGGGCCGACGAGGCACACCGGCGGGGCGCCCTCGCCGAGGCGCGCGCGCTGCTCGCCGAGGCACTGGCCCTCTGGAGCGACGGTGATCCCCTCGCCGGTGTGCCGGGCCCGGCCGCCCGGAGCGCCCGGACCCGTCTGGTCCAGCTCCGTCTGAGCCTCTTCCGGCAACGCGCGGAAGTCGATCTGGACCTCGGAGAACCGGAGCGTGCGTCGGCGGACCTGGAGGTCCTGGTACGCGCCCACCCCTTCCGCGAGGACTTTCGCCGCCTCCATGTCCTCGCCCTGCGACGTCAGGGCCGGACCGAGGAGGCCCTGGCGGCGTACGAGGAGTACGAGCTGGCCGGCGGTGCCGATCCCGAACTGCTGGCGCTGGGGCACGAACTGCGCGAGGAGGCCGCCGACGGCGCACCGGAGATGCCGCCTCTCGCCTCGGACGAGCCGGCCTACGACCCGCTCGCCGCGCCGGACGAGCTGCCCGACGGCGCGTACCCCGCCTGGGACCGGCCCGATGACGCGACCTCACCCGCCTCGTCCGAGCCCGTCGGCCCCGGCCAGGCGGACGAAGCCGGCTCCCGCACCTGCTTCTTCTTCGACTGCGCCGACGGTCCCGAGCGGTCCGACACGCTCACGGCGCTGGGCCGGGCGGTCACCCGGGTACTGACGGCCTCCGGGCTGCCCGCCGGGACCTACGAGTTCCTCGGGCGGGACGAGGGCTACACGGTCCTCACGTCGTCGGGCGACCCGACGACGCGGCTGCTGCACGCCGCCCTGCGCGGGTTCCCGGACATGCTCAGGGAGGTGGGTGGCCCCCGGCTGGTCGTGACCGTCTGGCGCATGTGGGACGAGGGACGGGCCGAGCTGCCCGCCGAGGCGGCGGTCCGTGAGGCACTGGACTCGTCCGAGGCGCACGGCGTGTTCGCCCTCGCCCCGTCCCTGCGTGACGAGCTGGCGGCCGACCCCGACGTCACCGGCCCGCTCCGGCCCGTCGGCGGCGACCCGGCGCAGGGCTGGCACGCTCTCTTCACCCGCGCCACCGGCCCCGCACACCCCGTGCTGGGCCCCTTTCCGCTGCCCGCCACTCACCTCCCGCCGTCGCAGGGACTGACGAGAACGGTCGTCTACGCCTCGCCCGACGGCCGGCGGCTGAGCACCAGCCGCGTCCCCGGCGCCGACCACTACTACGAAGTCGACCTGACCGAGCGCCGTACGGAGCTGGCGGAGAACGGCCCTGAGTTGCCGGACGGGTCCGTCGCCGTGGTCGAGGGCGAGGCGACGTGGCAGGTGTCCGACCCGGTCGCCCTAATCGCGGAGGGCCCGCACGACGTGGAGGACCGCATCCGCCGGCACGTCGTGGGACGGCTGCGTGCGGCCGCCGACCGCCTTCCCTTCGCCGCCGCGGGGCGGCTGCGGCAGGCGCTCCTGGACCGGCTCGGACCGCACGACGTATCTGGCTGTACCGTGCGCTGGGAGGTCATGGTCGGCGCCGTCTCCGCCGCCGCCCCTCCGCTCCACCCCCCGCACCCGGCACCCGGCCTCATCGAGACGCTCCTGGCCGCCGACGCCGTGATCCTCGGCTTCGACGCCACGCTCACCAGGCTGTTCGACGACGACACGGCAGCCGAGGTGGTACGGGACCTCGCCCGGCTCGCCGTCGAGGCGCGCGATCCGCAGGACGCCCTGTCCGGCAGGCATCCGCTGACGCCGGACGGCCGGCCGGTGACGCTCACGGGGGACGGCATCCTCCCCGTCGAGCTGCTGCGCGCGCTGGCCGCCCATCCCTCGGTGGAGGAGCTGCGCGGGGAGCTCGACCGCCGCGAGACCGAGGCCGCCGGCGCCGCGCGGCCGGCGGCCCTGGCCGTCGAGCTGGTACGCGCGCTGTCCCTCCGGTACCGGCGGCTGGCCGTGGTCACCGATCACGCGGCGGACGCGGCGGCGCTCTTCCTGAATCGGCAGGCCCTCGCCCCGCATGTGACGGGCGGCGTGCACGGCCGCTCCGCCGACCCGGCCCGGCTGATGCCGCACCCGGACGTCGTGCACCGCGCCCTCGAGCGGCTCGGCACCGTCGCGGGCCGCTGCGTGATGATCGGGTCGACCGTGGTGGAGAGCAACGCCGCAGGGGTCGCGGGCGTGCCGTTCATCGGCTGCCGGCCCACCGATGCCTTCTTCCGCCGGGCCGGTCGGGCGAGCCTCACGGTCGCGGGACTGCGTCCGCTGCTCGACGCGGTCCTCTCCCTCCCACCCCGCGGTGACTCCTGACCGGAGGAAAGATCACCACCCCCCGTTCGGCGGCCCCCCACCCGGCCCCCCAGGAAAGGCGCCGGCCCCCGCTCCCCGCGCACGATGCCTGAGAGGTCCGCCGCCCGGCGGGCCGCCGGCTCCGCACTCGGGAGGGTCTGCCGTGACCGCAAGTCTGGAGCAGCTGCGCCGCTGCCACTTCGCCGTCGACCTGGGAGCGGCCCGCACCCGGGTGTACGTCAAGGGCGCCGGACTCGTCGTCGACCAGCCGTCCGTGGCCGCCGTGAACACCCGAACCGGCGCGCTGATCGCGGTCGGTGAGTTCGCGGAGAAGATGACGGGCCGTACGCCCGGTTACATCCGGGTCGTGCGGCCCGTGACCGGCGGCACGGTCGTCGACATCGAGATGGCGCAGCGCATGCTGCGGCAGCTGATCGGGGACCGGACCCGCCGGGCGCTGCGCCGCAGGCCGCGGCTGCGGGCGGCGGCCTGCACCCCGCACGACGCCGACCCGCTCGCCCAGCGCGCCGCGATCGAGACCCTGGTCGGTCTCGGCGCCCGCCGGGTGGAGCTGGTCGACACGCTGATCGCCGCCGCCGTCGGCTGCGGACTGCCGGTGGAACAGCCCGAGGCGACCATGATCATGGTGTGCGGTGCGGCGGCCACCCAGGTGGCCGTGCTCTCCCTGGGTTCGATCGTGCAGGCGGAACGCATTCCCGTCGGCGGCGAGGCGGTGGACAACGCGATCGTGCAGCACCTGCGCCACCAGCACGAACTGATGCTGCCGAGCCAGTCCGTGCGGCCCCTGCAGCTCACCCTGTCCGGCAACGGGCTCACCCCGCAGGGCCCGGAGTCGACGGAGATCCACGGCCGGGACGTCGCCACCGGCCTGGCCCGTTCCGTGAAGGTCGACACGGCCGCGGTGCGGCAGGCCATCCAGACACCGCTCACGGCGGTGCTCGACGGGATCGGGAAGGTGCTGCGGGAGTGCCCGCCCGATCTGGTCGCCGACCTCGCCGACCGGGGCATCATGATGGTCGGCGGCAGCGCCCTGCTGCCGGGCCTGGACCAGATGCTGCGTCAGGCGACGGGCATGCCGGTGCACATCGCCGAGCGGCCCGAGCTGTGCGCGGTGGAGGGGCTGGGCGCGATGCTGGAGGGCAGGATCGCGCCGATGGTGCTGGACCCGCTGGGCGCCTGACGGCTGCGGGAGCCGGTCACCGGGAGAACCAGCAGCGGATCGTGGTGCCCTCGTCGCCGGTGTGCACCCGCACCAGGTCGGCGAGCAGGTTGACCATCAGCAGTCCGCGCCCGCCGCGCTGGTCGCGGCCGGCGGGGCGGCGCCCCGCGAGGGGGTCGGTCATCCGGCCCCGGTCGCGCACCTCGCACAGCACATGGCCGCCCTCCCCCCAGATCCGCAGGACCCCGGAACCGCCGCCGTGCACCACGCTGTTGGTGGTCAGCTCGGCCGCGGCAAGGGTCAGGTCCTCCAGGGTGAGACCGGTGAGGCCGAGCCGCCGTCCCTCGTCGGAGGCGGCGTGCCGGGCATCGGGCAGCGTGTCGGCGACGAACGGGTAGGTCATGGTGTCCGTCACGAGCGGCAGCGGCTCGTTGTAGCGGGCGACGGCCGCGTCGGGGGCGTACGCCGCGCTGGGCCTGGCGGAGCGGGAGCCGGCGGGGACGACGGCGGGGTGGGTGATGTGGGCGTCCTCGAGGACGTGCGCGGGCAGCCGTACGGCGTCGTAGGGGCAGAGGACGGTCGCCGCGCGGCCCCGGAAGGCGGCGTTGATCAGCGCCTCGTGCTGGACGCAGGCCGGGTACTCGGCCGTGGAGCGGCCGGCCCAGATCGGCTCGCCGATGATCCGCGCCCGGCGCCCGGGGGGCACGGTGTCGGCGAAGGCGCGCAGCACGCCGGGGATGATCCGGCCGGGGTTGCGGCCGGCCTCCCGCATGTCCAGGAGCCGGACGCTCCGCGCGTCGGCGCCCAGCGCGTCCCGGATCAGCCGCAGCCGGTCGCCGGGCACGGCGACCGCCACGGGCTCACCGGCCGCGAGTCCTTCGCGTACGAAGGGGACGGTGCCGTCCAGGTACTCCTGGTCGTCCCGGTAGAAGAGGGCGGGGTGGAGGAACGGATCGGAGAGGGCGTTCGGGGTTCCGGCCGCGGTACTCATGACATCGACACCTCGATCGTCGACAGGTCGGGCCAGAACATCTCCAGTACCCGGCTCAGTGCGGTCGGCGGGCGGCGCACCACGAGCCGGCGGCCGTCGCCGAGCCGCCCGGCGGCGGCGGCGAGCGCGCCGGCGCCCGCGACGTCGACGAACGTCACCTCGGACAGCTCCAGGTAGTACACGGCCTCACCTTCGCGCACCGCCTGCTCCAGCACGCGTTCCCAGATCGTGTGCGTGGCCAGGCCGATCTCCCCGGCGGCGCGCACCCCATGGCATCCCTCCAGCGGATGCACGGTCAGAAACGGTTCCGTCCCCGGACTCCCTTGTCCGCGCGGCGTTCGATGCCGATCGCCCAACGCCCGTCTCCCCACGTTCCCGGGTCCGCCTACCCCGCCGGTTCCCGGCCATTCCCCGGAGTCGTGTGTAGTACGCCGCATGGTGGGCAGGCGCATTCGCAGCGCAGCCGGGACCGTGCGCAGCTTACCGCTCCGGTGCCGGCGGCGGCCGGGCCCGCCCGAAGCACAGACGTTCCCCGAGCACCGACGAGGCGGTGACATGAGTTCCGCTGCACCACTCCCCCTCCCGGGAAGGCAGAACCCCTTGGTCATCGGCGGTCACATGGACGCGGACCGGGCGCTGCTCACCCCGCGCGGTGAGCTGGTGAGCGGGTGCGCCGAGGCGCTGGCCGAGAAGCTGGCCGGGCTGCCCGCCGGCACGGCCCGGATCGACCTGGACATGAGCGGCGTGCACTTCATGGACTCGGCGGGTCTGGAGTTCCTGGAGGTGCTGCGCGACCATGGCCGGCGCCGCGGCCTGCCGGTCACCGCCACCCGCTGGAACGGCCAGCCGCGCCGCATCCTGGAACTCGTCGGCCTCGACACCACGGACCCACTGCGCTCGCCGGCCCCGCACGGCACCCCGTCGCCGGTCTCCTCGGCGGTGGCGCGGGAGCGCGAGGAGCGGCTGCTTGTGCTGCAGGAGGAGGTCGAGCAGCTGCGGGAGGCGATCGCCTCCCGCCCGGTCATCGACCAGGCCCGCGGCATCCTGATGGCGACGCACGGCTGCACCTCGGACGAGGCCTGGCACATCCTGCGGGAGGCGTCACAGCTGTCCAACACCAAGCTGCGGGCGGTCGCCGAGTCGCTCACGGCCTGTGCGGAGGCGGAGGGCACTCCCCCGCCCGAGGAGGTCCGCACGGCGCTGTCCCGGGCGCTGGCCCGCCGCTCGTCACGGTGAGCGCGGTTCGGTGCGGGGTACCCGGCGGGCAGGACCGGCGCGATCAGGAGGCGGCACGATGAGCGATCACACTCCTTCCCAGGCCGAGGGCGACCGGGACGACGCCGAGTGGACCACCCCGGACATCCCGCACACCACTCCCTCCCAGGCGGAGGGCGAACGCGACCCGTCGGACGCCCCCGACGCGTCGGACGACAACGGCGGGTGACCGGGGACGGGTGCGTCCCCGGCGTCCGCCCGGTGATCTTGCAAACTGACCTCAGTTCCTGCGACACACCTTCCTCGTGTTCCTCGTGTGTGACAGCGGCCTCGTCCCGCAGCTTCTCGATGATCCCGGTGACCTCCTGCCCCTGGGTCAGGGTCAGCGGCGGCGTGCGGTGAGTGACGTCCCCGCAGATGGGACACGCGGGATCCGGCCTCACCACGGCCCAGACGCTCTGCGGCACGTAGTGGTGTGGCATCGACGAGATGATCTTGGGGAAGAAACACCGGTCAGGAGCGGTGCTGACCATTCCCAGCGTGCGCCGCTCGCGGATGAGACGGCGCAGGGGGACACCGGCGGCAGAGGAACTGCCGGCCAGGATCCCGCTGGCGGCTGAGGATGCGGAGCCAGTCGTCGGCGTCGCTCAACGCGCCGATGCGCACCATGTTCGCGCGCAGATACTTGGCATAACTCACGTCGTCCACTGGCACGAAGGCATGAGCACGGGCTGCGGCCTCCGACTCCTCGGTCATGACTGCGGGCCGTGTCCGGCACACAGCGTGCCGACCCCGATCCGGGCCACCAGAACAGCCACCAGGGCAGCGTGCGTGGGACTGCCTCCGAAGTCACCGAGGATCTCGCAAAGCGCGAGGGCGTCGACCGCCCGGTCCGAGGCACTCGTCCCCGGCGCCCCTGTGAGGCGCTCATGCCCGCACACCCTGCGCCGTAGCTCCTAAAGCTGCCGGTCGAACCACTCCCGGCCGAATCGGCGGGCGTGGTCGGGATCTTCGGACGACACTCCCAGGCCAGGGCCCAGCAGTGAGGAGCCCAACAGCTCGTACAGTTCATCGTCGGTCTTGTTCAGGAACTGCTGACAGTCTCCCGGCGCTCTCCGCCTTACAGGGAGGAAGCGCACCTTTGACCATAAGAAGCCAAAATCAGACAAGTATGTCTACGCACGTATGCCGCGGAGGCCGACAACGAGTTGTTCATCGTTCAAGCCCAGTACCGCCACTGAGACGGTCCGAGGAACGCGGCGACCGTCCCCTGCGTGTCCCCCGGCGTTCCCCAGAGCCTTCCCGTGAGGGGGAACTGGGGAACGCCGGGCGGAATCAGCCCAGGTCGAGTGACGGGGTGGTGCTCTTTCACCACCTCTGGCAGCGGACATGCCTTCCGACGGGAAAGCCGACCCCTGTCCCTGTCGTTGCCCCATCGCCGATGAGGTCTCTGCCGGAGCCTTTTCACAGCCCGTGCCGGTCGAGGATGTTCATCAGCTTGCGTCGGCGTTTGAGTTCCGCCCGCAGGCCGGCGAGATACCCGGTGAACGCGTCCTCGGCTCCCAGCGCGCGATGGCAGTCACGGGCCGCCAGGAGCAACCCGGCCAGGTGCTCGTAGGCACGGTCCCCGGTCGGCTCCTTCGACCGCTCGACCAGACGCAGGTACACGCCGAGCGCCTCGGCCGGACGTACCTCGCGCGACAGGTCGGCGAGTCGCTCCCACTGCCGGTCGTCCGCGCGGTCGGCCGCCTCGAGCCAGGCGGCGTCCAAGTCGCCGTCGTCGAGCAGCACGTCGATCAGCACGGGCCCGCCAAACCGGCCGCCGGGCTCACGACGGGCGTCCTCCCTCAAGATGGCCAGCGCCGCCGCGCGCTCGGCCTCCCAGCTGTCTGCCGCCCGCGCGGCGGAGCGCAGCTGCCGGTAGGAGGCGAGGGATCGCTCGGAACGGAACCGGTCCCGGCGCACCGCCAAGGCGTCCCCCACCCGCCCCATCTTCGCGTACCGGACGCATACATGGTCGGCCAGACGGCTGTCGATGTGCGTCTCGGCGGCACAGTCCCGCAGTCCCCGCTCGGCCCAGGCGAGTGCCTCTTCCGTACGGCCCGCCGTTTCCAGTTCCTCGGCGATGATCAGATGGGTGGCACCGGACGGATCGAGGTCCTGCGCATACAGGGCGACCAGTGCGTCGACGTCGCCGTCCGCCTTGACCAGGCGCTCCATCAGATACCGCTCCGCCCAGCCGGACGGCCTGCGCCTGAGTGCCTCAGCCGCCAGCTGCCGCATGCGGGCCAGCCCGCTCCGCCCCAGCACGTCGGCGTAGTCGGGCGGATCCAGGTCCGTCACACCACTGTCGTCGGCGAGCAGACGTTCTACCAGCCACTCCGCCAGCCGCTCCGGATCGGGGCGTGCGACCCTGCATGCCTCCAGATGGACCTCCGCCACTGCGGCGGCGACTTCCCCGACCACGCCGTCGGAGTCGTCGATTTCCCCGTACGTCTCTCCCAGCAACCGGAGCGCCTCCTCGGCCAGAGCGGCCGCCTGCGCCGCCTGCCCGTCGGCGGACAGGGCGCGCAGAACACTCGCCGCCTCTGCGACTTGCCGCGCATACCCGGAGGCATCCGCGTACTCGATACACCCGTACCGGGCGAACGGCCGTGGATCGATCAGCGTGGTGATCCGATCCCGGACCGTACCGAGGTCAGAACGAGCAGCGGCGGCCCGCAGCTCCAAACGTCGGCGCAGTTCCCGGTCCTCGGCGATCTGCTCCCGCACCAGCACCAGGAGTTGCTCGCGTGACAGCCCTGAAAGCCACGCTTCCAAGCCGGAAGACCGTGCCCGCGCCGCGGCCCGCTGCTGCGGAATCGTCTTCGCCCGCCGTAGCACGGTCAACCCGACCGCCACACAGTGCTTGCAGAAGTTGCCCTCCTGCCCGTACGGGCAATCGCACCATCCCGAGATCCCGTCGCCCCCGCCGAGGGTGAGCTCCACCTCGTAGACATCCGTACCGTGCACCACGGCGGTGACCGAGCCCTCCCCCACATCGAGACCACTCACCGCGTCCAGATACCCCAGCCCCCGCTCGAAGGACCGAGCCCCGGCCAGCGCACTCAGATCGTCCTCGCCGAACTCCACCACTTTCCGCGCCACACCGGCATTCAACCGCGGACGGCAGCTTTTGCAGACCCGAGCGACTCCAGCGGGACTTACGGCGCATCAGCGATGATGGGCGGCCCCGAGCCGGGGAGCGAACCCCGGGTGGCCACCGTGCTCAGTGCCAAGTGCGTCGGGAGCTTGTGCCGGATCTCGACCGCCAGCTGCTACACGAGCAGCGTGCATGCGTGCACGCTGTCTCACTTCATGCGGTGATGCGGACGGAGGCCGAAGCGGGGGCCAGGTCGCGCGCGGCTGCATCCACCAGTGGGCAGCCGTTGGCTGCGACAGGCACACGTGCCGGCAGCCAATCGCCCGGGCTCGTCACAACCGACGTACCCGAACACCGGGAAGGTCGTCGAAGCACGCCCGCTTGTCGTAGGTGATGACTGTGCGTGCGGTGGTCACGGCGGTTGCCGCGATGATCAGGTCGTGGGCTCCTCTGGGCCGGCCGACCCTGCGTACGTGGGCGAGCAGCCGCGCATGAGCCCGTGCGATGTCCACGGTGTATTCCTCGACCGGAATCGTGGCAAGGATGACGTCTACGAATGACTGGCGGGCAAGCCGGTTGGTGTTGTCGGCCAGTTCGACGCCCTGGAGCAACTCCGCGGCCGTGATGGCGGCGATCGCCGGGTCGTCATCGTCCGCGAGTACCTGGTCGAGGACGACTTTCCGGCGCTCGACCGCGATCAATACGCCGGTGTCCAGGATCAGTCGTTCCACGGATCGTCCAGGGTCAGCAGATCACGGGTGTCCATCACATCGCCCTCGAAGGCGTCGTCGAGGGTGTCGACGTAGGGCAGGAGAGCATCCTTCACCGCACGGCCCGTGGCTTTGGGCGCCGGGCCGAGCACGGCCAGGCGTTTGCCCCCGCGGGTGATCACGATGGTTTCGCCGCGTTCCGCACTGTCCAGCACGGAGGCGAAGTTCCGTGATGCTTCGGTAGCGGTCATCGTCTTCATGACCTCATACTCTCAGAGAATCTGATGCCCGACAACGTGGAGGATGAGCCTCTGTTGCCCTGCCTCGCTTGACGTGCGGCATCTCAAGCCGCACAGCGGCGGCAGATCGGCACCCGACAGGCTTTGACGGGGTGGACAGTGGCGGCGCAGACGGTCGGGCTGCCAGCTTCCCGCAGGTCGCACCCAGACACCCGACGTGACACCCTCAGGCAGTACTTGTGAGCAGCGGTTTCTCCTCGGCGGGACCGAGTAGGTGACTCAGGGGCACTGAGAGACGTTCCCGGAGGTCAGGGCACGTACTGGTGGGGCGGGTGGGACTCGAACCCACGGCCGACGGATTATGAGTCCGCTGCTCTAACCGGCTGAGCTACCGCCCCATAGCGGCGTGTCGCGTACATGTGTGCGCGCCGTCTGCCGCAGCATAGCCGCTCATACGATCTCCTGCTTCGGCTGGTCGGCTGCGTACGGCCTCGGTGACCATGGAGACCGCTCCGAGCCCCGCACGGTTCCCCCGGACATGAAAAAGGACCCCTGCGGGGGTCCTCGTTCAGCATGCTCCCCCGACTGGACTCGAACCAGTAACCTGCCGGTTAACAGCCGGCTGCTCTGCCAATTGAGCTACGGAGGACCGAGCTCCCCCGACTGGACTCGAACCAGTAACCTGCCGGTTAACAGCCGGCTGCTCTGCCAATTGAGCTACGGAGGAATGCCTCGTTGCATCGAACGCACCCACCTGGGTATCCGCCAGGGGGCGCGCGCTCGCTGCGACACATACATTAGCGCAAGCAGGGGGGTGCTCCGCCAATCGGTACTCCCCGGCGCTGTCGCCGCACCGGAGACCTACGCAGACTGGAACAACGGGAAGGGTGGCCGCCATGACTTACCGGCTCACGTTCGTCGCCGGAGTCGTCCTGGGTTACGTGCTGGGCACGAAAGCCGGGCGCGAGCGCTACGAACAGTTGAAGAGGTCGGCCGAGCAGTTTGCACAGAACCCCGCCGTGCGCAACACCGCGGAGAGCGCGGTGCAGCAGGGCCGTGAGTTCGCGGACAAGGCGTACCACGCGGTGAGCGACAAGGTCGGCGACCGCATGCCCGACTCGGTCGCCCAGCGGGTCCACGCCCTGCGCGAGCGCACCGCCCACGGCCCGGCCGAGGACGACTGGGGCACGAGCAACACCTGACGCTTGCTCCACCCGGCGGCGCCCGGGCCCCACCCACACCTCCCCATGCGGCAAAATCGCCGTATGGGGATAGTCGCCGGGTTGGACAGTGCGCCCGATTTCACTCGCATCGTCGTCTGTGACACGGACACCGGGGCCGTGCTCAGGCAGGGGTATGCCCAGCATCCGGTGCAGGGCGCCGACGGCGGCGGCCGTCCCTCCGACGTCGACCCGCAGGCCTGGCTGCTGTCGCTGGGCGAGGCGGCGGGCGGCGGACTGCTGGAGGGGGTGCAGGCCATCGGCGTGTCCGCGCAGGCGAACGCGCTGGTGCCGCTGGACGCGCAGGGCAACACCGTGCGGCCCGCGATGACCGGCAATGACAAGCGGGCGCAGGTCGCGGCGGCCGATCTGGTGGACGCGCTCGGCGGGCGCGAGGCGTGGGCGCAGGCGGTGGGCTGTGTGCCGGGGGCCGCGCAGCCGGTGACCAAGCTGCGCTGGATGGCACGCACCGAGCCGGAGAACGCGGCGCGCACCGCCGTACTGCTCCAGGCGCACGACTGGCTGGTGTGGCAGCTGCTCGGCCGGCCGGTGCGGCGGACGACCGACCGGGGCGGGGCCTCCGGGACCGGTTACTGGGCGGCCGCCACCGGCGGCTACCGGACCGATCTGGTGGAGATGGCGCTCGGGCACCAGGTGATGCTCCCCGAGGTGATCGGCCCGGCGGACGCGGCCGGTACGACGCCGGAGGGGCTGCTGATCTCCGCCGGTACGGGCGAGACGATGGCGGCGGCGTTCGGGCTGGGGATCGGGCTGGGCGACGCGGTGGTGTCGCTGGGCGCGTCCGGGTCCGTGATGGCCGTGCACCCCGAGGCGCTCGTCGACCAGCAGGGCATGATCACGTCCCTGGCCGACGCGACCGGCATGCATCTGCCCGTCGTCACCACCCTCAACGCCGTACGGGCGCTGCGCGGGACCGCGGAGCTGCTGGGACTGCCCGATCTGGAGAGCCTGTCCGAGCTGGCGATGAAGTCGACGCCCGGTGCGCACGGGCTGGTGCTGCTCCCCTATCTGGAGGGTGAGCGCACCCCGAACCTGCCGCACACGGCCGGGACGCTGGCGGGGTTGCGGCGGGAGTCGATGCGGGCCGAGCATCTGGCGCGGGCCGCGTTCGAGGGAATGCTGTGCGGGCTCGCGGACGCGCTGGACGTGTTGCGTGGCCGGGGCGTGGACGTGCGGCGGGTCTTCCTGCTGGGCCCGGCCGCGGAGCTGCCTGCCGTGCAGGCGGCGGCCCCCTCGCTGTTCGGGGCGCAGGTGGTGGTGCCGCAGCCGGCGGACTACGCGGCGATCGGCGCGGCCCGGCAGGCGGCGTGGGCGCTCGGTGTGTCGCAGGGCACCCTCGATCCGCGGACGCCGCCGGTGTGGCAGGGCGCGGTGGCACAGGTGCTGGATCCCGGCGAGGAGCTGGCGGTGGGACAGGCGGTGCGCCAGCAGTTCGTGTCGGTGCGGGAGCAGACGCATCCGGGCGCGTTCCGCGTGTAGCGGGCCGGCGGGGGTCGATCGCACGGCGGCGGGCTCATTCGGTTGAGGTAACGCGGGTGGAGTGTTCGACGATAGGGGCCACGGGCAACCGAAGTCCCGTGTCGACCACCCGAGAGATTCAGCGTGCTCATACGACTCCTGCGGTCCCGCCTCCGGCCCTACAAGAGACCCATCACCCTGCTGGTGCTGCTGCAGTTCCTGCAGACCTGCGCCACTCTCTACCTGCCCACGCTCAACGCCGACATCATCGACAACGGAGTCGTGAGAGGTGACACCGGTTACATCCTGAGCTACGGCGCTCTGATGATCGGCATCTCGCTGGCCCAAGTGGTGTGCAACGTCGGTGCCGTGTTCTACGGCGCCCGGACGGCGGCGGCCCTGGGACGGGACGTGCGCGCCGCCGTGTTCGACCGGGTGCAGTCGTTCTCCGCGCGTGAGGTGGGTCACTTCGGCGCGCCCTCGCTGATCACCCGTACGACGAACGACGTCCAGCAGGTGCAGATGCTGACCCTGATGACGTTCACCCTCATGGTGTCCGCGCCGATCATGTGTGTGGGCGGCATCGTGATGGCGCTCGGTCTCGACGTCCCGCTGTCCGGGGTGCTGGTCGGGGTGGTGCCGGTGCTCGGCATCTGCGTGACGCTGATCGTGCGGAGGCTGCGCCCGCTGTTCCGTGCGATGCAGCGGCGGCTCGACACGGTGAACCGGGTGCTGCGCGAGCAGATCTCCGGCAACCGGGTGATCCGTGCCTTCGTACGGGACGAGTACGAGCAGGGACGGTTCCGTGCGTCGAACACCGGGCTGACCGATGTGTCCCTGCGCACCGGCAACATGCTCGCGCTGATGTTCCCGGTGGTCATGACGGTGGTGAATCTGTCGTCGATCGCGGTGGTGTGGTTCGGCGCGCACCGGATCGACAGCGGCGGGATGCAGATCGGTGATCTGACGGCGTTCCTCGCCTATCTGATGCAGATCGTCATGTCCGTGATGATGGCCACCTTCATGTTCATGCAGGTGCCGCGCGCCGAGGTGTGCGCCGAGCGCATCCACGAGGTGCTGGACACCTCCTCGAGCGTCGTGCCGCCCGTCGCGCCCGTCACCGAGCTGCGCCGGCACGGGCATCTGGAGATCCGGGGGGCAGGCTTCCGCTACCCGGGTGCCGAGGAGCCGGTGCTGAGGTCGGTGGACCTGGTGGCGCGGCCCGGCGAGGTCACCGCCGTGATCGGCTCGACCGGCAGCGGCAAGTCCACGCTGCTCGGTCTGGTCCCGCGGCTGTTCGACGCCACCGACGGCGATGTGCTGGTCGACGGGGTGCCGGTGGCGGACCTCGAGCCCCGGCTGCTCGCGAGAACCGTCGGTCTGGTGCCGCAGAAGCCGTATCTGTTCGCGGGCACGGTGGCGACGAACCTGCGCTACGGCAATCCGGACGCCACCGACGAGGAGCTGTGGCACGCGCTGGAGGTGGCGCAGGGCAAGGACTTCGTGGAGCGGCTGGAGGGCGGCCTCGACGCGCCGATCGCCCAGGGCGGGACGAACGTCTCCGGCGGTCAGCGTCAGCGTCTGGCGATCGCCCGGACGCTGGTGCAGCGGCCGGAGATCTACCTCTTCGACGACTCCTTCTCCGCGCTCGACTACGCCACCGACGCGGCCCTGCGGGCGGCCCTCGCACAGGAGACGGCCGAGGCGACCGTGGTGATCGTCGCCCAGCGGGTGGCCACCATCCGGGACGCCGACCGGATCGTGGTGCTGGACGAGGGCCGGGTCGTCGGCACCGGCCGGCACCACGAGCTGATGGCGGACAACACGACCTACCGGGAGATCGTGCTCTCCCAGCTGACGGAAGCGGAGGCTGCCTGATGGCCGGACCCGCGGCACGGATGATGGCCGGCGGCGGCCCCGACCAGCGGTCGATCGACTTCAAGGGGTCGAGCAAACGGCTGATCGCCCGGTTCCGGCCGGAACGCCTGACGATCTACGGGCTGCTGGCCTGTGTGGTCCTGAGCGTGGGCCTGAGCGTGGTCGGGCCGAAGATCCTCGGTGAGGCCACCGACCTGGTCTTCGCCGGGATCGTGGGCCGGGACATGCCGGAGGGCGCCACCAAGGAGGAGGTCCTCGCCTCGATGCGCGAGCGGGGCGACGGCGACGTCGCCGACATGCTCCGCAGCACCGACTTCACCCCCGGCGAGGGCATCGACTTCACGGCGGTGGGGCAGGTCCTGCTGGGGGCGCTGGCGGTGTTCCTGGCCGCCGGTCTGCTGATGGCGGTGGCGACCCGGCTGGTGAACCGGGCCGTGAACCTCACCATGTTCCGGATGCGCGAGGACGTGCAGACGAAGCTGTCCCGGCTGCCGCTGTCGTACTTCGACAAGCGGCAGCGCGGCGAGGTGCTGAGCCGCGCCACCAACGACATCGACAACATCGGGCAGACGCTCCAGCAGTCGATGGGGCAGCTGATCAACTCGCTGCTCACCATCATCGGGGTGCTCGCGATGATGTTCTACGTCTCGTGGATCCTGGCGCTGGTGGCGCTGGTGACGGTGCCGCTGTCGTTCGTCGTCGCCACGCGGGTGGGCAAGCGGTCGCAGCCGCACTTCGTGGCCCAGTGGCGGACCACCGGCAAACTCAACGCGCACATCGAGGAGATGTACACCGGGCACACCCTGGTGAAGGTGTTCGGTCGGCAGGAGGAGTCGGCGAAGCGGTTCGCCGAGGAGAACGAGGCGCTGTACGAGGCCGGGTTCAAGGCGCAGTTCAACAGCGGCGTCATGCAGCCGCTGATGCTGTTCGTGTCGAACATCAACTACGTGCTGGTGGCGGTCGTCGGCGGTCTGCGGGTCGCGTCGGGCTCGCTGTCCATCGGGGACGTGCAGGCGTTCATCCAGTACTCGCGGCAGTTCTCGATGCCGCTGACGCAGGTCGCCTCGATGGCGAACCTGGTGCAGTCGGGTGTCGCCTCCGCCGAGCGGGTCTTCGAACTGCTGGACGCGGACGAGCAGGAGGCGGACCCGTCGCCGGCCGAGAAGCCGGAGCGGCTGCGCGGGCGGGTGGTGCTGGAGCGGGTGTCGTTCCGGTACGACCCCGACAAGCCCCTGATCGAGGATCTGTCGCTGACGGTCGAACCGGGCCGGACGGTGGCGATCGTCGGGCCGACGGGAGCCGGCAAGACGACGCTGGTGAACCTGCTGATGCGGTTCTACGAGGTGTCCGGCGGGCGCATCACCCTGGACGGGGTCGACATCGCGAGGATGTCCCGGGAGGAACTGCGCTCCGGGATCGGCATGGTGCTCCAGGACACCTGGCTGTTCGGCGGCACCATCGCGGAGAACATCGCGTACGGGGCGTCCCGTGAGGTCACCCGGGAGGAGATCGAGGAGGCGGCGCGGGCCGCTCACGCGGACCGGTTCATCCGTACGCTGCCCGACGGGTACGACACGGTGATCGACGACGAGGGGTCGGGGGTCAGCGCGGGTGAGAAGCAGCTGATCACGATCGCGCGGGCGTTCCTGTCCGACCCGGTGATCCTGGTCCTGGACGAGGCGACGAGCTCCGTGGACACGCGTACGGAGGTGCTGATCCAGAAGGGGATGGCCCAACTGGCGCACGGGCGTACGTCGTTCGTGATCGCGCACCGGCTGTCGACGATCCGGGACGCGGACACCATCCTGGTGATGGAGAACGGGTCGATCGTCGAGCAGGGCGCGCACGAGCAGCTGCTGGCCACGGACGGGGCCTACGCCCGCCTGTACAAGGCGCAGTTCGCGGAGGCGGTGGCGGAGGTCGACTAGGACCGTCTGCCCGGTCCGGGGCGAGGTCCGGCACGACACACGATCCCCGAAGTCCGGCACAGCACATAATCGCCGGATTCCGGCACGGCGCGCGATCGTCGAGGATCCTCCGACTGACGGCGTGGGCCGTCCGAGCTGTCGGCAGTGGGGTGGGGAGCTCGGGCGGGGAGCCGTGGTGCGGGTCGTAGGACGACCGGGTGCGCCGCCCGGCGGGAGGCGTCGTCGGGCCGGGCGCGCCCGGGTGTCACTGCTTCCCCTTACTGTCGAGGCATGGAAGGCACCGCACCCCCCGCCGCGTACGACCCGACGTCCGTCGCCCGCTGGGCCACCGAGCCCGACAAACGCCCCGGTCGCACCGCCTTCCAGCGCGACCGCGCGCGCGTCCTGCACTCCGCGGCGCTGCGCCGCCTCGCCGGGAAGACACAGGTCGTCACACCGGGCGAGCACAGCCAGATGTGGGACGCCAGCCCTCGCACCCGCCTCACCCACTCCCTCGAATGCGCCCAGGTCGGCCGGGAGCTCGGCGCGGCCCTCGGCTGCGACCCCGATCTCGTCGAGGCGGCCTGTCTCTCCCACGACCTGGGGCACCCGCCCTTCGGGCACAACGGCGAGCAGGCGCTGAACGAGTTCGCGGAGGACTGCGGCGGTTTCGAGGGCAACGCCCAGTCGCTGCGCCTCCTCACCCGTATCGAGCCCAAACGGTTCACGCCCGAGGGCTCCGTGGGCCTCAACCTCACCCGCGCCACCCTCGACGCCGCCACCAAGTACCCCTGGCCGCGCGGCGCCCACCCCACCGACCCGGGCTCCCCGAAGTTCGGGGTCTACGAGGACGACCGCCCGGTGTTCGACTGGGTCCGCAAGGAGGCCCCCGGCAGCCGCATCTGCTTCGAGGCCCAGGTCATGGACTGGGCCGACGACGTCGCCTACTCGGTGCACGACGTGGAGGACGGCCTGCACGCCGGCCACATCGACCCGGGCTGCCTGCACGCCGCACCCGAACGCCGGGCGGTCTTCGCCGTCGCCGTGGGCCGGTACGTGCCCGCGGACACCGACCCCGCCGAACTGGCCGAGGCCCTCGACCGCCTCCTCGCCCAGGAGTGGTGGCCGCACGGGTACGACGGCACGGCCGTCGCCCAGGCCCGTCTCAAGGACGCCACCAGCCAGCTCATCGGGCGCTTCTGCCTCGCCGCGGAGGGCGCCACCCGGCAGGCCTTCGGCAACGGGCGCCTCACCCGGTACGCGGCCGAGCTGGTCGTGCCGCGCGGCACGCGCATGGAGTGCGCGGTCCTCAAGGCGGTCGCCGACCGGTACGTCATGCAGCGCGCCGAGCAGGAACTGCTCCGCGCCGACCAGCGCATCGTCGTCGTCGAGCTCGCCCAGGCGCTCACCGCCCGCGCCCCCGAGGGCCTGGACCCCCAGTTCCGCACCCTGTTCGACCGGGCCCCGGACGACCGCGCCCGCAAGCGGGTGATCGTCGACCAGATCGCGTCCCTCACGGACGCCTCGGCGCGCTCGCTTCACGCCCGGCTCACGGGGCAGGGATGACCCGCATGGCCTGATCGGGTCACTCCCCCTTCCGGCATCACCCTGCGTGCGGGACGCTCGCAGGTGGCTACACCGTTACGAGGAGGCATCACGTGGTCGACGCGGATCAGACTTTCGTCATCGTGGGAGGCGGACTGGCCGGCGCCAAGGCGGCCGAGACGCTGAGAGCGGAGGGCTTCACCGGCCGCGTGATACTGATCTGCGACGAGCGCGACCACCCGTACGAGCGTCCGCCGCTGTCCAAGGGCTACCTCCTCGGCAAGGAGGAACGCGACAGCGTCTTCGTGCACGAGCCCGCCTGGTACGCGCGTCACGACATCGAACTGCACCTCGGCCAGACCGTCGACGCCGTCGACCGCGCCGCGAAGACCGTCCGCTTCGGCGACGACGGCACCACCGTCCGCTACGACAAGCTGCTGCTCGCCACCGGCGCCGAGCCGCGCCGTCTGGACATCCCGGGCACCGGTCTCGCGGGCGTCCACCACCTGCGCCGCCTCGCGCACTCCGAGCGTCTCAAGGGCGTCCTCACCTCCCTCGGCCGGGACAACGGCCATCTGGTGATCGCCGGCGCCGGCTGGATCGGCCTGGAGATCGCGGCTGCGGCCCGCCAGTACGGCGCGGAGGTCACCGTCGTGCACCGGGGGCAGACCCCGCTGCACTCGGTCCTCGGGCCCGAGCTCGGTCAGCTCTTCGCGGAGCTGCACCGCGAGCACGGCGTCCGCTTCCACTTCGGGGCCACGCTCACCGAGATCACCGGCCAGGACGGCATGGTCCTCGCCGCCCGCACCGACGACGGCGAGGAGCACCCCGCGCACGCCGTCCTCGCCGCGATCGGCGCGGCCCCCCGGGTCGCTCTCGCCGAGGCCGCGGGACTGGAGCTCGCCGACCGCGCGGCCGGCGGGGGTGTCCTCGTCGACGAGCGGCTGCGGACCTCCGACCCGGACGTCTACGCGGCCGGTGACGTGGCGTCCTTCCCGCACGGCCTGTTCGGCACGCGGCTGCGCGTGGAGCACTGGGCCAACGCGCTGAACGGCGGGCCGGCGGCGGCACGCTCGATGCTGGGCCGGGAGGAGATCTACGACCGCGTCCCCTACTTCTTCACCGACCAGTACGACCTGGGGATGGAGTACTCCGGGTGGGCGCCGCCGGGGTCGTACGACCAGGTGGTCATCCGGGGCGACGCGGGGAAGCGGGAGTTCATCGCGTTCTGGGTGAAGGAGGGGCGCGTGCTGGCGGGGATGAACGTGAATGTGTGGGATGTCACGGATCCGATCCAGGCGATGATCCGGGGGCGGGAGCGGGTGGACACGGAGGCGCTGGCGGATCCGCATGTGCCGCTGGAGAGTCTTGTGGGCTAGCCGGGCGGTCCTACGGCAGCGAGGTGTGTCGGTGGGGCCCCGTAGAATTCACGCGTGGCTGGGCGGATCAATGATGAGGACGTGAAGGCGGTTCGGGACGCGGTTCCGATCGACGCCGTGGTGTCCGAGTACCTCCAGCTGCGCAACGCGGGGGGAGGGAACCTCAAGGGTCTCTGCCCCTTCCACGACGAGAAGTCGCCGTCCTTCCAGGTCAGCCCGAGCAAGGGACTCTTCCACTGCTTCGGCTGCCAGGAGGGCGGCGACACCATCACGTTCGTGATGAAGATCGACCACCTCTCCTTCTCGGAGGCGGTCGAGCGTCTCGCCGGACAGGCCGGCATCACCCTGCGCTACGAGGAGGGCGGGTACAACCCCACCCACCAGCGCGGCGAGCGCATCCGCCTGGTAGAGGCCCACAAGATCGCCGCGGAGTGGTACGCGGAGCAGCTCGCGACCTCCCCGGAGGCGGACACCGGCCGGGTCTTCCTCGCCGAGCGCGGCTTCGACCAGACCGCCGCCCAGCACTTCGGCGTCGGCTACAGCCCCCAGGGCTGGGACCACCTCACGCGCTTCCTGCGCGGCAAGGGGTTCAGCGACAAGGAGCTGATCCTCTCCGGTCTCTCCCAGGAGGGCCGCCGCGGCCCCATCGACCGCTTCCGCGGCCGTTTGATGTGGCCCATCCGCGACATCGGCGGAGACGTCGTCGGCTTCGGCGCCCGCAAGCTCTACGAGGCGGACAACGGCCCCAAGTACCTCAACACCCCCGAGACCGCGATCTACAAGAAGTCCCAGGTCCTCTACGGCATCGACCTGGCGAAGAAGGACATCGCGAAGGCGTCCCGCGCGGTCGTCGTCGAGGGCTACACCGACGTCATGGCCTGTCACCTCGCGGGTGTCACGACCGCCATCGCCACCTGCGGCACCGCCTTCGGCGGCGACCACATCAAGATCCTGCGCCGGCTGCTGATGGACAACGGCAGCGCACGCGTGATCTTCACCTTCGACGGCGACGCGGCCGGCCAGAAGGCGGCCCTGCGCGCCTTCGAGGACGACCAGAAGTTCGCCGCCGAGACCTACATCGCCATCGCCCCCGACGGCATGGACCCCTGCGACCTGCGGCTCGCCAAGGGCGACGAGGCCGTCGCCGACCTCGTCGAACCCCGCACCCCGCTCTTCGAGTTCGCCCTCCGCCAGATCGTCCGGCGCTACGACCTGGACACCCCGGCCGGCCGCGCCGGCGCCCTCGACGAGGCGGCGCCCATCGTCGCCCGCATCAAGAACAGCGGCGCCCAGCACGAGGTCGCCGTCGAACTCGCCGGGATGCTGGGCATCCTCGACACCCAGTTCGTCGTCAAGCGGGTCGCCCAGCTCGCCCGCTGGGCCCGCGAGCGCGGCGGCAAGGGCCCGGCCCCCGACCGCAGGCAGCACGGCGGCGGGCCGCAGCAGTACGCCCCGTCCGCCGCGCCGCCCGGCCCGCGCGGTCCCGCCCTCAACCTGCGCAACCCGGTCTTCGCCACGGAACGCGAGCTCCTCAAGCTCGCCCTCCAGCGCCCGGAACTGGTCTCCCCGGCCTTCGACGCGTACGGCGTCGACGAGTTCACCGCCCCGCCCTACGCGGCCGTACGGCAGGCGATCCTGGACGCGGGCGGCGCGGAGTACGGCGTGCAGGACCCGCAGGAGTATCTGATCCGGGTCCGCGACGCCGCCCCCGACGACGCCGTCCGTGCCATGGTCACCGAGCTCGCCGTCGAGGCGATCATGCTGCACCGGGGCGTCAAGGAGGTCGACGAGACCTACGCGGGTGCCCAGCTGGTCACGGTACGGCGGCGGGCCGTGGAGCGCCGCATCCGCGACATCACCAGCCGCCTCACCCGTCTCGGCGCTCACGGCGACCCTGCCGAACTGGCGTCCGTACAGAACGAGTTGTGGGTGCTGCAGCAGTACGACCAGGCGCTGCGGGAGCACGGCGCGGCCGCACTGTGAGGCGGTCCGCGTAACCGCCCGGTCACGCACCGGACTCAAAAAGTCACCGCACGCCCCTCGTGGGGACGATGTGTCGTACCCCACACTGGGGGGCGGTGCCTGAGTCCTCGGAGCGCGGCCGATCCGTCACCGACGGGTCCCGGACATCCGCGGTTCCGCTCATCGCGTACGGGACGGACAGCGGCGAGGCCGCCGACTCCGCCCCCGAAGTACCGCTGCCGTCCCCCCTGGCAGCGATCATCCTGGAGGTCGCCCCCGTGCAGACCCAGACCCTCACCGAGCCCGACGCGGACGTGCTCGTCGCCATGCCGGCACAGAGCCGCGTCGCGCACCACCCCGAGACATCGTCCGAGCCCGCCGCCCCGCCGGCCGAGGCTCCGGAGGCGGCCGGTCCTCCGGCCGATCCCGTCGAGTCCTCCGTCGAACCCGTCGAGTCCGTCGAGTCCGTCGATGCCGTGGAACCCGTCGAGTCCTCCGAGCCTGTCGGGCCCCGCGCGCCCGTCCGGCCCGAGACCGGCGGTCCCTCCTCGGACCTGTTCCGGCAGTATCTGCGCGAGATCGGCCGCATCCCGCTGCTGACCGCGGCCGAGGAGGTCGAACTCGCCCGCCGCGTCGAGGCGGGGCTGTTCGCGGAGGAGAAGCTGCGCCGCACCCCCGATCTGGACAGCAGGCTCGCCCTGGACCTCGACCGGCTCGTCGTCATGGGCCGGATGGCCAAGCGGCGGCTGATCGAGGCGAACCTGCGGCTCGTCGTGTCCGTCGCCAAACGGTACGTGGGCCGGGGCCTGACCATGCTGGACCTGGTCCAGGAGGGCAATCTCGGGCTGATCCGGGCGGTGGAGAAGTTCGACTACGCCCGGGGGTACAAGTTCTCCACGTACGCCACGTGGTGGATCCGCCAGGCCATGTCCCGGGCGCTGGCCGACCAGGCGCGCACGATCCGGGTGCCGGTGCATGTCGTCGAGCTCATCAACCGGGTGGTGCGCGTGCAGCGGCGGATGCTCCAGGAGCGCGGGTACGAGCCGACGCCGGACGAGGTCGCCGCCCACCTCGATCTGCCGCCCGAGCGGGTCGGCGAGGTGCTGCGGCTGGCGCAGGAGCCGGTCTCGCTGCACGCGCCCGTGGGCGAGGAGGACGATGTGGCGCTCGGCGACCTCATCGAGGACGGGGACGCGGCGAGTCCCGTCGAGTCGGCGGCGTTCCTGCTGCTGCGGGAGCACCTGGAGGCCGTGCTGTCGACGCTGGGCGAGCGGGAGCGGAAGGTCGTGCAGCTGCGGTACGGGCTGGTGGACGGGCGGCCGCGGACGCTGGAGGAGATAGGGCGGATCTTCGGTGTGACGCGGGAGCGGATCCGGCAGATCGAGTCCAAGACGCTGAACAAGCTGCGGGACCATGCCTTCGCCGATCAGCTGCGGGGGTATCTGGACTGACGTTTCTTCGCCCCCGCCGCCCCTTCCCTTCCCTTCCCTTCCCTTCCCGTCCCGTCCCGTCCCTGGGGGGCTTCGCCCCCCAGCCCCCCTTTGCGCCCACGCGGCGGAGCCGCATATTGATACAGCCCCGCTCCCCCCGAGTCTGACCTCCCCCACGTTGTCGGCGCCGTGGTTCTCCGACGAAACGCTCACGATGTCGGCTTCGAGATCAGGACGGACGACGTCGACGTACCCGACATCTTCACCGCCATCACCGTCAGCCCTCCAAGTCCGTGCATGCTGACTCCTGCTGGTCCTTGCGGTGCCGGGGCGACAGCTGTGTTGTTCGGGCTGTCCCGGCACGAGAGAAGGGCCAGGGCGCAAACGCTGCCCCTTCCACTGGGCAGCGCTGGCGCCCCCTGACACGATCAGCACACCTCGCCGACCCTCAGCCCGCCATAGCGGTCTCGGCCTCGGGTCTCTCCCGCGACAGCCCACGACTCGCGTGGGAAGGGAGCACGGTCCACCTCGAGAGCCCGTGCTCGGATCGATCATTTGTGGCGGGTTTTTGATCAAGCGGATAGCGTGTCGTGAGCTATTCCTGACGACACGGGGGTGTCGACGATGTCGTTCGACGACAATGGGCATTCCACGTACAACGATCTCGATCTGGACCGTGGTGACCTGGTCCGCGTCCTTCGCGCGACATCGGAGGACGGCGAGGCGTTCGGTGTCATCCACCGTTCACAGGCGACGTTGATCGGCGAGGGCCTGCACGAATTCCCCGCCGACTCCTACCGCAAGTCCGACCCGGAACTGCATGCCTGGGTCAAGCAGTCCTCGTCCGTGCTCGGCCATCTCGACGGTGTCCGTGCCGATGTCATCTACGACCTGGGTCAGGCCGAGAAGGACGCCAACAGCTGGGACAAGATGATGCGCTACCACGCCCTGGGTGCACCGGTTACGGGGATTCCCCTCGTCGGCGACTCCATCCAGCGGATGGTGGACGTCGGCACTGCCCAGTACCTGGGCGAGGAGAACACCAAGGTCGACAAGCAGGTCCGGGAGGACCTGGTCAAACACTTCGACTACGGGCAGAAGGAGATGGACAGCCTGCTGGAGCAGATGGCCCGCAGCAAGGGGCTCGAGCCCGAGGAACTGGACATGAGCCCCGGCGAGTTCGAGGACAACATTCAGCGGCTCAACGAGGAGTGGTACCAGCACGGCCTCAAGGACTCGGACTTGAAGATGGGCGAGCGCTAGATGGACAAGAAGCGTCTGGTTCTTCCCGGCACGCTGGTCGTCGCGGCCGCCGTCGTGGCGGCGGTCAGCCTGTGGCCCGATCCGAAGGACGACATGCGGGAGCAGAATCTCTGCTGGGGTTCCCTCACCGAGAAGACCGCGGGCCTGCTCAACGACGGCAAGGCAGGCAAGACCTCCGACGACGTCATGGGAGGCAGCAGCGGGAAGGCGGTGAAGGACGACCAGGTCTTCGGCACCGTCTGCACTGTCACGCGCGAGAACCCCGGTGGTGAGACGTACCGGGAACAGTACGCTCTGACCGCCACCACCAGCGACGGAACCAGCGAAGCTCCGAAGGGGGCGACGTCGCTCGGCGGCGGCTACGAAGGCTGGCTGACCCTGCGACACGCGGTTCTACGGCTTCCCGAGGACTGTGTGAGCAAGATGGGCTCGACCAACAGGTACGGCGAGCTGCTGCTGTCGGTCTATCCGCAGGTGAACATCCACGAGAACTGGAACACCGGGTCGGTGACCACCAAGAGCCGCACCATCCTTCTGGAAAGTGCCACCAACCTGGCGAAGCAGTACGACTGCGCCGCCTGACCACCGCCGCCGGCTGAGGCCGGGTGACCTTGGTGCTCAAGAGGCTGACGCAAGCTCCAAAGAGGTGAGGGACGAGGTGTGCAGGGCCTCGTCGTAGCGGTGGAGGAGGAGGTGGGGCATCGCGGGGTGGGTGCCCAGGGGGGCGGAGGCTGTAACGGGGGCCGCCGTCGCGCATTCCGTGGCGAAGCGGCCGGGGGCCGTGAAGTAGGAGGCGACGGCCACGCGGTGGCGGCCCCGGGCGGCGAGGGTGCGCAGGGCGTCGGGGACGGTGGGGGCCGCCGCGGAGGCGTAGGCGGGGATCACGGGGACGCCGAGCCGGGCGGCGAGCAGGCGCGCGGTGCGGCTCGTGTCGACCCTCGACTCGGGGTCGCGGGAGCCCGCCGCCGCGAGGATCACCGCGCTCTCGCGCCGGGTCGCGGCATCGGCCGGGGTGCGCCAGCCGGCCTCGGTGAGGCGGGCGTGCAGGGCGTCCACGAGCAGGGGGTGCGGGCCGAGCGGGGCGGCCACGCGGGTGTGCAGCCGCGCCCCGGCGGCCATCTCGGGGATGTCCCGCTTGACGTGGTACCCGCGGCTGAGCAGCAGCGGTACGAGGACGGCCGCCTCGGTGCCGCGCGCGTCCAGCTCGGCGAGGGTGTCGGGCAGCAGCGGCGCGTTGAGCTCGATGTGGCCCAGGTGCACGGGCAGGCCGGGGCGCAGTGCGCGCACCCCGGCCAGGAGCTGCCGTACGGTGCTCAGCGCCCGCGGGTCGCGGCTGCCGTGGGCCACGACGACGAGGGCGGGGGGATTCATGGTGTACGGCGTCATGCACCGATCGTCGGCGCGGGACGTTGCCTTCCCGTTGCGCGGGGATGACGGGTGTTTTCCGGCGGTTCACCATGGGGACCGCGCCGTGTGTGAGGGCGTTTGACCTGCTGTTTCGGAAGTGGGCGTGAAGCTGGTCACAGGGGGTGGGGTGAACCGGGGGGCGTGGTGGGGCGTCTCTCCGGGTCGAGGACCGACCGGGGAGGGGCCGTCCCATGCGCCGTTTCACAGTTCGCCGTCCGCGTCTGCCGCGCACCCGTGCGGGGCAGCGGCGGCTGGTGCAGGCGGTGGTGGCGGTGTGCGTGCTGGCGCTGCTGCCGGCGACCTGGCTGCGGCTGACCACGGGCGACCGGCTGCGCACAGTCGCCGATGTGCCGCGCACCGAGGTGGCCGTGGTGTTCGGGGCGGGCCTGTGGGACGGGGAGCCGTCGCCGTATCTCGCGCACCGGCTGGACGCGGCGGCGCAGCTGTACCGCGCGGACCGGATCGAGGTGGTGCTGGTCACCGGCGACAACAGCCGGGAGGACTACGACGAGCCCGACGCGATGCGCGCGTATCTGATCCGGCACGGCGTGCCCGACGGGCGGATCGTCAGCGACTACGCGGGCTTCGACACCTGGGACTCCTGCGTCCGCGCGAAGAAGATCTTCGGCGTGGACCGCGCGGTGCTGATCAGCCAGGGCTTCCACGTCCGCCGCGCGGTGGCCCTGTGCGAGGCGGCCGGCGTCTCCTCGCACGGTGTCGGCGTCGCGGAACCGCACGACGCCACCTGGTACTACGGGGGTGTCCGGGAGGTCCTCGCGGCGGGCAAGGCGGCGCTGGACGCCGCGTTCCGGCCCGATCCGCGCTTTCTGGGATCACAGGAGCCGGGGGTGGAGCGGGCGCTGGAGGAGGCCCGCGCGGAGCAGGCACGGGGATGACCGGCCACGCATACCGCGGTATGCTCACCCCGTGGCGGACACGACGCGCATCACGGTGACGCTCCCGACGGAACAGGTCAACGAACTGAGGAAGCTCACCGACAACGTCTCCGGTTATGTCGCCGAAGCGGTGGCGCGTCAGTTGCGGCACCAGCTCCTCGGCGCCGACCTGCTGCGTCATCAGGAGGAGTACGGCGCCTTCACCGAGGAGGAACTGGCGGAGGCGCGCTCCCGGATCCTCGGCGGCACGGACGCCGGTGGCTCGCAGAGCACGGCATGAACCTGCACGTCGAAACCCTCGTCCTGGACTCCGAGGGCCTCTCCGCCTGGATCGCGCAGGATCGCAAGATCCTCGCGATGTTCCAGGTCTTCCACGACATGGGTGCCGACGTCGTCGTGGGAGCCAACACCATTGTGGAAGTCAGCCACGCGCGGGTGAACACGGCCCGGCTTCGCTGGGCACTGTCCCGCGTCAGGGTCGAGCCGGTGACCGAGCAGGCGGCGAAGGCGTCTGCGGAGCTGCTCAAGGCGGCGGGCCTGCACGGTCACAAGTATGCGATCGACGCGACGGTGGCCGAGATGGCACGTCGTCAGCCGGGCCCGGTGGCCATATTGACGTCCGACGTCGACGACATGTCCCGCCTGTGCGATGACCGTATCCGCCTGATCGGCCTCTGAGCGGGGGCGCGGGCGCCTCACCGCGGCCGGAGGCCGGCTGGGAGGTCGCCGTACCCGGGGCGTAACAGCGGCCGGCGCGGTGCGTAACACCCGGCGCGCAGGGTGAACCGTATGCAGAACACCGTGACGCCCACGCACTGCCCCTACTGCGCGCTGCAGTGCGGGATGAATCTGACGCCGGCCCCGGACGGGACGGGCGTCGAGGTGAGTGAGCGCGCGGACTTCCCGGTGAACCGGGGGGCGCTGTGCGGGAAGGGGCGTACCGCTCCGGCCCTGCTGTCGTCGGCCGTGCGGCTCACCTCGCCGTTGGTGCGCTCGGCGGGGGGTGAGCTGGTGCCGGCCTCCTGGGAGGAGGCGCTGGACCGGGTCGCCGAGGGGCTGGGGCGCACCCGCGCGGAGTACGGGGCGGACGCGGTCGGGGTGTTCGGCGGGGGCGGGCTGACCAACGAGAAGGCGTACAGCCTCGGGAAGTTCGCCCGGGTGGTGCTCGGCACCTCCCAGATCGACTACAACGGGCGGTTCTGCATGTCGTCGGCGGCGGCCGCCGGCGGCAAGGCGTTCGGACTGGACCGTGGGCTGCCGTTCCCGCTGGAGGACATCCCGAGGACGGGCTGCGTGATCCTCGTCGGGTCGAATCCTGCCGAGACCATGCCGCCGTCCCTGCGCTACTTCACCGAGCTGAGGGAGAACGGCGGCACGCTGATCGTCGTCGACCCGCGCCGGACGAAGACCGCCGAGCAGGCCGATCTGCATCTGGCGCCGCGTCCCGGCACGGACCTCGCGCTGGCGCTGGGTCTGCTGCACCTCGTCGTCGCCGAGGGGCACACCGACGAGGAGTACGTCCGGGAGCGCACCGTCGGCTGGGAGGAGACCCGGGCCTCCGCGATGGCGCACTGGCCGGAGTACGTGGAGCGGATCACCGGTGTGTCCGTGCCCCAGCTGCGGGAGGCCGTACGGTTGTTCTGCGAGCCCGAGTCCGCGATGGTGCTCACCGCGCGGGGGCCGGAGCAGCAGGCCAAGGGCACCGACACGGTGAGCGCGTGGATCAACCTGGCGCTGGCGACCGGGCGGCCCGGCAGCCCGCTGTCCGGGTACGGGTGCCTGACCGGGCAGGGCAACGGTCAGGGCGGGCGCGAGCACGGCCAGAAGGCCGACCAGTTGCCCGGCTACCGCAAGCTGACGGATCCGGCGGCGCGGGCGCACGTCGCCGAGGTGTGGGGGGTGGACCCCGACACGCTGCCCGGGCCGGGGCGCAGCGCGTACGAGCTGCTGGACGCGCTGGGCACGGACATCCGCTCGCTGCTGCTGATGGGATCCAACCCGGTGGTGTCGGCGCCGCGCGCCGCGCATGTCGAGGAGCGGATCCGCTCGCTGGACTTCCTGGCGGTGTGCGACGTGGTGCTGTCGGAGACGGCCGCGCTCGCCGACGTCGTGCTGCCGGTGACGCAGTGGGCGGAGGAGACGGGGACGACGACGAACCTGGAGGGGCGCGTGCTGCTGCGCCGCCGGGCGGTCACCCCGCCGGAGGGCGTCCGCAGCGACCTGGAGGTCATGCACGAACTCGCCGGGCGGCTGGGCGGGGACCGGAACCTGGAGAAGGGCTTCCCGACCGACGCCGAGGAGGTCTTCGCCGAACTGCGCCGGGCCAGCGCGGGCGGGCCCGCCGACTACTCCGGCATCACCTACCGGAGGCTGGCCGAGGAGAACGGCGTCTTCTGGCCCTGCCCTGCCCCGGCCGACGCACCGCCCTCGGCGCCCGGCAACGGCACCGCAACCGGCACGACGACCGGCGCCGTTGCCGAGGCCCGTACCGGGGCCGCGGACCACGCCGGCAACGGCACCGGCACCGGTGTCCGTGGCGACGCGGGGACCGGCACCGGGGCTGCGGCGACGACCGGGACCGGCGCCGAGGGCAAGGCCGGTACCGGCGCCGACCACGCCGACCACGCCGGGGAGGCCCAAGGCTCCAAAGACGCCGCGTCCGGTGACCTGCCCGGCGGCCCGGCCCCGGCCGGTGTGTCCGGCACCGGCGTCCACCCCGGTTCGCCCCGTCTCTTCCTGGACCGGTTCGCCACCGAGGACGGGCGGGCGCGGTTCGTGCCCGTGTCGTACCGGGCGATCGCCGAGGAGCCCGACGAGGACTACCCCGTGCTGCTGACCACCGGGCGGGTCGTCGCGCAGTACCAGTCCGGTGCGCAGACCAGGCGGGTCGACGAGCTGAACGCCGCCGCTCCCGGTCCGTTCGTGGAGCTGCACCCGCGGCTCGCGGAGCGGCTCGGCGCGGCCGAGGGCGACCCGGTGGCCGTGGTGTCCCGGCGGGGGCGGGCGGTGGCGCCGGCGCGGATCACCACCGCGATCCGCCCCGACACGGTCTTCATGCCGTTCCACTGGGCCGGTGAGGGCCGGGCGAACACCCTCACCAACCCGGCCCTCGACCCGACCTCCCGGATGCCGGAGTTCAAGGCGTGCGCGGTGCGGCTGGAGGCCGTTCAGCCCACGCCCACCGCGCTCCACGCCGCCGCGACCGCCGCGTACTCGGTGCCGCCCTCGCCGTAGAGGTCCGCGGCCGCCTTCAGGGTCGCCGTGCGGGCGCCCGCGTAGTCGGTCGAGGACGTCATGTGCACCGTCAGGGCGCGGTACCAGATGCTGCCCAGCTTGGCGCGGCCGATACCGGTGACCGTGGAGCCGTCGCAGGTGGGCGAGGAGTGCGCGACGCCGCCCAGGGCCTTGGCGCCGCTGCCCTCGGCGAGCAGGTAGGCGAAGTGGTTGGCGACGCCGGAGGAGTAGTGGACGTCGAGGTCCTTGACCGAGGCGTCCCAGCAGTCCGCCGACTTGCCGTCCTTGGAGGGCTCGTCCATGTGACGCAGGGCGTCCCGCCCGAAGCCGTCCCGGACGATCTCCTCGCCGATCAGCCAGTCACCGGGGTCCTCGGCGTTCGCCGCGTGGAACTCCACCAGCGTGCCGAAGATGTCCGAGGTCGCCTCGTTCAGGCCGCCGGACTCCCCCGAGTAGGTCAGTCCGGCCGTCTTCGACGTCACGCCGTGGGTCATCTCGTGTCCGGCCACGTCCAGGGAGACCAGCGGCCCCATCCGGGTGCCGTCACCGTCCCCGTACGTCATGCAGAAGCAACGGTCGTCCCAGAAGGCGTTGTTGTAGTCGTTGCCGTAGTGCACGCGGTTGTACGAGCCCTTGCCGTCGCCCGCGATGCCCCGGCGGCCGTGGACGTCCTCGTAGTAGTCCCAGGTGACGTCGGTGCCGTACTGGGCGTCCACCGCCACCGTGGCGCGGTCGGAGACGGTGCCCGTGCCCCAGTGGTTGTCGGCGTCGGTGAGGACGGGGGCCGGTGCGCGGTTGAGGCAGAGGACGAGGACGCACAGGTCGGTGCGGTTGCCCGCGTCGCCGGTGTACGTGCCGCCGCGGGTGGGGTCCTTCAGTTCGTACCCGGACGCCGTGGCCGTCGTCTCCAGCGGGACCGTGCCGCCGTAGAGGGACTCGCCGTCGCCGGAGACGCTTTCGAGGCTGTCCCAGGCGTCGATGCGGGTGCCCGTGCGCGCGTCGGTCAGCACGGTGCGCGCGACCGGGTTCCCGGCCGGGTCCTGGGCGACGGCGTCGGTGCGCCAGGCGAGCCTGGGGGCGCCGTGCAGGGCGTCGACCACCAGTTCGGGCTTGGCGGTGAGCTTCTCGAGGGTCTCGCCGAGGTGGGCGGCGCGCAGGGCGTTCGCCGCGAGGTCGGCGGCCCTGGGGGCGGCGAGCCCGGGGGTGACGGTGGGGAGGTCGATGCGCGCGCGGGTGGCGCGGGTGACGCCCCGGTAGCTGCCGTCGGGGGCGAGGTGCATGACGAAGTCGCCGCCCAGGACGGGGAGTCGGTGGTAGGTGCGGTCGTAGCGGATGTGCCGGCTGCCGTCCGCGTCGATGACGACGTCGCGGACCTTCGTCCGCAGGCCCGCGGTGAGGCCGAGGGCGTCGGCGCGGTCCGCGAGGACCGACGCGGCGTCGGCGACGGCGGCGGAGCGGGTGGGGGGTTCGGCCGCGCCGGCGGTGGTGGGGGTGAGTGCGGCGGCCAGCAGGGCGGTACTGGTGACGGCCACGGCGGTGGTGAGGGAGCGGGAACCTCGGACAGGCCGTATCGGGCTCAAGCGGTCTCCTGGAACGGGCGCCCCGACGCGGGTGGGGGGTGGGGCGGCGCTGATGTCGACCGCGATTCAAGTGGCGCCGATCATGTCATGTCCATAGCGCGAATGTGGGGGTGTGTGAGGGGTGAGAATCGTTCCTGCAAGGCTCCGGTGGCACTTCGGTGCAGAGGGGCTCCGCCGACGTCCGCGCAGGTGAACGAGTGAGTCTCCCCTTCTTCGTCTACGGCACCCTCCGCCCCGGCGAGCGCAACCACGACCTGTTCCTGCGCGGCCGCACCCTGAGCGAGGAGCCCGGCCGCCTCCCGGGCGCGACCCTGTACGAGGGGCCCGGATATCCGTACGCCGTCGAGGAGCCGGACGGCGGCGGCACGGTGGCCGGGGAACTGGTGACCGCGCGGCCGGAGTCCTACGCGGAACTGCTCGCCGGACTGGACCGGCTGGAGGAGTACGTACCGGGCGGCCCCCGCAACCTGTACGAGCGCGTGGTGCGGGAGGTCCTCCGGGAGGCGGACGGCACGGCGGTGCGCGCGTGGGTGTACGTCGCCGCGCCCGCCGTCGCCGCGCAGCTGCGGGCGCGCGGCAAGCCGGTCGAGGGCGGGCAGTGGCGCGGGGTGAGGTGAGGCGGGGGCCCGGCTGGACCCGTAAGGCCGGGGGTCTGGCTAAGGGCCATTCCGGCTCCGGAGCCGACCGGGTGGCCGCTTCTGCGTTCGGCCTTTCTGCCATCGGACCCGCCCCCGCGCTCGCGCACGGGCGCCTCCCGGCCGGTGCGGCGGCCGGGCCGACAGGCGGCCCTGGGCGAACAGGCCGATCAGTCCCACCGTCCCCGTGCCGAGCGCCCACGAGCCGATGACGACGTCGTCGCGCTCGCGCGCTGGGCGGCCCGCTGCTCGTCGTAGCTTCTGGTCCCGGAGCTGTCGATCTCGGGGTAGCACGTGTCGCCCCGGTGCATCGGCGAGGGATGTTCCTCCCCGTCCGGACCCAGGTTGAGCCCGGAGCAGATCACGTCCTTCGCGTAGGCGTGGTTCGCCACTCCCCCGCCGGCCTGGAACAGCCCCCAGAGCACGAGGGCCCACATCGCCACCAGCACCGCGGTGCGCAGCCGCATCCGTCCCCACCTCCCCGCACGCGACCCCAGCGCTCCCGTCCGGCCCGGTCACCCGTTCACCCCCGCGCCGCGCACCCTTCGGGTGCTTCTGCGCGAGCGGTTCGGCGCGGCGGCCGTGACCTGCTGAAACTCGGTGAAGTCTGCGGCCGTACGGGTGCGTCTGACACCCGTTCAGCCCGCTCCCTGACGCCTCCTCAGGAAGCGGCGGCGGCGCGGTGGCACTTACCTCGGAAAGGCAGGGACGCGTCCGACGGCGGCACATGGGGGTGCCGCGGGCCGGGTCCCCTTCGTGAGCTCGAGGGAGCATCGATGCGACGTACCGCCCGGCTGCTGACCGGCGTCACCGGCAGGTCCGGTCTGACCGGCGCCGCGCTCGCCGTGGCCGCCGCGGGGCTGCTGGCCGCCCCCGCGTACGCCGTGGAGGCCCGCGACACCTCGGCCGGGGGCCTGGAGCTGTACCCGTCCTCGGTCGCGCCGGGCGCGCAGGTGACGGCGAACACCTCGGTGTGCGGCGACGAGGACACGGCCGGGGGTGACGCCTCCGCCGTGGGCGCCGGCCGCTTCACGCTGACGCCGAGCACCCACGAGGGGGACGCGATCGGACAGTTCCAGGTGCCGCCGAGCGCGCAGCCGGGGACGTACCAGATCGTCGCCACGTGTGCCGGCGGCGGCCGGCGGGTGGCGGGTGACCTGCTGGTCACGCTGACGCCCGAGTCGCAGCAGGTGCATCCGCGAGGAAGTGTGAAGACGGGGGTCGGCGGCGCGCTGGGCCACGACCCCGTACGGACCGCGGCCGGTGTGTCGGCTCTCGCCGTCGCCGCCGCGGGCGGTACCTGGCTCCTGCATCGCCGGGCGAGAGGCGACGGGATCTGACGGGCACCCTCCGCTGCCCGTCCCCGCCGGTACCGCATGTCCCCTCCCCCTCCGGGTCCGACGCCCCTCGCGGCCCGGAGGGGGGTACGGGGCCGACTCGAGACGAGGTCCACTCCGTGACGCGCCGCAGGTTCCGACGCCGGGCCGGGGGTCCGAGCAACGCAGCGATAACCGCCGTCACCGTGCTCGCCCTGTGCTCCGGGATGCTGCTGCTGCGCGACGGGTGGGGGGACACCCCGCCGCAGCCGTCGGCCGCCGAGGCCCACACCGGGACCGACGGCCGCAGCACCGGCCGGGCCGCGGCGCCCGCGCTGCCGCCCTCGCCGCCCGACCGTGTGCGCATCCCGGCGATCGACGTGGACGCGCCCCTGACCGGTCTCGGCCTGACCCGGACCGGCAGCCTCGACGTCCCGCCCGCCGGCCGGAAGAACCTCGCCGGCTGGTACGAGTCCGGCACCACCCCGGGCGAGCGGGGCACCGCGATCATCGCCGGACACGTCGACAACGCCGACGGTCCCGCCGTCTTCTACTCCCTCGGCGCCCTGCGCAAGGGCAGCACCGTCGAGGTGGACCGGCGCGACGGCCGGACCGCCGTGTTCACCGTGGACGCGGTCGAGGTGTACGACGCGCAGGACTTCCCCGACCGGAAGGTGTACGGCGCGGCCGCCCGCCCCGAACTGCGTGTCATCACCTGCGGCGGCGGCTACTCCCGCACCACGGGCTACCGGGGGAACGTGGTCGTGTACGCCCACCTGACCGCCACCCGCTGACCGTCACCTCAGCCGGACGTGGCGTCCGCACAGTCCTCCGACGTCCTCACCACGCCGAAGACCACCGGGTAGTCGGTGATCTGCCGGTTCGCTCCCGGCCGGGTGGTGCAGACCCGCCACCCGGCGGGATCGTCCACCGGACGCTCCTGCCCAGTGGCGTCCTCGAAGAGGATGTCGGTCCCGGGCCCCATCTGTTCCTGCGCGCGCCCGGCGTTGCCGCCGATGACGTCGGGCATGACGGCGGTAACCGGCTGGGCGTCCGCCGGACCGGGGGACTCGACGACGCCCGCGGTGGTCTCCGGGGTGTTCGAGGGCTCCGGCGCGGCGGGGGCGGAGCAGGCGGTGGCCGCGCACACGAGGGCGGCGACGAGGACGGGTCTCAGCGGCTTGATGATGGTCGTGTCCTTCCAGGCGTTCATGACGGTCCGGCACAGTATCCACGGGCCGGCGGGTGCGGCACCCGGCGGCCAGGCTCTGTCGGACCTAGGCCAGCCACTGTTCGTACGCCAGGTCGGCCACCAGGGCGAAGACGACCGTCAGCAGGACGACGCGGACGAATCCGCTGCCCTTCTTCAGGGCCGTGCGGGCGCCGAGCATGCCGCCGGCCAGGTTGAAGACCGCCATCAGCGCCGCCAGTTGCCACAGCACCGCGCCCTGCCAGGCGAACATCGCGAGGGCGCCGGCGTTGGTGCAGCAGTTGACGATCTTGGCGGTGGCGGAGGCAGTGACCAGGTCGAGGTGGAGCAGGGCGGTGAGGGCGAGGACGAGGAACGTGCCGGTGCCGGGGCCGATGAGACCGTCGTAGAAGCCGATGCCGAGGCCGCCCAGGCCGATCGCGGCGAGGATCTGGCGGCGGGTGGCCGGGCCGGTGGCCGGTGCCGTGCCGAAGGCGGGGCGCAGGATCACGAAGGCGGCGACGGCGAGCAGCACCACCATGATCACCGGTTTGAGGACCTCGGTGCTCATCCCGGCCGCGAAGAAGGCCCCGCCCGATGATCCGGCCAGGGCGGCCAGGCCGATGCGCACGGCCGTTTTCACGTCGACCGGTGCCTTGCGGGCGTAGGTGACCGCGGCGCCTGTGGTGCCGACGATCGCCACCGCCTTGTTGGTGCCCAGCGCGTGCGCGGCCGGGGTTCCGGAGGGGAGGCCGAGCAGCAGCGCGGGAAGGAGCAGCAGCCCGCCGCCGCCGACCACGGCGTCGACCCAGCCGGCGGCGAGGGCGGCCAGACAGAGCAGAACGACCGTGGTGAGGGAGATGTCGGGCATGACCGCGACCCTACGAACGGGATAGATGTCACGTCCATCAAGATGAGCGTTTATTGAGGTTACGTACCGGGGCAGGCCTCCGGTCCCGTCACCCGGCCGGGGCCCACCTCACACCCGCCGCCGTCCGCCGCTGAGATCAGCGTTCCGCGCGGGAAACAGAGGGGATGCCGACGGGAAACACCCGCACCGCACGCTCAGGGGCATGACCTCGAATGAGCGTGTGGTGGTGATCGGCTCCGGCCTCGCGGGCGTACGACTCGCCCGCCGGCTCGGCGAGCTCGGCACGCCCGTGACGCTGATCGGCGAGGAGGAGCACCGCCCGTACAACCGGGTGCTGCTCGCCGAGGTGCTGGCCGGGCGTTACAGCCCCGAGGTGATCGCCCTGCCGGCGCCCGCGGAGCTGACCCGGGCCCGGGTGACCGGCATCGACCGCGCCGCACGGACCGTCACCTGCGCCGACGGCTCGGTGGTGGAGTACGGCCGCCTGGTCCTGGCCACCGGCTCCAACCCCGTGCTGCCGCCGCTGCGCGGCCTGTTCACCGCGGACCACGAGCTGCCCGAGGGCGTGCACGCCTTCCGCACCATGGACGACTGCCTGGGCCTGGCCAAGGCGGTACGGCCGGGGGTGCGGGCGGTGGTGATCGGCGGCGGGCTGCTCGGCGTCTCCGCGGCCCGTGCGCTCGCCGTGCGCGGCGCGCAGGTCGTCCTCGCCCAGCAGGCCGGGCGGCTCATGGAGCGCCGGCTCGACCCGGCCGCCTCGGCGCTCATCGAGCGGTACCTGACCGGCCTCGGCGTGGAGGTGCACACCGAGTGCCGGGTGCGGGACGTACGCTGCGTCGCCGGCGCCGTCCGCTCGGTGGAGATGGCCGACGGCTACGCCCTCGACGCCGACCTCGTGGTGCTGGCCTGCGGCGTCCACCCGCGAGTGGGTCTCGCGCAGGCCGCCGGGCTCGAGGTCGGCAGGGGCATCGTCGTCGACGACGAGCTGCGCACCTCCGACCCGCACATCCACGCCGTCGGCGACTGCGCGCAGCACGCCGGCACGGTGTACGGGCTCGCCACCCCGGCCCTCGAACAGGCCGACGCGCTCGCCGCGCTGCTCGCCGGGGACACCACCGCCCGCTACACCGGCACCCGCTCCCTGACCCGGCTCACCCTGGCCGGGCCGGACAGCCCCTTCGACCTGGCCGCGTTCGGCGAGACCGAGGCGCTGCCGGGCGACGACGTCGTCCAGCTCACCGACGCCACCCGCGGCACGTACCGCAAGGTCGTCGTCCGCGACGACCGCCTGGTCGGCGGGGTCCTGGTCGGCGAACTCGGCACCGTCGGCGCCCTCGCGCGCGCCTGGGAGGGAGCAGAGCCGCTCCCGTCCGACGGCGGGCCCCTGCTCCACCTGCTCACCCATGACGGAGGCTCCTGATGCCCACGGACACACCGACCATCGTGCTCATCGGCCACGGCATGGTCGGCCAGCGTTTCCTGGAGGCGCTCGCCGAGCGCGGTCTGACCGCCACGCACCGCGTGGTCGTGCTGTGCGAGGAGCCGCGTCCGGCGTACGACCGCGTCCAGCTCACCTCGTACTTCTCCGGGAAGACCGCTGAGGACCTGTCCATGACGGACCCGGCGTTCCTCGAGACGCACGGCATCGAGCTGCGCGTCGGAGACCCGGCGGAGACCGTCGACCGTGCGGCGCGCAAGGTGACCGCCCGCTCCGGGCTGGTCGTCGACTACGACATCCTGGTCCTGGCCACCGGCTCCTACCCGTTCGTGCCGCCCGTGCCGAACAAGGACGCCGAGGGCTGCTTCGTCTACCGCACGATCGAGGACCTGCTCGCGATCGAGGAGTACGCGCGGACGTCGACGACCGGCGCGGTGGTCGGCGGCGGGCTGCTCGGTCTGGAGGCGGCGGGCGCGCTCAAGGGCCTCGGGCTGAACACCCACATCGTGGAGTTCGCGCCCCGGCTGATGCCCGTCCAGGTCGACGAGGGCGGCGGCGCGGCGCTGCTGCGCACCATCGAGGACATGGGCCTGTCCGTCCACACCGGTGTCGGCACCCAGGAGATCGTGGTCGGCGAGGACGGCGCGGTCACCGGGATGAGGCTGTCGGACGGGTCGGAACTCGCCACCGACCTGGTGGTGTTCTCCGCCGGTGTCCGCCCCCGCGACCAGCTGGCCCGTGACTGCGGCCTCGACGTCGGCGAGCGCGGCGGCATCGCGGTGGACGAGCAGTGCCGTACGGTGACCGACCCGCACGTGTTCGCGATCGGCGAGTGCGCGCTGGCCGCCGACGGCCGGGTGTACGGACTGGTGGCGCCCGGCTACGAGCAGGCGGAGACGGCCGCGGCGACGATCGCCGCGGACGAGTCGTCGTTCACCGGCGCGGACCTGTCCACCAAGCTGAAGCTGCTCGGCGTGGACGTGGCGTCCTTCGGCGACGCGCACGGCACCGCCGAGGACTGCCTGGACGTCGTCTACTCCGACTCCCGGGCCGGCCTGTACAAGAAGCTGGTCATCGGCCGGGACGGCACGCTGCTCGGCGGCATCCTGGTCGGCGACGCGGAGGCGTACGGCACACTGCGCGCCTTCACCGGCTCGGTGCCGCCCGTCGCCCCGGAGGCGCTGGTGCTGCCCGCGGGCGCCGGGGCCCCGGCGCAGCTCGGCCCGTCCGCGCTGCCCGACGACGCCGTCATCTGCTCCTGCCACAACGTCACCAAGGGCACCATCCGCGGCGCGGTCACCGAGCACAGCTGCACCACCGTGACCGAGGTGAAGAAGTGCACCAAGGCCGGTACCGGCTGCGGCAGTTGCGTCAAGGTGCTGGGCCAGCTGGTCAACGCCGAGCTGGAGGCGAGCGGCGTCGAGGTCGACAAGGGCCTGTGCGGCTGCTTCTCCCAGACCCGCGAGGAGCTGTACGAGATCGTCCTGGCCCTGCGCATCGCCTCCTTCCAGGAGCTGCTCGACCGGCACGGCCGCGAGGCCGCCCGGGGCGGCGACGGCTGCGAGGTCTGCAAGCCGGCGGTCGGCTCGATCATCGCCTCCCTCGCCCCGGCGATCGGTGCCAGCACCTACGTCCTCGACGGCGAACAGGCCGCCCTCCAGGACACCAACGACCACTTCCTGGCCAACCTGCAGAAGAACGGCTCGTACTCGGTCGTGCCGCGCATCCCCGGCGGTGAGATCGCCCCCGAGAAGCTGATCGTCATCGGTGAGATCGCCCGCGACTTCGGCCTCTACACGAAGATCACCGGTGGTCAGCGGATCGACATGTTCGGCGCCCGCGTCGAACAGCTCCCCCTCATCTGGGCCCGGCTGGTGGACGCCGGCTTCGAGTCCGGCCACGCCTACGGCAAGTCGCTGCGCACCGTGAAGTCCTGCGTCGGGCAGACCTGGTGCCGCTACGGCGTCCAGGACTCCGTGCGCATGGCGATCGACCTGGAGCTGCGCTACCGGGGGCTGCGCTCCCCGCACAAGCTCAAGTCGGCGGTCTCCGGCTGCCAGCGCGAGTGCGCGGAGGCCCAGTCGAAGGACTTCGGCGTCATCGCCACCGCCAACGGCTGGAACCTGTACGTCGGCGGCAACGGCGGCGCCACCCCGCGCCACGCCGACCTGCTCGCGCAGGACCTCTCCGACGCCGAGCTGATCCGCCTCATCGACCGGTTCCTGATGTTCTACATCCGCACCGCCGACCGCCTGGAGCGCACCAGCGTCTGGCTGGACCGGATCCCCGGCGGCCTGGACCACGTGCGGGACGTGGTCGTCCACGACTCGCTGGGCATCTGCGACGAGCTGGAGGCGCTGATGGCCGCCCATGTCTCCCACTACCGCGACGAGTGGGCGGAGACCATCAACGACCCGGAGAAGCTGGCCCGGTTCGTGTCCTTCGTGAACGCGCCCGACACCCCCGACCCGGTCGTCGCCTTCGTGCCCGAGCGCGACCAGATGAAGCCCGACCTGCCGCTGCTGAACATCGGCCTGCGCCCCGCCGACGACATCCTGGAAGGAAGCGCCACGCGATGACCCTGGCCCTGGAGACCACCGATCTGAAGGTTCAGCTCCGCCTCACGGACGACTGGTTCACGGTCTGCGACCTGAGCGCGCTGCTCCCGGGCCGCGGGGTGGCGGCCCTGCTGCCCGACGGCCGCCAGGTGGCCGTCTTCGCCGACCGCACCGGCCGCCTCTACGCCATCGACAACCGCGACCCCTTCACCGGCGCCGCGGTCCTCTCCCGCGGCCTGACCGGCACCCACCGGGGCCGCCCCTTCGTCGCCTCGCCGCTGCTGAAGCAGCGCTTCGACCTGGAGTCGGGCCAGTGCCTGGACGACGAGGCGGTGCGGGTGACGGCCTACGAGGTGAAGGCGGCCTGACCCGCGGGGCGCCTGTCGACTTCCTGTCGGGTTGGGAACGTACCCTTCAGCGGGCCCGGTGCATCGGGTTGCATCGGTCGTGCCCGTCCGTTGCAGGCACCGTTCCGATCCGTCACGGAGGTCCGGACATGACCCCGCACCACGACCCGCAGCACCTCAAGCCCTCCCGGCGTGCCGTGCTCGGCGGTGCCGCCGTCGCCGCGTTCGCGGTGGCGGCCGGCGCAGGCCACAGGCCACCGGCCCGCCTGGCCCACCGAGTTCCCGCTGCCGGACGGCTGGCTGCCCGAGGGCATCGCCATCGGCCGCGCGCCCTACGCCTACATGGGCTCCCGCGCCGACGGCGCGATCCTCCGCACCGACCTGCGCACCGGAAAGGGCGAGGTCCTGCACGAGGGCGCCCCCGGCCGTGTCGCCATCGGCCTGAAGGCAGGCCACGACGGCCTGCTGTACGTCGCCGGCGGCGGGGAGGGCACCGCGCGCGTCGTCGACGCCCGCACCGGCGCCCTGCGCGCGACGCATCAACTCAGCGACGACGCCTCCCCGTTCATCAACGACGTCGTGCTGTTCCGGGACCGCGCCTGGTTCACCGACTCCCGCGAGGCGGTCCTGTACGGTGTCCCGCGCGGGCGCGGCGGCCGCGTCCGCGCGCTGCCGCTCGGCGGCGACTGGGAGCAACTGCCCGACGTCATCAACGCCAACGGCATCGTGAGCACCCCCGACGGCCATGAGGTGATCGTGGTCAAGAGCACGCCGGGCGAGCTGCACCGGGTGAGCCTGCGCACCGGGCGCACCACCCGCATCGCCCTGTCCGGCGCGGAGAACGTGGTGAACGGCGACGGCCTGGTCCGCGTCGGCCGCACCCTGTACGTGGTGCAGAACCGTTCGAACATGGTGACGGTCTTCGAGTTGGACGCCCGCGCCACGACGGCGGCCCTGCGCCGTACGATCACCGACCCGCGCTTCGACGTCCCCGCCACCGCCGCCCGTTTCCGGGACCGCCTCTACCTGGTCAACGCGCGCTTCACCAGCCCGCAGACGCCTCAGACGACGTTCACGGCGGTGGCGGTGCCCCTCGGGCCGGTCCACCGGTCTCAGCCCCTGAGGGGCGGGCGGCCCGCGTACTCCTCCGGCTGGGGCCGGGTGTCGAGGTAGAACCACTCGGCGTCGGGGGCGGGCGGCCGGGGCGGCGCCTCGGAGGCCGGGGCGGCCGTCCCCGCTCCGGCCGGGCCCGGCATCAGCAGCTCCACCCGCAGCCCGTTGCCGCGCTGCTGGGCGGTGAACTCCTCGACCTGGTTGCGGCAGGCGTGGTCCAGGTGAGTGACGCCGGTGAGGTCGAGCCGGATCCGCGGCTTGCCGGAGACGGCGGCGGACTCCAGCGCCTCGATGACCTTGGGCAGCCGCAGGAAGGTGGCGTTGCCGGCCATGACCACCTTGGCGGTGTCCTCCTCGACGTGCTGCCGGATCACCGTCTGCGACATGCGCAGCGCGGCCAGCAGGATCCCGGCGGCGAGACCGACGAGCACCCCCTCCAGCAGTGCGGTCGCCACGATGACCAGCATGGTCAGGGTCATCACCGCGAACTCGCCCCGGTCCTGGCGCCACATCTTCGGGAACTCGGCGGGCGCGAGCAGCTTCCAGCCGCTGTGCACCAGGACCCCGGCGAGCACCGAGATCGGGATCAGGGCCAGCAACTGGGGCAGCAGCAGGGCGAAGGCGAGCAGCCACAGCCCGTGCAGCGTGCGTGAGAGCCGGGTGCGGGCGCCCGCCTGGACGTTGGCGGAGCTGCGGGCGACCACGGCGGTGATGGGCAGCGCGCCGACCAGGCCCGCCAGGGTGTTCCCCGCTCCCTGGGCGATCAGTTCGGTGTTGTAGCGGGTGCGCGGGCCGCTGTGCATCCGGTCGACGGCGGCCGCGGTGAACAGGCTCTCCGCGGAGGCGATCACCGTGAAGGTGACGATCGAGGTGAGGACCGCCGCGTTCGTGAGCTCGGCGAACTGCGCGGGTCCCGGCACCTGCACCGAGGCGAGCAGATCGCCCACCCGCAGGGTCCGCACGTCCACGCCGGGCAGCGCGGCGACGACGCTGCCGAGGGCCACGGCGACCAGCGCGGCCGGGACCTTCCCGGCCGGTCCCGGGACCTTCTTCCAGACGAAGGCGAGCACGATGGTGACGGTGCCGAGCAGTGCGGCGATCATCGCCTGCCGGTCGGTGAGGACGTCCGCGAGCAGCCCGGGCAGGCCGGCCATGTTCTCGATGGGGGTGCCGGGGGCCCTGGCGTCGGCCATCGGATACACCTGACCGACCATCAGGGGCAGCCCGATGCCCGCCAGCATGCCCTGGACCACGGCGAGGGAGATCGCCTGGAACATCCGGCCGAGGCGGACCAGGCCGAGGACGATCTGCAGGAGTCCCGAGCCCAGGACGATCACGGCGAGCACGGCGACACCGTGTTCCGCGACGGTCTCGGCGACGAGTGCGGCAAGGCCCGCGGCGGGTCCGCTGACCTGGAGCGTGCTGCCCCGGGCCGCGCCGACCACCAGCCCGCCGATCACTCCCGAGATGATCCCCAGCTCGGCCGGGACACCGGAGGCGACGGCGACCCCGATGCACAGCGGCAGGGCGACGAGGAAGACGACGAGGGAGGCGGCGATCTCGTTGGCGAGGCCTGCCTTCCGCGGGAGAGCGGTCTTCCCGGGCGCCGTCCTCCGGGAGGCCGCCCGGCCGGCCCGGCCGCGTGCGTGGGCCCCGCTCATGCGGCGTGCACCCGGAAGTCGCCGTCGTCGCCGAGCTCGTACACGCTGCCGGTGTCGATCTCGTAGTACCAGCCGTGCAGCCGCAGCCGGCCCTCGTCGAGCCGCTGCCGCACCACGGGGTAACTCCGCAGCGCGTCCAGCTGGTTGACGACGTTGACCTGGGCCACCTCCGGCAGCGCCGGGTCGTCGGGGGCGGCGTCGAGCACCGGGGCCAGTTCCGTGCGGGCCGGCCGGAGCCAGGCGTCCACGCCGGGCAGCGCGGAGAGGTCGTCGCCGGACTTCAGCGCGCCCATGGCTCCGCAGTGTGAGTGACCGCACACGACGATGTCCTGAACCCCGAGCACCTGGAGCGCGTACTCGACGGTGGCGGCCTCGCCGGAGGGTTCGGGGCGCCCGTAGGGCGGCACGATATTTCCCGCGTTCCGTAGCTCGAATATGTCCCCGGGGCGCGCTCCGGTGATCAGCGCGGGAATGACCCGGGAATCCGAGCAGGCAATCACGAGCGCCTCCGGATATTGCCCGTCGGCCAGTTTGAGATAGGCGTCGCTCTCGAATGCGGTCCGCCGCCCGAAGGCGCGGGCCCGATGCAGTAGCGCTTTCAACTATGCCTCCCGAGTGGGATGTTCGGCCTCGTCATTCCACCGTAGGGGAGGCTGATACAGCGGAAGGTTAAGCGAGGGACAGGACCCGGACAGGAATGTCACTTTCTTTTTCCTGGGAGACGGAAAAAGCTTTCTTCTTGTAGCGTGTCGACCGCCGGACGGCACAATACAATGCACGCCGTCCGCGCTTGTTTCCATCATGTTTCACGGAGAGACGGGACACATGGGCATACGAGTGCTGCTCATCGAGGACGACGAGACGATCGCCGAACCGCTCATGGAGGGCCTCACGCACTTCGGGCTGACCGTCGACCACGTCGCCACGGGCACCGACGGCCTCAGAGGCCCGTACGGCGATGTCGTCCTGCTCGATCTGGGACTGCCGGACATCGACGGCATCGACGTCTGCCGCGGCATCCGCCGGGTCTCCGACGTGCCGATCGTCATCCTCAGCGCGCGCGGGGAGGAGACCGACCGGGTGCTGGGGCTCGAGCTGGGCGCCGACGACTATCTGGCGAAACCGTTCAGCGTGCGGGAGCTGGTGGCCCGCGTCCGGGCGGTGAACCGGCGGACCCGGCGCACGCACGGCGCCCCCGAGGCGGCCGAGCCTCCGCCCCACGAGCCCGCGTCCTACGAGCCGCCGTCCGCCGAGCCCTCCCCGGCGGCGTCGTACGAGCCCCCGCCGGAATCCCCGTCGGCCCCCGGCCCGCTCGTCGTGGACCGCCGCACCCGGCAGGTGTGGGTCGGCGACACGGCCGTTGTGCTCACCCCCAAGGAGTTCGACCTGCTGGCGCTGCTCGGCGAGGACCCGGGGGCGGTCTACTCCCGCCAGACGATCCTGGACCGGGTCTGGGACCCGCACTTCGACGGGCCGACCAAGACCCTGGACGTCCATGTGGCCTCCCTCCGCAAGAAGCTGGGCCACCCGGCGTGGATCCGGACGCTGCGCGGTGTCGGCTTCCGGCTGGCGGTGCGCACCCGGCCGCAGACCTCCGGGGCGGACTCCCCGTGACCCGCCGCCTGCTGCTCAGCTATCTCAGCCTGGCCGCGCTGGTCCTGGTCTGCCTGGAGATCCCGCTGGGCTTCGTCTACTCGCGCGGGGAGCGCGAGCGGGTGGTCAACGCCGCCCGTGACGAGGCCGAGTCGGTCTCCGCCTACACCGCGCTGTCCCTGGCCACCGGGCGGGCCCGGCGGGATCTGCCGGCCCGCGTGACGCACTGCGCCGAGCGGATCGGCGGCAAGGTGGTGATCGTCGACAGCGCGGGCGCCCCGCTCGCCACCTCGCACCCGCTGACCGCCGGCGCCGCACGCGCCCTGGCCTCCCGGCCGGGGATCGAGGCCGCGCTGCGGGGCACCTCGTCGGTGGACGTGCGCACCTCCACCATCGGCGGGGTGGAGTACCTGTCGGTGGCCGCCCCCGTCGGCGAGGGCGAGCGGCCGGAGGCCGCCGTGTGGCTGACGGTGCCCACGTGGACGGTCCACGCACGGGTGCGCCGGGTCTGGCTGCTGCTCGGCCTCGGCGGGCTCGGGGTGCTCACGGCGGTCGCCGTGGTGGGCTTCGCCTTCGCCCGCTGGGCGGGGCGGCCCATCCGGCAACTGGAGCGCGCCACCCACGCGCTGGCGGACGGGGGCAGGTTCGCGCCGGTGCCCGTCACCAAGGGGCCGCCCGAAGTGCGCTCCCTGGCCGCCGCGTTCAACCGCACGGCGGCCCGGCTCGCCCATCTGCTCTCCTCCCAGCGGGCGTTCGCCGGTGAGGCGTCGCACCAGCTGAAGACCCCCCTCGCGGCACTGCGGCTGCGGCTGGAGAACCTGGAGCCGCATGTCTCCGCACGCGCCCGGGGCAACCTCGAGGCCGCGCTGACCGAGACCGACCGGCTGGCCCGCATGGTCGAGGCCCTGCTGGCGATGGCCCGCCTGGAGGAGCGCGCTGCCACCCCCGTCCCGGTGGACATCGGCGCGGTCTGCGCGGAGCGGCACGCCGCGTGGCTGCCGGTGTTCGCCCGGCAGGACGTCTCGCTGGTCCTGTTCGCGGGCAGTGTGGGGCCCGTCCTCGCGCTGCCGGGGGCCGTCGAGCAGATCCTGGACAACCTGCTGTCCAACGCCCTGCGGGCCTCGCCCGCCGGCAGCACGGTCACCATCGAACTGCGGCCGCGCACACCGGCCCGCCGCGCCCTGCGCGACAGCCGCCCCTGCCGGGTCGACCTGCACGTCACCGACGAGGGCCCCGGGATGACCGCCGAGCAGCGGGCCCGCGCCTTCGACCGCTTCTGGCGCGCGCCGGGCGCCCCCAAGGGCGGTACGGGCCTCGGTCTCGCCCTGGTCCAGCGCCTCGCCCACGCCGGCGGCGGCGAAGCGGCGCTGCGCACGGCGGCGACGGGCGGACTGGACGCGGTGATCGGTCTCCCCTCCGCGGCCCCGCCCGCGGACGGCGGACCCCCGGACGAGCGCCGCGCCCCCTTCCGGGAAACCCCGCCCCTCCCCCTGCCGTAGCGGAGAGCTACCTTCCGGTCACGTCACGTTCGTATCACAGGACCTTCATATTCCCGCCCCGCCTTTCGCACCCCAGTAGTTTCAGCACCCTCGCACCAAGCACACGCATACGCCCGATCTGGGGGGCTCCTCACCATGAACCCGTTCCGTACCTCCGCCGCCGCGATCCTCGCCGCCCTCGCCCTGGCCGCCGTACCGGCCACCGCCGTGGCTCACGACGGCAACCACCCGTTCAAGAACTGCGCCGACGCGTACGAGAACGGGTACAGCAACATCGCCAAGGGCGACGACCACTACGGCGAGCACCTGGACCGCGACAACGACGGGATCGGCTGTGACCAGCCGCCCGCCGGTTTCACGCCGCACGAGGAGACCGGCGGGGACACCGGCAAGGAAGCGGGGAACACCGGCGGCGAGAAGCAGAGCGACGGCGGCACCGACCTCGCCGAGACCGGCGGCAGCGACACCACCCCGTACATCGCGGCCGGCGGCGCTGCGGTCGTCCTCCTGGGCGGCGGCCTGATGATCGCGGCCCGCAAGCGCCGCGAGAACCGCTGAGGCGCGAGAACCACCGTCCCCGCACGCACGGAGGAGCGGCACCCCCGCACGGGTGCCGCTCCTCCTTCGTGATCCGGGGCACGCCGTGCTCCCCGCCGCAACGGCCCGCAAGCCCGGCGGGGGACCCTGTACCGGGACCTACCATCGAAGGACAGCAGCCCGAGCCGACGCACTGGGGTGACCGTGAGCAACTGGGCCGACCTGACGAACGGCAAGCGCATCAAGCACCTCCGGGGCTCCGACCTGACCCAGCAAGGGCTCGCCGACGCAGCCGGGCTGTCCCTGGCCCTGGTACAGAAGGCCGAGCAGGACCGGGGCGAACTGTCCATCGGCTCGCTCCTCAAACTCGCCCACGCGCTGAACACGGACGTGTCGGTGATTCTGGGGCAGCAGGCGCCTCGTCGGGGGATGGACCAGGGCACCCGAGCCACCGTGCGGCGGCTTTCGGATGCCGTCCACGACAGCGCCCTCGGGGCGTGGGAGAGCATCGAGGAGCCGAGCACTCTCGCCGAACTGTCGGTCGCTCATGACCGCGTGTGCGCCACCTACTGGCAGGGCGCTTACGAGGAGTTCGGGGAAATCGTCGCCAAGGTCCTGCTCGAAGGTCGCGTTCGGCACGCGCAGGCCAGCGGACACGAACGCGAACGCCTGGGCTCGGTGCTGGCAAGCACGTACCAGTTCGCATCCTCGGCCGCGGTCCTCCTGGGACAGCGAGACCTCGCACTGGGCGCGCTCACCTCGGCACGCCACCTGGCGGAGAGTTCCGGCGACGACGTACTGACCGCACTTCTGGAATCCACGCTTTCGTGGATCTACCTGCGGAGCGCCAGAGTCCCGCGCGCGGTTGCCGTTGCCGAACAGGCGGCCCTGCGCATCGAACCGTCGTTCAGCAGGGCGTCCCGCCCGCAACTGCTCGCATACGGACGGCTGATGATCTCCGCCGCCGTGGCCGCTTCACGCCAGGGCGATGCCCCGTCCGCCGACGACTACTTGTCGCAAGCCCATGCGGCTGCGGCTCGGCTCGGCAGCGACGAGGCACTGTACGGCACGCATTTCGGTCCGACCTCGGCGAACACCGAGGCCGTGGGGATCGCTGTCGCCCTCGGGAACCACGGGAGGGCACTACAGTTGGCCGCGCGCACGGAGCTTCCCCGTTCCATGCCCAAACTCGCCCGCAACCGCTACAAGCTCGACGTCGCCCTGGCTCAATGCGCGGCCGGCCTCCATGACCAGGCGGGAGACACCCTGATCGAGGTAGGACTCGATGCCCCCGACTGGGTCAGGCATCAAGCACTGCCCGGTGTCATCGGAAAACGCCTCGCGAAAGTATCCACGGCGCGCGTGCGCGGCATCAGCGAACTCATCGGCGTTCCCTTGATCGTGTAAGCCCTACGGACCGTAGGAGTACGGATGGGACAGCCTCCTCCGGTCGTACGCCACATCACTTCACTCTGCGTGATCATGCGAGCACACTTGATGCATGGTCAGTTTCAAGGATGAGCAGCCGCAGGAGCGGGCTCAGCCCCGCCGGACCGAGGGCGAGCGGAAGCGGCGTCGGGCACTGGCGGACGCGGCGGTCGGTGACGCGCCGGCCGAGACCGCGAGAATCGAGCGGTTCCGCTGTGTGATCTACCTGTGCGGCGCTTCCCACACGGACATCACGCGGCCTCGTAAGGAGTGCACGGAGTACGCGAACGTGTTCGGGTGGGAGATCGCGGACGTGATCGAGGAACGCGCGGGTCTGCTGCCGCCGCATGGGCGTGCCGGGCTGAGGCGGGCCGTCGAGCGCGTCAGGAACGGCGAAGCCGGTGCCGTGCTCACGGCGTGGCGCTCGATGATCTCACCCGTTCCGCACGAATACGACGAAGTGGCACGCGAGATCGAGAAGGCGGGCGGCTTCCTGCACGACAAGGACGCGGCCGGACGCACGCCGTGACCTTCGCCCCGGCCGTCACCCGCCCGTGGCACGACGTATGGCCCCTCGTCGCGCAGCCGGACGACGGCAATCCGTGGGTGGACGGCGCCTGTTGGTTGTACTGCCGACGGGAGGGAGTACGCGTGCTCTGGGTCGGCTCCGTGACCACGCCCGGCGCGAAGGGCGACGTGTACGCGTGCGGCCTCTGCGTCGCGGAGCTCGACCATATGGCACGCGTCCAGGCGCACGCCCGCGACGAAATCCCGCACGACACCACAGAACGAAGCGATCGAGGAGGATCCTTGCGAACGAGCTTCACACACGAGAAGGCCGCCGCCCCCGCCCCGTGGGGGCTACGCCGGATGACTCCGCTGCGGAACGGTTCTCCCTCGCCGTGGCGGTACGCAGGCATCGACCCAACCACACAGACCGGCCGATGGGCCGGTGAGAACGGAGAGGTGGCTCCGACCGAACTCGGCAAGCACGGCACGAGCGTGAACACCTACCCGCCCACGCAGGTCGGCAAGGACGGCAAGGTGGACGCCGACTCCGGCCACGACGCCACCCAGGACTAGGGAGACAACGCCATGGGTGGACACCCGGTACTGGTCTGCACGGAATACGAGGACCCGACCGCCGATCTGGTCATCGTCGAACTGAACCGGCGCCGGGTGCCGGTGCTCCGGTTCGATCCGGGGCGCGACTTCCCGGCGTCCATGGCGCTTGTCGCACGCCTCGGGGAGGGTGGCTGGGACGGGAGCCTGACGGTCGGGGCCCGTACGGCCGAACTTTCCAAGGTACGCGCTCTGTACCACCGCCGGCCGAGCGCGTACCCGACGGACAGAGGCTCGCAGGCGGCCCGGTTTGCCGCACAGGAGAACCGGCGCGGCTTGGGCGGCGTACTGAGCGCACTGTCGGAATGCCTCTACCTGAGTCACCCACAGGCCGTCGCTCGGGCCGAGTACAAGCCCGCGCAGTTGGCCGCCGCGATCCGCGCGGGGTTCAGGGTCCCGGCCACCCTCATCACCAACGACGTGGGAGAGGCCAAGCAGTTCTGTGCCGACGGGCCCGCACTCTACAAGCCGTTGCACGCGGGGGCGTACGAGATCGAGGGCGAACCCGCCGGGATCTGGGCCGCCCCGGTCGAGGCGAAGGAAATCGACAAGGCGGTGAGCCACAGCGCGCACCTGTTCCAGGCCCAGGTGCCCAAGGTGGCCGATGTGCGAGCGGTCGTCGTCGGTGAGCAGGTGTTCAGCTCCCTGATCACCGCACCGCCCGGGGTCGTGGACTGGAGATCCGAGTACCGGAGTCTCACCTACGAGCGGGTTACCTGCCCGAGCGACGTCCGCCGGGCCATGGCACGGTTTCTCGCCACCTTCGGTTTGAACTTCGGTGCTTTCGACTTTGCCGTGGCCACGGACGGCGCATGGTGGTTTCTGGAGTGCAACCCCAACGGCCAATGGGCTTGGCTCGAGCATGCGGCCGGGCTACCGATCACACATGCGATCGCCGACCTGTTGGAGAACGGAGCGACCCCTGCATGACCGACCCCATGCGCTCGGAACACCTACGGGCCGCCCTCACCCGGCGTCTGGTCGCATCCGGCACTCTGTGCAGCCCCGAGTGGGAGGCGGCCGTCATGTCGGTTCCCCGCGAGGCGTTTCTCGCGCGCGGCTGGTTCGAGTACGAGGACGGCGGCTGGTACCGTCCCGCGACCGGGAACGTCCCGGAAGGACTGGTGCGGATCTACGAGGACGACACCCTCGTGACACAGGTCGCCGCGGGCGTCTTCCCCGACCAGGTCGAGGGGCGCATCGCCGCGGCCCCTTCCTCGTCGTCCACCCTGCCGAGTCTGGTCGTGCGGATGCTCGAGGACCTGCGGGCGACCGACGGGACGCGCGTCCTTGAGATCGGCACCGGGACGGGCTACTCGACGGCCCTGCTCTGCCACGTCGTCGGCGAGGACAACGTGACCACGGTCGAGGTCGACGCCGAGGTGTCCACACGCGCCGGCATGGCGCTCGCGGGAGTGGGATACTGGCCGGCCCTCGTGGTCGGTGACGGGCTGATGGGCTACGCGGAGGGCGGCCCGTACGACCGCGTGATCGCCACGTGCAGCGTGCACACCGTGCCGGGCGACTGGCTCGCTCAGACCCGGCCCGGCGGTGACATCCTGGTCACGGTCGGCGGATGGATGCACGCGTCGGAACTCGTACGGCTCACCGTCGCCGACGACGGCACCGCCCACGGGCCTGTCCTCGGCGGCCAGGTCACGTTCATGCCGGCCCGTCCCCACCTTCCGCCCCCGCTGGGCATCCTGCCGAAGCTGGGTGAAGGCGAAGCGGTGCCCGCGGAGCTGGGCGCGGATGTGCTCGACGACTGGACGGCCCGGTTCGTCGCACAGTTCGCCGCGCCACGCGCACAGCGGATCATCCTGGATCGTGACGGGCGGACGGAGCACGTGGTGATCGATGTGGATGCCGAGGCGTGGGCGGTCGTCTTCAGGGAGGGTGCGCGGTGGATGGTTCGGCAGGGTGGCGCGGTGCGCCTGTGGGACGACATCACCGCACACCTCGCGCAGTGGAGGGCGGACGGGCACCCGCCCTCCGACCGCATGCGCCTGCACGTCGGCCCCGACGGGCAACGCCTCACCTGGGCGTGACGAGAGGACGAGACCTTTCGCCCTGCAGTCGCAAGCGGCGCGAGAACCGCTGACCCCCCATGCACGGAGGAGCGGCACCCCCGCACGGGTGCCGCTCCTCCCTTCGTGATCCGGGGCCGTTGCCGATCGGTGAGGGTGGTCGGGTGACAGGCAACGGTCCCGGGGTCCACTCGCCCCGGGGGGCTCTAGCGGTGGTCGCTGCCCGCCGAGGTGACCGCCGCGCGGCCGGCCTCCAGGCGGGCGACCGGGATGCGGAACGGGGAGCAGGAGACGTAGTCCAGGCCGACCTCGTGGAAGAAGTGGACGGACTCCGGGTCGCCGCCGTGCTCGCCGCAGACGCCGAGCTTCAGGTCGGGGCGGGTCTCGCGGCCGGCCTTGGCGGCGAGCTTCACCAGGGAGCCGACGCCGTCCTTGTCGATCGTCTCGAACGGCGACACCCCGAAGATGCCCTTCTCCAGGTAGGCAGTGAAGAACGAGGCCTCCACGTCGTCCCGGGAGAAGCCCCAGACCGTCTGGGTGAGGTCGTTGGTGCCGAAGGAGAAGAACTCGGCCGCCTCGGCGATCTGACCGGCGGTCAGCGCGGCGCGCGGCAGCTCGATCATCGTGCCGATGGCGAGCTTCAGCGAGGTGCCGGTGGCCTCCTCGACCTCGGCGATGACCTTGTCGGCCTCCTCGCGGACGATCTCCAGCTCCTGCACCGTGCCGACGAGCGGGATCATGATCTCCGCGCGGGGGTCGCCCTTGGCGCCCTTGCGTTCGGCCGCGGCCTCCGCGATGGCCCGCACCTGCATGGTGAACAGCCCGGGGATGACCAGACCGAGGCGGACGCCGCGCAGGCCCAGCATCGGGTTCTGCTCGTGCAGCCGGTGCACGGCCTGGAGGAGGCGCAGTTCGTTCTCGTGCGGCTCCTGCCGGGACTCGGCGAGGGCGACGCGGACCGACAGTTCGGTGATGTCGGGCAGGAACTCGTGCAGCGGCGGGTCGAGCAGGCGGATGGTGACCGGGAGGCCGTCCATCGCCTCGAACAGCTCGACGAAGTCCTTCTTCTGGAGCGGCAGCAGGCCCTTGAGGGACTCCTCGCGCTCGGCCTCGGTGTCGGCCAGGATCAGCCGCTCCACCAACTCGCGCCGGTCGCCGAGGAACATGTGCTCGGTGCGGCACAGGCCGATGCCCTGGGCGCCGAAACGGCGGGCGCGCAGCGCGTCCTCGGCGTTGTCGGCGTTGGCCCGCACCCGCAGCCGGCGCTTGCGGTCGGCGAAGGCCATCATCCGGTGCACGGCCTCGACCAGCTCGTCGGCGTCGTCGGCGCCCGGGTGCATCCGCCCCTCGAAGTACTCGACGACCGGTGACGGGACGACCGGCACCTCGCCGAGGTAGACCTTGCCGGAGGAGCCGTCGATGGAGACGACGTCGCCCTCCTCCACCACGTGCCCGCCCGGGACGGTCATCCGCCGGCGCTTGGTGTCGACCTCGAGCTCCTCGGCGCCGCAGACACAGGTCTTGCCCATGCCGCGGGCGACGACGGCCGCGTGCGAGGTCTTGCCGCCGCGCGAGGTGAGGATGCCCTCGGCCGCGATCATGCCGTCGAGGTCGTCGGGGTTGGTCTCGCGGCGGATCAGGATGACCTTCTCGCCGGAGCGGGACCACTTCACGGCGGTGTAGGAGTCGAAGACCGCCTTGCCGACCGCCGCGCCCGGGGAGGCGGCGATGCCGCGTCCGACCTGCTGGACCTTGGCGTCCTCGTCGAAGCGCGGGAACATCAGCTGGGCGAGCTGGGCGCCGTTGACGCGGGTGAGGGCCTCGGCCTCGTCGATCAGGCCCTGGTCCACCAGTTGGGTGGCGATGCGGAAGGCCGCGCCCGCGGTGCGCTTGCCGACGCGGGTCTGGAGCATCCACAGCCGGCCGCGCTCGATGGTGAACTCGATGTCGCAGAGATCCTTGTAGTGGTTCTCCAGCGTCTCCATGATCTGCATCAGCTGGTCGTACGACTTCTTGTCGATCCGCTCCAGCTCGGCGAGCGGGACCGTGTTGCGGATGCCCGCGACCACGTCCTCGCCCTGCGCGTTCTGCAGGTAGTCGCCGTAGACGCCCTGGTGGCCGGAGGCGGGGTCGCGGGTGAAGGCGACACCGGTGCCGGAGTCGGGGCCGAGGTTGCCGAAGACCATGGAGCAGACGTTGACGGCGGTGCCCAGGTCGTGCGGGATGCGCTCCTGGCGGCGGTAGAGCTTGGCGCGGTCGCCGTTCCAGGAGTCGAAGACCGCCTTGATGGCGAGGTCCATCTGCTCGCGCGGGTCCTGCGGGAAGTCCCGGCCGCACTCGGTCTTGACGATCTTCTTGAACTTGGTGACGAGCTTCTTGAGGTCGGCGGCCTCCAGCTCGGTGTCCACGGTGACCTTCTTGGCCGCCTTCGCCGCCTCCAGCGCGTCCTCGAACAGCTCGCCGTCCACGCCGAGGACGGTCTTGCCGAACATCTGGATGAGGCGCCGGTAGGAGTCCCACGCGAACCGGTCGTCGCCGGCCTGCTTGGCCAGTCCCTGCACGGACTTGTCGGACAGCCCGATGTTGAGGACGGTGTCCATCATGCCGGGCATCGAGAACTTGGCCCCGGAGCGGACCGACACGAGGAGGGGGTCGTCGGCCTGGCCGAGCTTCTTGCCCATCCGCGACTCGAGGGCGTCGAGGTGCGCACTCACCTCGTCACGCAGTGCCGCCGGCTCCTCGCCACTGTCGAGGTAGGTCTTGCAGGCCTCGGTGGTGATGGTGAAGCCGGGCGGGACGGGAAGGCCCAGGTTGGTCATCTCGGCGAGGTTCGCACCTTTGCCGCCGAGCAGGTCCTTGAGGTCCTTGTTGCCCTCGGTGAAGTCGTAGACGAACTTCACGCCCTCAACGCTCATGCCCGACTGAGCTACGTGGGGATCTTTGTTTTCCGACACGGGTCTCGACTCCTCGAGGACGCGGTGGCTGCCCTGACGGCGAGGAATGTACCCAGATCAAAGGCGTCTGGGTACGTCCACTTGCGCGTCATGCGCCTGTAACCACTCGCTCGCCAGCGGATTGAAAGTCAAGGCTTGGCAAGCGGTCACCGTCGAGTGTTTTCACCTCTTGAACACATCACCCCGCCAACCAGGCTTCCGAGCGCTCATCTGAGCAGCATTCTCCACGTCTGATTTCGCTCGATGAACGATCAAGAGGTGGCACTGAGTGCCAACCTTTGAGAAGTGCAGCCGCTCAAGATCCGCTCATCTGAGCGCAACCCTTATCAAGGGTGGCGAGAATCACGCTGCCACACCGCGTCGGATTTCACCATGCGGACCCGCCCCGGCGTGCGCCCCGGCACCCGCCCCCGCACCACGAAGTCACCGGCCCGATGAACACGCCGGTCGGCCCGGCCGTACGAAACGACGGCGGACCCGGACCCCCACGCCGGGTCCGCCTCCTCACCGGCCTCGGTACGGAAGGAACCTCCGGGTTGCCTGTCTCCATACGTGTCCTCGGACGTGCCCGCACCCGCCTGCGCGCCCTGCGCGACGCGCACCCCGCCGGGGCCCGGACCCTCCGCCGGACCGTCCACGTCCTCGCCGCCGTCCTCGTCGTCGGTGCGCTCCTGTTGCCGAACTCCGCCCCCGCCTTGCGTCCGAACCGGTTCACCGGCATCCCCGCCGAAGCGATCATCGGCGCCGTCCTGCTGCTCGCCCTGCCCCGCCGGCCCCGCATCGTCGTGGCCGCGCTCTACGGGGCGGGCCTCGGCGTCCTGACCGTGCTGAACCTGCTGGACATCGGGTTCACCGAGTATCTGGGCCGGGGCTTCAACATCGTCCTCGACTGGGGCCTGCTGGACGACGCCCTGTCCTACGTCGAGGACTCGATGGGCGGCACGGCGGCCACCGCCGCGGCCGTCGGCGCGGTCCTGCTCGCCCTGCTCGTCGTGGTCGTCATGGCACTGGCGACGGTCCGGCTCGGCCATCTGCTGGCCCGGCACCGCGCCCGCGCCACCCGGGGCGCGCTGATCGCGGGCACCGTGTGGATCACCTGTACCGCCCTGGGGCTGCAGATCGCCGGTGTGCCGGTCGCCTCGGACCGGGCCGCCGGGGCGGTCAAGGGACAGACGGAGCGCGTGGTGAACACCCTGCGCGACGAGGCGGCGTTCGCGCAGGAGGCCCGGGCGGACACCTTCGGCGCCACTCCCCCCGACCAGCTCCTGCCGGACCTGCGCGGCAAGGACGTCGTCATCGCCTTCATCGAGAGCTACGGCCGCAGCGCCGTCGAGGACCCGGCGATCGCCCCCGGCGTCACGCGCACCCTCGACGCCCGCACCGCCGCGCTCGCGCGGGCCGGCTACCGCGCCCGCTCCGGGTGGCTCACCTCGGCGACGTACGGCGGCAGCAGCTGGCTGGGGCACTCCACGGCGCTGTCCGGCCTGTGGATCGACAACCAGCAGCGCTACCGCACCGTCACAGGCGGCGACCACCTGACCCTCACCAAGGCGTTCCGCAAGACCGGCGCCTGGGACACCGTCGGCATCATGCCCGGCGTGCAGAAGGCCTGGCCGGAGGCGGAGTGGTACGGCCTCGACCGGGTCTACGACGCCTTCGAGCTGGGCTACCGGGGGCCGAAGTTCAGCTGGTCGACCATGCCGGACCAGTACGCCCTGGAGGCGTTCGAGCGCCTGGAGCACGGCAGGAAGCACGACAGGCCGCTGATGTCGGAGATCATCCTCACCTCCAGCCACCAGCCCTGGGCGCCGATCCCCGAGCTGGTCGACTGGGACGACCTCGGCGACGGTTCGGTCTTCGACGCCATCCGGCAGGCGGGGAAGGAGTCCTCCGACGTCATCGCCGACTCCGCCGCCTCCCGGCGGGAGTACGGCAGGTCGATCCAGTACTCGGTCACCAGCCTCACCCAGTGGCTGGAGCGCTACGGCACCGACGACACCGTGCTGGTCTTCCTCGGCGACCACCAGCCCATCGCCCGGGTCAGCGGCCACGGCGCGAGCCGGGACGTGCCGGTGACGATCGTCGCCAAGGACCCGGAGGTGCTGGCGAAGACCGACGGCTGGAAGTGGACCGAGGGACTCAGGCCGGCGAAGGACGCGCCCGTGTGGAGGATGAGCTCCTTCCGCGACCGCTTCCTGACGGCCTACGGCTCCGTCCCGCACCCCGCCGAGGGCTGATCAGCCGCCGGAGGTGTCGAGCTCCGCGTCCTCGCCGACGCCCGCGCAGTCGTAGGGGTCCTTCAGCCAGCCGTCCGGCAGCACCACCCGGTTGTTGCCGGACGTCCGGCCGCGGGGCCCGTCCGCGCCGGCGGGCCAGGGCTGGTCCAGGTCCAGTTCGTCGAGCCCCGCCCGCAGTTCCTCCAGCGAGGAGGTGACCGCGAGCCGCTTGCGCATCTCGGAGCCGACCGCGAAGCCCTTCAGATACCAGGCGACGTGCTTGCGGAAGTCGATCACGCCGCGGGACTCGTCGCCGATCCACTCGCCGAGCAGCGAGGCGTGCCGGACCATGACGTCGGCGACCTCGCGCAGAGCGGGCCGTACGTAGGCGTCGGTGCGTCCCTCGAAGGCGGCCACCAGATCCGCGAACAGCCACGGCCGGCCGAGGCAGCCGCGGCCCACGACCACGCCGTCGCAGCCGGTCTCACGCACCATCCGCAGCGCGTCCTGGGCCGACCAGATGTCGCCGTTGCCGAGCACCGGGATCTCGGGGACGTGCTCCTTCAGCCGGGCGATGGCGTCCCAGTCGGCGGTGCCGCCGTAGTGCTGGGCGGCGGTGCGGCCGTGCAGCGCGATGGCGGTCACGCCCTCCTCGACGGCGATCCGGCCGGCGTCCAGATAGGTCAGGTGGTCGTCGTCGATGCCCTTGCGCATCTTCATCGTCACCGGCAGGTCCCCGGCGCCGGCGACCGCCTCGCGCAGGATGGAGCGCAGCAGGTTCCGCTTGTACGGGAGGGCCGAACCGCCGCCCTTGCGGGTCACCTTCGGGACCGGGCAGCCGAAGTTGAGGTCGATGTGGTCGGCGAGGTCCTCCTCCGCGATCATGCGGACGGCCTTGCCGACGGTCGCCGGGTCGACGCCGTACAGCTGGATGGAGCGGGGCCTCTCGGTCGCGTCGAACCTGATCAGCTGCATGGTCTTGTCGTTGCGCTCGACCAGCGCCCGGGTGGTGATCATCTCGCTGACGAACAGCCCCTTGCCACCGCTGAACTCCCTGCACAGGGTGCGGAAGGGCGCGTTGGTGATCCCGGCCATGGGAGCGAGCACGACCGGCGGCAGGACGGCGTGCGGGCCGATGCGCAGGGTCGTGGTCGCGGGCGTGCTCGGGGTCGGCGAGGGCGTGGGCATTCCCCCATTGTCCCGCATGCCGCGGAGTACCCCGGACGCTACCCGTGTAACGGTCATTAGTTAGACGCACTATCGAAGGGCGCCTACGATGGCGTCCATGCCCGAGCTCAGCCACGGCCGACGCAGTGCGCCCCGCTGTCCGGGCGTCTGGTCGGCAGCCGGGGCCCTCGGCTGCCGCTGCTGATCGCGGGGACCGCGATGACGGTGAGCGGGCTGCTGTTCGCCCTCTTCGAGGCCGAGACGTCGAACACGACCCTCTTCCTCGGCTACGTCCTGTTCGGCGTCGGCTTCGGCTTCGTGAACGCCCCGATCACCAACACGGCCGTCTCCGGCATGCCGGTCGCCCAGGCGGGAGTGGCCTCGGCGGTCGCCTCCACCAGCCGCCAGCTGGGCCAGGCGCTGGGGGTGGCGGTGATCGGCGCGGTGCTGGCGGCGGGGGTGGGGTCGTCGTCGTACGCGGACGCGTTCGGGCCGGCGGCGCGGCCGGCCTGGTGGATCCTCGCGGCGTGCGGGCTGGCGGTGCTGGTGACCGGTGCGCTGACGTCGGGCCGCTGGGCCCGCGCGACCGCCGAACGCACGGCGGAGCGGCTGGAGGCGCCGGAGGTCCGGCAGAGCACCGGGGCCGTCGCCTGACCGGCGGTCGGGGGGGGTGCTGAGGGCCGTGCGGACGTGTCCGTGGTCGAGGAAGCCCGGGCGGCGGCGCGGACGATCGTCAGCAGGCCCCGCACGCGCTGCACCGTCGGCGCGACGGCCGCCTTCCTCGTCCGCGCCGCCCGTTTCCTGCCCGACCGCGTGCTGGACCGGATGAAGGCCTCCGATCTGCGCAAGCACCACCCGGCCCGGACCGGCCGCCTCCCGCGGACCCGCCGCGCGTGAGACGGCCGACGCCCTGCGGCCCCCTGTTGATGTTGCTTTTGCTGCACACTCCTTGTCGTCCCCGAACGGGGGCACAAGAACGGCGACACCGTCCTGCCGACCGCCGGAGGCACCATGCCGCAGCTCGACACCAGCAAGGTCAGCCGCTGGGACCTGCACGGCCGCGAGCACACCGTGCGGGTCCAACGCACCGGTGTGCAGCGCACGATCAGATGTGACACGTGCGGCTGGCGCAGAGGCGCCCAGTTCCTGCCGTGGCTCAAGGCGCAGGAGCACCTGGCGCAGGCGCACCAGGCGACGGTGGATCCGACCGCCGCCTGAGCGGCTTCAGGGCCGCAGTCCCCGCACCAGCAGGTCCACGGCCGCCTCGAAGTCGGCGTCCGCCTCGGGGGTCTCCCACTCCGGGGCGTACGCCGGGTCGTGGAAGCGGCCCGTGGTCTGGAACAGGGCGCGGGCGGTGGCCGCGGGCTCGGCGTCGGCGAAGGCGCCCGTAGCCACGCCCGCGGCGACGATGCGGGCCAACTGGCCCGTCAGCTCGGCGACATGCTCGGCGACCGCCTCGCCCTGCTCGGCGGCCAGCACCCGGTAGGTGGCGAACAGTTCCGGATCGTCGCCCGCCTTGCGGCGCTTGGCGGTGAACAGGGTGGCGAGCCAGTCGCGCAGCCGCGCCTGCGGGTCCCGGTCCTCGTCGGCGGCGATCCCGCACAGCGCCTCGGACGTACGGTCCAGCCAGCGCTTGGTGACCGCCTCCCGCAGCGCCGCCTTCGTACGGAAGTGCCGGTAGACGCTGCCGTGGCTGACGCCGAGCGCGCGGGCCACGTCCACCACGGTGGCCTTCGCCGGGCCGTGGCGGCGCAGCACCTCCTCGGTCGCCTCGAGGATGCGCTCGGCGGTCAGGGTCTCGGTGGCTGCCATGCCTAGACCGTACCCGGCTCCCCGATCACTCCCTGGTGCCGAGGTGTGCCATCTGCGGCGCCGGGTAGCGGTCGCCCGCCGCCGCGCCCTCCGGTACGGCCTGCTCGATCGCCGCGAGGTCGGCGGCGTCCAGCGTGACGTCCAGCGCGCCCAGCGACTCCGTGAGCCGCTCGCGGGTGCGGGCGCCGACCAGCGGGACGATGTCCTCGCCCCGTGAGAGCACCCAGGCGATCGCGATCTGGGCGACCGAGACGCCCTTGTCCGCGGCGACCTTGCGCAGCGCCTCGACGAGGTCCAGGTTGTGCCGGAGGTTGTCGCCCTGGAAGCGGGGCGAGTGCGCCCGGAAGTCGTCCGCGGCGAGCCGGCGCTCCGCGGTGAAGTGGCCGGAGATCAGCCCACGGGAGAGCACTCCGTAGGCGGTGAGGGAGATGCCCAGTTCACGGGTGGTCGGCAGGATCTGCTCCTCCACGGCGCGGGAGATCAGCGAGTACTCGATCTGCAGGTCCGTGATGGGGGCGGTGGCGGCGGCCCGGCGGACGGTGTCGGCGCCGACCTCGCTGAGGCCGATGTGCCGCACATGGCCCTTCTCGACGAGCTCCGCGATCGCGCCGACGGTCTCCTCGATCGGCACGTCGGGGTCGGCGCGGGCGATGCGGTAGACGTCGATGTGGTCGACGCCGAGGCGCTGGAGCGAGTACGCGACGAAGTTCTTCACCGCGGCCGGGCGGCCGTCGGCGCCGCCCCAGTTGCCGTCGGGGTCGCGCAGGGCGCCGAACTTCACGCTGAGCTGCGCGCGTTCGCGCAGGGCGGCCGGGGCGGTGCGCAGCGCCTCGCCGATCAGCATCTCGTTGTGGCCCATGCCGTAGAAGTCGCCGGTGTCGAGCAGGGTCACGCCGGCGTCCAGTGCGGCGTGGACGGTGGCGATGGCCTCGTCCCGGTCCGCCTCGCCGTACAGCGCGGACATGCCCATGCAGCCGAGGCCGAGGGCGGAGACCTGGGGGCCGGTGGTTCCGAGGGGTCGGGTGTGCGTCGTCATGCCTCCACGATGGCATGACGAATGACAGATTTCAATATCTGTCATTCGATATCTGTCAGACCTCCGTGCGCCGACCCGCAAAAGAGCCCGCCCTCCGGCCGACCGAGTCGGATGGAGGGCGGGCGAAGGCGCGGGACGGGCGTCAGCAGCCGATCAGCCGCGAGGCGAGGTACCCCTCGATCTGGTCCAGCGAGACGCGCTCCTGCTTCATCGTGTCGCGCTCACGCACGGTCACCGCGTTGTCGTCCAGCGTGTCGAAGTCGACGGTGACGCAGAACGGCGTACCGATCTCGTCCTGGCGGCGGTAGCGGCGGCCGATCGCGCCGGCGTCGTCGAACTCGATGTTCCAGTTCTGCCGCAGCGACTGCGCCAGACCCTTGGCCTTCGGCGACAGCTCCGCGTTGCGGGACAGCGGGAGGACGGCCACCTTCACCGGCGCGAGGCGGTGGTCGAGCCGCAGCACGGTCCGCTTCTCCATCTTGCCCTTGGCGTTGGGCGCCTCGTCCTCGACGTAGGCGTCGAGCAGGAAGGCGAGCATCGCCCGGCCGACACCGGCCGCCGGCTCGATGACGTACGGCGTCCAGCGCTCGCCGGCCTCCTGGTCGTAGTAGGCCAGGTCCTGGCCGGAGGCCTTGGAGTGGGCGCCGAGGTCGTAGTCGGTGCGGTTGGCGACGCCCTCGAGCTCGCCCCACTCGCTGCCGCCGAACTGGAAGCGGTACTCGATGTCAGCGGTGCGCTTGGAGTAGTGGGAGAGCTTCTCCTTCGGGTGCTCGTACCACCGCATGTTCTCCTCGCGCAGGCCGAGACCGGTGTACCAGTTCCAGCGCTGCTCCATCCAGTACTCCTGCCACTTCTCGTCCTCGCCCGGCTTGACGAAGAACTCCATCTCCATCTGCTCGAACTCGCGGGTGCGGAAGATGAAGTTGCCGGGCGTGATCTCGTTGCGGAAGGACTTGCCCATCTGGGCGATGCCGAACGGCGGCTTGCGCCGCGAAGTGGTCTGCACCTGGGCGAAGTTGGTGAAGATGCCCTGGGCGGTCTCGGGGCGCAGGTAGGCGATGGAGCCGGAGTCCTGCGTCGGCCCGAGGTGGGTGGAGAGCAGACCCGAGAACTGCTTGGGCTCGGTGAAGGTGCCCTTGTTGCCGCAGTTGGGGCAGTTGATGTCGGCGAGGCCGTTCTCCGGAGCGCGGCCCTTCTTCTCCTCGTACGCCTCCTCCAGGTGGTCCGCGCGGAACCGCTTGTGGCAGGAGGTGCACTCGGTCAGCGGGTCCGTGAAGGTGGCGACGTGACCGGAGGCGACCCACACGTCCGGGGCCAGGATCACGGAGGAGTCGATACCGACCACGTCCTCGCGCGAGGTGACCATGTAGCGCCACCACTGGCGCTTCAGGTTCTCCTTGAGCTCGACACCCAGCGGTCCGTAGTCCCAGGCGGCCTTCGTGCCGCCATAGATCTCACTACTGGGGAATACGAAGCCACGGCGCTTGCTCAGGCTGACGATGGTGTCGATCTTGTCGGCGGCCACGGTGCTCTCTTCATTACGACGACGGGCGACGAAGCGAGATTGCTTCCAGCGAAGCTCTCAGGCTACCGGCGGGGCCCGCCCCGCGACCAATTCGGTGCCCCCTCACCGCACCTCACATGCTTTGTTGACAACGGTTTCCATATTAGTTGAAAATGACTGTCATGAACGTACGACGACGCCCCATATCCGCGGCCGCGCTGGCCACGGTCGCCGCCCTCGGCCTCGGCACCCTCACCGCCTGCTCCTCGGACAGTGCCGCCGCGGGCAACACCGACAAGTTCGACGTCGTCGCGTCGTTCTACCCGATGGCGTTCCTCGCCGAGCAGATCGGCGGCGAGCACGTCAACGTCACCAGTCTCACCGAGCCCGGTCAGGAGCCGCACGACCTGGAGATCAGCGCGAAGCAGACCGCGCAACTCCAGGAGTCCGACGCGGCCCTCTACCTCAAGGGCCTCCAGCCCACCGTCGACGAGGCCGTCGGCCAGTCCGAGATCAAGACGAAGATCGACGCGAGCACCCTGACCTCCCTGGAGGAGCACGGCACCGAGGCCGGCGGCCACGAGGAGGAGCACGCCCACGAGGAGGAGCACGCCCACGAGCACGAGGGCGGCCAGGACCCCCACGTGTGGCTCGACCCGGTCAAGTACGCCGAGGTCGCCGAGGGCGTGGGCAAGGCCTTCGAGAAGGCCGACCCCGACCACGCCGCCGACTACAGGAAGAACACCGCGACCCTCGTCGGCAAGCTGAACGACCTCGACAAGAAGTTCGAGACCGGCCTCGCGGACAGGAAGACCGACGTCTTCATCACCACGCACGCCGCCTTCGGCTACCTCGCCGAGCGCTACGGCCTGACCGAGGAGGCCATCAGCGGCCTCGACCCCGAGTCCGAGCCCAGCGGGGCGCGCGTGAAGGAACTCGGGGACATGGCCAAGGCCGACGGCGTCACCACCGTCTTCTACGAGACGCTCGTCAGCGACAGGACCGCCAGGACCCTCGCCGGCGACACCGGACTGAAGACGGACGTCCTCGACCCGATCGAGGGCATCACCGACAAGTCCCGCGGCGACGACTACATCCAGGTCATGGAGGCCAACCTCAAGGCCCTGCAGACGGCCCTGGGAGCCAAGTGACCCACGAACCAACGGAGGACGGCATGACGACCGAGCCCGTCATCTCCCTGCGCGGCGTCCGCGCCGAGCTGGGCTCGCGCCCCGTCCTGCGCGGCATCGACCTCACCGTGGGCAGCGGTGAGGTCGTCGCCCTGCTCGGCGCCAACGGCTCCGGCAAGTCGACCGCCGTGCGGAGCATCATCGGCCAAGTGCCCGTCACCGCCGGTGAGATCGACCTGTTCGGCACCCCGCAGCGACGGTTCCGCGACTGGGCGCGCGTGGGCTACGTCCCGCAGCGCACCACCGCCGCGGGCGGCGTCCCGGCCACGGTCACCGAGGTGGTCTCCTCCGGCCGCCTGGCCCGCACCCGCTTCGGCCTCTTCCGCAGGACCGACCGCGAGGCCGTACGCAACGCCCTGGACCTCGTCGGCATGGCGGACCGCACCAAGGACTCCGTGGACGCCCTCTCCGGCGGCCAGCACCAGCGGGTGCTGATCGCCCGCGCGCTCGCCGCCGCACCCGAGCTGCTGATCATGGACGAGCCGATGGCGGGCGTGGACCTGGCCAGCCAGGAGATCCTCGCCGACACCCTGCGGCACCAGGTCGTCGAGGGCGCCACGGTCCTCCTCGTCCTGCACGAACTGGGCCCGCTGGAGCCCCTGATCGACCGGGCGGTCGTGCTCCGCGACGGCTGCGTCGCGCACGACGGCCCGCCCCCGAAGGCCGTCGGCCAGCACGCGCTGCCCGGCCACGACCACGTACACCCGCACGCACCCGCGGGCGCCGAACCGATCCGCACGGGACTGCTCAGCTGATGGAGATCCTCGACTACGCCTTCATGCAGCGGGCGCTGCTCGCCGCCGTCCTGGTCGGCATCACCGCCCCCGCCGTCGGCATCTACCTGGTCCAGCGCCGCCAGGCGCTCATGGGCGACGGCATCGGCCACGTGGCGATGACCGGCGTCGGCCTCGGCTTCCTGCTGTCCTGGTCCCCGGTGTGGATGGCGACCCTCGTCTCCGTCCTCGGCGCCGTCTTCATGGAACTGGTCCGCTGGTACGCCAAGACCCGCGGCGACATCGCCCTCGCGATGCTGTTCTACGGCGGCATGGCCGGCGGCGTCATGTTCATCAACCTCGCCCCCGGCGGCTCCACCACGAATCTCTCCTCGTTCCTCTTCGGCTCCCTGTCCACGGTCTCCGAGTCCGACGTCACCGCGATCTGTCTGCTGGCCGCGTTCGTGATCCTGGTCACCGTCGGTCTGCGCCGGCAACTGTTCGCGGTCAGCCAGGACGAGGAGTTCGCGCGGGTGACGGGTCTGCCGGTGCGCTTCCTGAACCTGCTGACGGCGATCACGGCCGCGGTCACGGTCTCCGTCGCGATGCGCGTGGTCGGCCTGCTGCTGGTGAGCGCGCTCATGGTGGTGCCGGTCGCGGCGGCCCAGCAGCTCAGCCGCAGCTTCGCCGCCACGTTCGCCATCGCCGTCGCGATCGGCGTCGCCGTGACCCTCGGCGGCACGGTCACCTCGTACTACCAGGACGTGCCGCCCGGCGCGACGATCGTGCTGCTGACCATCGGCGCGTTCATCGCGCTGACCGCGCTGGCCGCCCCGCTGGCCCGCCGCCGCGCCCGGGCGCTGGCCGCCGCACACCCCGGCGGCGACCCCGCTGAGTGCGCGATTCCGGCCAGCCGCACGGCGGGCCACGAGGCCGGAGCCTGACCGGCCTCTGCCCGGACTGGCACAATGGCCCGGGCAGAGGCCAGACGTGAGGAGGCATTCCCGTGACGACCGCAGGACCGCCCGTGAAGGGCCGCTCCACCCGGCAGCGTGCCGCCGTGGCGGCGTGCCTTCAGGAGGTCGACGAGTTCCGCAGCGCGCAGGAGCTCCACGACATGCTCAAGCACAAGGGCGACTCGGTCGGGCTCACCACGGTCTACCGCACGCTGCAGTCCCTCGCCGACGCGGGCGAGGTCGACGTCCTGCGCACCGCCGACGGCGAGTCCGTCTACCGCCGCTGCTCCACCGGCGACCATCACCACCACCTGGTCTGCCGCAGCTGCGGCAAGGCGGTCGAGGTCGAGGGCCCGGCGGTCGAGAAGTGGGCCGAGGCCATCGCAGCGGAACACGGCTACGTCAACGTGGCTCACACAGTGGAAATCTTCGGCACCTGCGCGGAGTGCGCGAGCAGCTAGCTCGCGCAGCCGCGGGCACCACGCCCGCGCAGCCGCGGGCACCACGCCCGCGCAGCCGCGGGCAGTCGTGCCGCTGGGGCGGCACGGGTGGGCGGTGGGGGTACCTCCCGCTCGAGCGAAGTCGAGAGTGGGGGAGGCACCCGGCGAGCGCCGGCAGAGAAACCCACCCCCGGCCGGCACCAGCACAGCCCGCACCTCTTCAGCGCAGAGCCGCCCGCCCCACCCCCGCCAGCGCCAGCACCCCCGCACCGATACCCACCAGCGCCCGCCCCGTCCCCAACGGCACCAGCAGCAACGTCCCCAGCACACCCCCCGCAAAAATCCCCACCACGGTGGCAGTCCACCGCACCCGAGCCATCCGCTGCTCCACGGGCATCCCCCGCCACACCACCCCCGGCCGCTCCGACACGTCATTGACGAGCTGAGCGAACGCCGTCTGACTCAGCAACGTCGGCATCCCCGGCACATGCACCCGCAGCACCGTCGACGACCGCAACCCCATAGCCAGCGCCACCCCCGCGACCACCACCAGATCGGCGTCGACCCCGTCCCCGGCATCCCCCGTACCGTGCCGCACGAGCGCCACCACCCCCGCGCCGACCAGCAGCGCCCCCTCCGCCACCAGTCCCACGGCGAACCACCGCCACCCCCGCGCCGCGAACCACCTCAGCAGCACCGCCCCGACCGCGGCACCCACCAGAAACGCCCCGATCGCCGCGGCCGGCCGCGCCACCGGCACATCGCCCTCCCCGGCCAGCGCGAAGGACAGGAACAGCACATTGCCGGTCGCCAGCGCGCAGAAGACCTTCCCCATGGTCAGGAAGCTCACGGCGTCGACGGCACCCGCGAGCACCGTGAGCACCGTCAGTACAACGGTGCGCGGGACATCAGGTGGGGACACATCGGACATACCGCCAGCATGGACAGCCGCCGCTCCGACGCGGCGCCGACACGCGGCCCACAACCTCGCCGCAGCCCCGCTCAGGGCTCCTGGCGGCCCTCCATGGCCAGCAGCTCCTCATTGGGAATCGCCCCACCGAACCGCCGGTCCCGGGAAGCGAATTCCAGACATGCCCGCCACAGGTCACGCCGGTCGAAGTCCGGCCACAGCACGTCCTGGAAGACCATCTCGGCGTAGGCGCTCTGCCACAGCAGATAGTTGGACGTACGCTGCTCACCGCTCGGCCGCAGGAACAGGTCCACGTCCGGCATGTCCGGGTAGTACATGTACTTCTGCAGCGTCTTCTCGGTCACCTTCGCCGGGTCGAGCCGCCCCGCCTTCACGTCCTCGGCCAGCGCCTGCGCGGCATCGGCGATCTCCGCGCGCCCGCCGTAGTTCATGCAGAAGTACAGCGTCAGCCGGTCGTTGTCCTTCGTCTGCTCCTGGGCGATCTGCAGCTCCTTGGCCACCGACTTCCACAGCTTGGGCATCCGCCCGACCCACCGCACGCGGATCCCGAGCTCGTCCAGCTGATCACGGGTCTTGCGGATGAAGTCCCGGTTGAAGTTCATCAGGAAGCGCACCTCGTCCGGCGAGCGCTTCCAGTTCTCGGTGGAGAAGGCGTACAGCGAGATCGCCCCGACGCCCATCTCGACCGCACCCTGGAGCACGTCCAGCACCCGCTCGGCACCGACCTTGTGCCCCTCGGTACGCGGCAGCCCGCGCTCCTTCGCCCAGCGCCCGTTGCCGTCCATGACGATCGCCACATGGTTCGGGACCAGCTCACCGGGGAGCTTCGGCGGCCGCGCGCCCGACGGATGCGGTTCCGGCGTCCTGTACTCCCGGCGCTGACGCCCCAGGAACCCGCGTACGACCATGTGCCTCTCGTCTCCTCTGGCTGTTCGCTGCGCGCGTCACTTCTCGACGTACCGGAGCGAGCGCAGCCCGCGCTCCAGATGCCAGTGCAGGTAGGCGGAGACCAACCCGCTCCCCTCCCGGACGTACCGCGCCTCGCACGCGTCCGCCGTCTCCCAGTCTCCCGTAAGCAGCGCTCCGAGGAGTTCCAGGGCCTGCGGCGAGGGTACGACGCTGCCGGGGACCCGGCAGTCGGGGCAGATGGAGCCGCCCGACGCGACCGAGAAGAAGCGGTTGGGCCCGGGCATCCCGCACTTCGCACAGTCCGTGAAGCTCGGCGCGTACCCGTTCACGGCGAGGGAGCGCAGCAGGAACGCGTCGAGCACGAGATGCGGCGCGTGCTCACCCCGGGCGAGGGTCCGCAGCGCGCCCACCAGCAGCAGATACTGCTGCACCGCCGGCTCGCCCTCGTGGTCGGTGAACCGCTCCGCCGTCTCCAGCATGGCCGTCCCGGCGGTGTAGCGGGCGTAGTCCGTCACGATCCCGCCGCCGTACGGCGCGATCGTCTCGCTCTGCGTGCACAGCGGCAGGCCGCGCCCGATCAGGTCGCTTCCCTTCGAGAAGAACTGCACGTCCACGTGCGAGAACGGTTCGAGGCGCGCACCGAACTTCGACTTCGTCCGGCGCACGCCCCTCGCCACCGCGCGTACCCGCCCGTGACCGCGCGTGAGCAGGGTGATGATCCGGTCCGCCTCACCCAGCTTCTGGGTGCGCAGCACGATGCCGTCGTCGCGGAACAGACTCATGGCACCCATTGTCGCCTACGTTCACGGCACCTCTCCGCGGCTGCGGGCATTGGCGTACGCCGTCGCCGCCCGCAGCCGCTCGGCGGCGGTCGCCTGCCGTACGACCTCGGGGTCGGCGTCCCACTCCCGGCCGCCGCCGAACGGTCTCAGCTGGACATAGGGCCCCTCATGCCCCATGACGATGCCGATCCGCTCGGTCCCGGTGTCCACGACGTACGCGCCGACGGGCGGCTTCACCGCAGCACCGCCACGATGAGCCTCGCGGTCTCGACGGAACACCGCCCCAATTCCACGAGCGGACAGGGCGCTTCACGCGCAAGACTCACCGGGTCCAGCCCCAGTGACGGCAGTGAAATTCCGGCCTTCGCGAGTGCCGCCCGCAATTCCTTCACCACTTCCTCCGCTTCTTCGACGCAGAGCGCCGCGTGTTGTGCCGTCAAGCTGATTCCCTTCCTCTCGAGTTTCACTCTTCGTATCCCAACAGTGACGGAGGGTGTCTACACTTCGGAAGTGGTTCGCGCTCTACAAGTCCGGCGCTGCACAAAGGGGTTGATCAATGGCCAACGGTTCGCGCCAAGCGGCGTGGGAGTTCTTCGGGGCGGAACTGAAGCGACGCCGGGAGGACGCGGGGTTCACGCAGGTGGAGCTGGGGACGAGGGTCTTCGTCTCCGGCGGCTACATCGGCCAGTTCGAACAGGCCATTCGCAAGCCGCAATTGGATGTCGCCCAACGGATCGACGAGGCACTGCAAACCGACGGTATTTTCGAGCGGCTGTGCAGGAAGCTGATTGACGACCGCCGGTATGCGGATTACTTCGCCAAGGCGGCGGAGTTGGAAGCGCTGGCGACAAAGATCTGCGACTTCGCACCCGCGCTTGTACCGGGGCTGCTCCAGACGCCGGAGTACGCGAGGTCAGTCACGCTGGCGATGAACCCATTCGCTCCCGACGAGTACATCGAGGACAAGGTGTCCGGCCGAATGGAACGCCAGCACCTCCTCAAGGACGCGACGCGCCCGATCTATTGGGTCATCCTCCACGAGCACGTGTTGCGTATCCCGGTCGGTGGGCCCAGGGACATGGCCCAACAGCTGGAGCACGTGGTGGCGCTCGCGCGCGAACGAACGGTGCTGGTTCAGGTGCTGCCGTACGGGGTCGGCGCGTACTCGGTCATGAACGGAACGCTGAGGCTCATGGAGTTTGACGACGCGCCGCCAACTGCCTATACAGAGGCCGTGTATTCGGGAAACCTGCTGGACGATCCGGCTGTGGTGAAGCGGGCGACCGCGACATACGATCTGATCAGGGCCGCCGCACTCCCGCCGGAGGCGTCCCTGGCCCTGATCGAGTCGGCAGCGGAGGACTTCAGACGATGCGAGAGTACGAGCTGAGCAACGCACGCTGGCGCAGGAGCACCTACAGCGACGGCAACGGAGGCGAGTGCGTCGAAGTCGCCCACGACTTCCCCGGCGCCGCCCGCTGGCGCAAGAGCACCTACAGCGGCGGCGACGGCGGTGAGGCGTGCCTCGAAGTCGCCGACGACCTCCCCGGCGTCGTCCCCGTCCGCGACAGCAAGACCGGCACCGCCGGTCCAGTGATCGTCGTCGGGTCGGCCGCCTGGACGGCGTTCATACGTACCGTCGGCGCCACGGTCTGAACTGGCCCCTTCCCGGGGCGTACGCCCCTCGCCGGACCCCCCTTTCGGGCTCACGCCTGATGCCCCGGGCGGTCCGGTGCGCGAGAGTCTCCGTATCCGTACGGAACCCGCGTAGGAAGGAACACGCCATGTCGTACCCGGAGCCGCGCTACCTGGGCGAGAAGGGCGAGGTCAACGCCCTCTTCAGAGGTGCCGGGACCCCGCCCGACCTGGTCTCGCCGAACGGCGCGACCCACTACGTCGCCACTCACGAGAGCACGGGCGGAGAGTTCGGGCTCTACAAGGTGGACATGGGCCCCAAGGCCCCCGGCCCGAAGACCCACTTCCACCGGTCCATCTCCGAGTCCTTCTACGTCCTCTCGGGCGAGGTCAGCCTCTACGACGGCGAGCGCTGGATCACCGGCCGGCAGGGCGACTTCCTGTACGTGCCGGTAGGCGGACTGCACGCCTTCAGGAACGACTCCGACGACCCCGTGTCGATGCTGCTGCTCTTCGCACCGGGCGCGCCGCGCGAGGAGTACTTCGAACGCGTCGCCGAGTTCGCGCAGCGCGGCGGGGAGGAACTGCGCGAGTTCCAGGTGCGCCACGACAGCTACTTCATCTGATGCGCGCCCCCGGCCGGTTCTCGGGTAAACCCCCGTAGAAACACGGCCGTTGCCCGGATGTGGGCATCGGCGCGCCGGCGCGAGGCTCGTACGCATGTCATCGACGACGCGTCACCTCGCCCTCACCGCCGTGCCCGCCGCCCTCCTCGTAGCCCTGCTCCCGCCCCTGACGGCGGACGCCGTGCCCGGCCACCCGGCGGGGCCGTCCCTGTCCTGGGCGCCCTGCGAGGAAGCGGCGGGCGTGGACCCCCGTCAGCAGTGCGCCACCCTCCGGGTCCCCATGGACCACGCCGACCCCGGCGGCGAGCAGATCTCCCTCGCGCTGTCGCGGATCCCCGCCGAGGACGACCGGGACCGGCGTGGCGTCCTGTTCCTCATCCCGGGCGGGCCGGGCGGCTCCAGCCTCAACGATCCGTCCGGCAAGGGGCAGAAGCTGCCGCAGGAGGTGCGCGACCAGTACGACCTCATCGGGTTCGCGCCCCGCGGCCTCGCCCCGTCCACCTCCGTCGGCTGCGGACTGGAGCACGCCGACCTCGACCGGACCAAGCTGCGCCCCTGGCCCGCCCCGGACGGTTCCGTCGACGCGAACATGGCCACCGCCGAGCGCATGGCGCAGGCCTGCGTACGCAACGGCGGTGAGCTGATCCGGCACCTGAGCACCCGCGACAACGCCCGCGACCTCGACCGCGTCCGGGCGGCGCTGGGCGAGCGGAAGATCTCCGCGTGGGGCGTCTCGTACGGGACGTACGTCGGAGCGGTGTACAGCCAGATGTTCCCGCACCGCACGGACCGGATCGTGCTGGACAGCAACGACGACCCCGACCCCGCGCGGGTGGCCCGTGCCTGGCTCGCCGGACACGAGCAGGGCGTCGAGGACGTCTTCCCGCACTTCGCCGCGTGGGCGTCGGCGCCCGGCAACCCGGACCGGGTGGCGCGGACGGCCGCCGAGGTGCGCCCCCGGTTCCTGCGGCTCGCCGCCCGCCTGGACCGTGAGCCGATCCCCTGGCCGGGCGCCAACCCCGCGGAACTCAACGGCAACGTGCTGCGCCAGACCATGCTGGACAGCCTCTACCGGCCCAGCCGTTACCCGACCCTTGCGCAGCTGATGCGGGCCGCCGAGCGGGGCACCGTGCCGCCCGCGCCGGCCACTCCGCCGGAGTCCGTGCTGCAGAACGTCACCGCCGTCGGCGCGGGGACGCTCTGCAACGACGTGGCCTGGCCCCGGTCGGCAGCGGTGTACGCGAAGGGCGTCGCCGAGAGCCGCGCGAAGTACCCGCTCACCGCCGGGATGCCCCGCAACGCCATGCTGTGCGCGGCCTGGCCGTACCCGCCCCGCGAGGCCCCGGTACGGATCACCGGCCGGGGCCCGTCCAACATCCTCCTCGTCCAGAACGAGCGGGACGTCGCCACACCCCTCGGCGGTGCGCTCAAGCTGCGTGAGGCGTTGGGCCGCCGTGCGGTCATGGTCACGGTGAACTCCACCGGCCACGACGCCTACCTCGCCGACGGCAACGAGTGCGGCGACCGCACGGTCTCCCGCTTCCTGTCCACCGGCGAACGCCCCCGACGGGACGTGTACTGCCGTTGACCGCCGAACGCCCGGTCCGGAAGCTCAGGGGGCCAGGGCCGGTGTCCTGGGGGAGGTGGCCAGGCGCAGGCCGAGGTCGACCAGGGTCCAGCCGAGGCGGGTGCGGAGGGGGCGCGGGCGCACGGCCGGGGCGGCGAGACGGTACGCGTCGGCGTCGGCGCGCAGCTCGGCGGCGCGGGCGTGGTGCAGGGCGAGATGGGTCTCCGGATGCATCGGGCAACCTCTCAGTCCGTACGAATGGGGAAGACGTGGGTGTGGACGCGCACCTGCTCGGTGTCCGGGTCTCCGGCGTCGGAGGCCTTGGCCCGGTAGCTCTCCAGCAGCTCCTGCATCTTCTGTTTCAGTTCGTCCGCGAGCTCGGGTGTGAGTCGCAGCGTCCAGTCGCTCATGTCCCAGGCGTCCCGCCACTGTTCGGGCCAGTCGCCGTGTGTGCCCAGCCAGGTCGCGACCTCCCTGGTGTGCTGGTTGGCGACCTCGTGGAGGAAGAGGTCGGCGGCCCCCCGGACCTCGGGATCTCCGTCCGTGACCAGGGCACCGTCGAACAGCACGCCGTCGTGGGCCGCCTTCCACCACCGCTCCCGGCCCTTGCCGTGCTCCGGCGCGTCCTCCACGAACCCGTGGGCGGCGAGCTGGCGCAGGTGGTAGCTGGTGGCCCCGCTGGACTCGCCCAGCTTCGCGGCCAGTTGGGAGGCGGTGGCCGGTCCGCCGCGCCGCAGGGCGTTCAGCAACTGCATGCGCAGGGGATGCGCGAGTCCGCGCAGAGAGCGGGCGTCGAGGTTGTGCAGCGTGGGGTCACGCGGGTCCCGGGGACCAGGACCCGCGGATCGAGGCTCGTCCATGACTCCAAAGATAACTATGCAAAGAACCTGCTGCAAGGGTTTCTTTGCAACGGGTTCTTTGTACAGCTGCCGTGCTACCTCCCGTACCGCCGGGCCACCGCGTGGAACGCCTCCTTGGGTTCCCAGTGCCAGCCGGAGGACGGGTCGTCCGGGTCGTCCCTGACGGACTTCGTGATGCTGTAGCTCGCCATGTCGAGGTCGAAGCGCGGTGCGTCCGGGCGGTGCGGGGTGTCCGGGGTGACGAACTCGAAGACCATCGCCGCGTACACGCCCATCGACGCGAAGACGTCGAGCAGATCGGTCACGTACCCGGCCTGCACCCGCTCGCTGCGGACCAGGCCGCCCTTGATCTCCGGCGGGTCCTTCTCGTGGTCGACCGCTTCCCATCCCATCCCGCCCGCCTCCGGCGCGCCGACGTACGTGCACGTGCCGAACTCGGTGATGGCGAGCGGCTTGCCCCAGCGCTGGAAGCGGCGCAGCTCGCGGACGTAATCGCGGCGCCGGGGGTGGTACGAGTAGTAGTCGATGCCGACGACGTCGAAGAGGTCCCAGTCGACCGTGTCGTCCTGCGCGGCGGCGTAGCTCAGCCGGCCGCCGAAGACGGAACGGCCGGTCGCCGCCGCCTTCGCCGTGAAGCGGTCGAGGCGGCGTTGCATCACCTCCCAGTCGACCGTGCCGTTCTTGAGGTTCTCGATGCGCTCCAGGACCGTCCCGCCGGGCACGATGCCCGGCACGAACAGCCAGAACTCGCAGCCCACGCTCAGCTCGACACTCGCCCCCTGCCGGCGCAGCCGCTCCGCGAACCGCCCGCACTCCGCGAGGTGTTCGAGGATGTCCCGCTCCGGCACGTCCCCGAGGGTCGGCTGGAGCCAGACGTGCAGCCCGCGTTCGGCGGCCTCCGCGGCGGTCGCGGTCAGCCGCTCCACGCCGTCGCCGGTGACGTCGATCGTGTCGGCGTGCAACTCGTCGCGGATGGCGCGTACGTCGGCCCGCATCCTGCGCGCGCTCCACGCCGTGCCCGGCGTCTCCCCCGCCCCCACCGTGTAGACCACCCCGTGCCGGCGCAGTCCGCGCCCTCCCGGCGCCGCCGCCCGTGCCTGCCCTGCCGGTGCCGCCGCCGCGGTGAGTCCCACCCCCGCCGCTCCGGCCAGGAACCGCGCCCGGCTGATTCCCCGTTGTCCGTTCCCCGTGTTCTCCATGCCGCCCACTGTGCCGAGCCGGCACCCGCGGGGCCGTACGCCATCGGTCTACGGCGGGCCGACCAAGGTATGCGGCGCCCGCGACCTCCGAAGGCGCGGAGTAAGTCCGACCGGACGATGAACTGCCGAAGACGCCGTTGGCGTGACGTTTCGCCGCCGCCGCAACCGCGGTGGCCGCGCGGGGGCTCCTGTACCGCAGAACCGACACCCTTGGGTGAGGAGACCGACATGACCACGACCGCCGCTTGCGAGTACGGCCCGAACCGTGACTTCGTCGACCCCTACGCCGTCGAGGACGGCACGGGCTCCGCCTGGTGGCCCCCGGCGGACGGACAGCCGGCCGGCGACTACCTGCTGGCCCCGCCCCACCCCGCCGACCGCATCGGCACCGTCGTCGGCACCGCCATCGACCCGCGCGACCGCCGCCGGCTGGAGCTGCACGCCGCGCTGACCGCCGCCGGCATCCCGCCGCGTCCCGAGGACCGCGAGGCCATCGAGAGCCTGAGCGCGCTGTCCGGCAGCATCAACACCACCATCCAGCGCTGGCTGCACCACACCCTCTGAGCCGCCGGGCTCACGCCCTCCCCGGCGCCACCAGTCCCGACTCGTAGGCCACGATCACCAGTTGGGCCCGGTCCCGGACGCCGAGCTTGCCCATGATCCGGCTCACATGGGTCTTCGCGGTGAGCGGGCTCAGCCCCAGCGACTCGGCGATCTCGGTGTTGTTCAGGCCCCGGGCGACCAGGGCGAGCACCTCGCGTTCACGGTCCGACAGGCACTCGGGGCCGGCGGCGACCGGCGCCGACGGGCTCCGGAGGAAACGTTCGATCAGGCGGGCCGTGGGGCCGGGCGACAGCAGGGCGTCGCCCGCCGCGACCGTGCGGATGGCGTCGAGGAGTTCGGCCGGCCTGGTGTCCTTCACCAGGAACCCCGAGGCGCCCGCGCGCAGCGCGTCCACGATGTTCTCGTCGGTGTCGTAGGTGGTGAGCACGAGGACCCTGACCCCCGCCAGGTCGTCGTCGGCGGCGATCAGACGGGTCGCCTCGATACCGTCGAGGTCGGGCATGCGGATGTCCATGACGACGAGGTCGGCGCGCTCGGTGCGGGCCAGCTCCGCCGCCTGCCGGCCGGTGGCGGCCTGGCCGACGACCTCCATGTCGGGCGCCGACTCGACGAGCATCGCGAACGCCTCCCGTACGAGGGTCTGGTCGTCGGCGAGCAGCACGCGGATCGTCATCCGGCGGTCCCTTCCCGTGTCGCGGTCGTCAGCGGCAGCGTCGCGGTCACCCGGAAGCCGCCGCCCTCCCCCGGTCCGGCGTCGAGTGTGCCACCCACGCTGCGGGCCCGTTCACGCATGCCGACGAGGCCGAAACCGGGGGTGCCGCCGGGGAGGGGGCCGGTGCCGTCGTCGGTGACGGACAGGTGCAGGGCGCCGTCCTCCTCGCGCAGGTCGACACGGACCGCCGGTTCGGGCCCGGCGTGCCGTACGGCGTTGGTGAGCGCCTCCTGCACGAGCCGGTAGGCGGCGGCCCCGACGGCGGGCGGCACGGGACCCTCCACCCGGACGGCCGGTTCCACCCGGGCCCCGGCCAGCCGCGCGGCCTCCACCAGATCGGGTACGCCGTCGAGCCCGGCCAGCGGCCCCCGGGCGTCCCCGGGGCCGCCGTTGTCGCGCAGCACCTCCAGGGTCGTACGGAGTTCACCGCGCGCGGTCCGGCAGGTGTCGGCGATGTCGTCGAGGGCCTTGGCGACGGTCGTCCGGTCGAGCCGTTCGGGATCGGCGGCCAGGACGTGCGCGGCGACGGAGGTCTGCACGCCGATGAGGGTGATGCTGTGGGCGAGCAGGTCGTGCAGGTCGCGGGCGATGCGCAGGCGCTCCTCGGCGACCCGGCGGCGGGCCTCCTCCTCACGGGTGCGTTCGGCCCGTTCGGCACGCTCGACGATGGCGGCGACGTACTGGCGGTAGAAGCGGACGTCGACGCCCAGGAAGAGCACGGCGACGACCCAGCCGGTGATGCGGATCAGCTCCACGACGCCGTCGGGGTTGGTGAGGGCGTTCATGGTGAGGGTCGTGCCGATGAGGACGGTACCGAGGAGCAGGGTGCGGCGCGGTGTGCTGGTCGCGGCGACCGTGTAGAGGGCGACCATGGAAGCGGCGACGGGCGCGATGTGATTATTGTCCAGGGCGTGGTACGGCACGACCGGCGCCATCACCAGCAGCAGCACGAGCAGCGGGTGGCGGCGTCGCCACGGCAGCGGAGCGTGGGCGGCGAGCAGCAGCGTCCAGCCGAGCGCGTCGGGCCGGCGGCCTTGGTCGACGAGCAGCGCGAGCGCCGTGGCGAGCACGGCGGTGCACGCGGCGAGGATCGCGTCGTTGCGGACGGCGTGCGGGGCGGTCAGGGGGTCGCGGTTGATCGCCGTCATGATCCGCTCGCCGGTGCGGGGGCGCTGCACTGCCTGCGCTGTCTTCGTGGGCACGGGGTCCATCCTCCGGGAGGAGGGCGCCCCTCCGGGAGGGAGGGGCGCCCTGCTGTCGCGTGCGGGCGGCTACACGGGTTCCGGCTGCCGTTCGCGCGGGGCCGGCTCCGGGGTCCGGGAGAGCCTGCCGGGCCACCACAGCCGGCGGCGCAGCAGCACGCTCGCCGTGGTGACGAGGTAGGTCCGGACGAGGAAGGTGTCGAGGAGGACACCGACCGCGATGACGAAGCCGAGTTCGACCAGCGGCACCAGGGGCAAGGTGGTGAGGACGGCGAACGTCGCGGCGAGGACGATGCCGGCAGAGGCGATCACCCCGCCCGTGGTGCGCAGTGCGGTGAGCGCGGCGGCCTCGGGTTCGGCGCCGTTCAGGGACTCCTCCCGCATGCGGTGCATGAGGAAGATGCCGTGGTCGACGCCGAGGGCGACCAGGAACACGAAGGACAGCAGTCCGAGTCCGGGGTCGGTGCCGGCGAAGCCGAACAGCGGCTCGAAGACCAGCCCGCCGATGCCGAGGGCGGCGCCCCAGACGGCGGCCACGGCGGCGAGCAGCAGCAGCGGCGCGACGAGGCTGCGCAGCAGCGCCACGAGGATCACGAACACGGCGGCGAGCACCAGCGGCACGATCACCTTCCGGTCGCGTGCCTCGCTGTCGGCGAGGTCGAGCCGCTGGGCGCTGGGGCCGCCGACGTAGGCACCGTGGTCGTCGTCGAGCGCCTCGCGCAGGGCCTCGATGGTGCGGGTCTCGCCCGGCGACTCGGGGGTGGCGGTGGTGAACACGGAGATCTCGGTCCAGCCCTCGCCGCTGCGTCCGGCGGCGGCCTCCGCGACCCCGTCGGTGTTGCGCGCCTCGTCCAGTACGGCGTCGGCCCGGTCGGTGGGTGCCATCACGGTGAGCGGCTGGGAACTCCGCTCGGGGTACTCCTCCGCCAGGGTCCGCATCGCGGCGATGGACTCGGGCCGGTCGGTGAAGGCGTCCTCCTGCTTGAGGTCGCCGCTGAGGTTGAGGGTGCCGAGGGCGAGGGCGCCGAGGAGGACGGCGCCGCCCGCGAGGACGGTGGCGGGGCGCCGGGCGGCCGAGGTGCCCATGGCGGCGAACAGCGACCGGCGCGCCTTGGGCGTACTGCCGAAGGCGGGGATCAACGGCCAGAACACGCGCCGCCCGAGCAGCACGAGAACGGCCGGGAGCAGAGTCGTCATGGCGACGAGCGCGGCGAGCACCCCGATCACGCCGACCGGCCCCATGCCCCTGCTGCTGTTGAGGTCGGCGGCGAGCAGGCACAGCAGTCCGGCGGCGACGGTGCCGGAGGAGGCGAGGATGGCCGGCCCGCAGCCGCGCAGGGCGGCGCGCATGGCGTCGTACGGCCGTTCGTGGCGCCGCAGTTCCTCGCGGTAGCGGGAGACGAGCAGCAGCGCGTAGTCGGTGCCGGCGCCGAGGACGAGGACGGTCATGATGCCGCCGCTCTGGCCGGTGATGGTGACGTCGAACAGCTCGTGGAGCCCGTACCCGGCGGCCATCGCCACGGCGGCGGCGACGCCCGCGACGGCGAGCGGCACCAGCCACAGGAACGGGCTGCGGTAGATCAGCACGAGCAGCACGGTGACGACGCCGAGGGTGGCCATCAGCAGGGTGCCGTCGATGGTCTCGAACACCTTGCCCATGTCGGTGTTGAGCGCGCCCGGCCCGCCGACCTCGACACTCAGCCCACCGCCGCCCTCGGCGATCTCGCGCACCCCGTCGACGAACGCGTCCCTGGCCTCCTCGTCCTGGCCCGGCTCGGTGCTGGAGACCGGGTACATGAGGGCGCTGCCGTCCTCGGAGGGAATGCCCCGCGGGGTGTCCGTGAGGCCGAAGCCGCTCTCGACGTCGGCGACCTGCCCGGCGGCCACCTCCCGGTCGGCGGCGGTCAGCCCGCCCTCACGGTGGTACACCAGCACCAGATCGGTGGACTCACCGCCGGGCAACTCGTCCTGAATCCTGGCCACCTGCGTCGCATCGGCACTGTCGGGCAAATAATCCACGGCCCGGTTCTGCTGCACCTCACCGAACTTCCCGGCCAGCGGCCCGACGAGCACGAGCGCGGCCAGCCACAGCCCCACCACCACCCACGGCACGGCACGCCGCCGCCGAGTACGTGTCCTTACGGCCCCCATGAGACGGGCTCCCCTCCGGTCCGACATCTGCAACACCCCCCACCCTCCCGCCGGACAGGCGCCGGAACGTCGGACGTGAGGGCGAGTTGGGGGGTACTGCGGGGGGCGGTACGGGGGCGGGGCTACTCCCGCGGGAGTACCGGGCCGGAGCATGCCGTTGCCGTGTGTGTGCGCGGTGGGCTATTCATGACGTTCATGACCACGGTGTCGACACGACCGGCCGATCCCTCCGAACTCGACCGGATCCGTTCCTTGTTGGAGACCTCGTACGGAGCGGGGCCGGCGCCGTCGAGGGAGGCGCTGGAGCACCTTCTGCGCCATGGCCTGGTGCGGGTGGCCGAGGTGGACGGAGCAGTGGCGGGGTGTGCCGCGGCGGAGTCGCCGTCCCCGGGGCACATGCGTCTGTGCGCGGTCGCCGTCGCGTCCGGAGCGCGGCGTCGGGGGGTCGGCGCACGGCTGGTGCGGGAGATCCTCGAGGAGGTCCCGGAGGCGCCCGGGGACCGGCCCACCATTTCCGCCGTCGTCGGTACCGGCGATCTGGACGCCGCTCGCTTCCTGCTCGCCTGCGGGTTCATAGGGACCCGGGTCTTCAAGCACGGGCGGGACGGGGGCCTTCGCATCCAGTACCAGCACAAGCTGCGGGTCGACTATGTGGACCCCGATGCCCGCCACCTGGTGCCGGCCGCGCTGCCGGAACAGCTCACGCAGTCCCTGGCCCCCGACGACCACGCCGTGACGGGCCTGGTCACCCTGGCCGAGGGGCCCGCCTTCGAGGTCACCCGGTTCGAGCGGGACGATCCGGCGTCGCTGCAGTCCGGGGAGGCGGCCGCGGGTATCGCCTTCTCCGGCTCGCTGCTGGCCGCCATCACCTTCCTGCTGGGCATCTCGTTCACGTCGGACCGGTTCCCCGATGACGTACGTCTGGTCCTCATCGGTTCGACCTTCAGCACCATGCTGTCCCTGATCGTGTACGCGAGCGCCTCCGGCGAACTGGCAAGGATCCGCGCCAACTCCTTCGGCCGGATCATGAAATGGGGGAACGTACTCTCCGAGTTCGGCGGCGTGCTGCCGTTCCTGATCACGCTGCCGGTCATCTACGCGGGGGTCGGCCACAACCGGTGGATCACCCTGCTCCTGGCTCTGGTGGCCGGTGCGGCGATCGCGGGATACGAGTGGTCCGAGTTCTCCATCGCCCACCGTTTCCGCAACACCGGAATCGGCTTCGTCCTCATGGTCCTCACCGCCGTCTCACCTTTGTACGGCGCCGCCGCGGTGACCACCGGCACGGTGAGCTGGCCGTGGGCGCTGCTCCTGATCGTGACGCTCACGGCGCGCACGTGGCTGTATCTCGCCCGCCGCGGTCCGGAGGCCGGGATCGCCAAGCGCCGTATGCAGTGGCAGATCAGGGAGTGAGGGACAGCAACCGCAGCACCGTGTCCGCCGTTTCGCGGCCGCATCCCCAGGACAGCGTGACTCCGCCGCCGCCGTGGCCGTAGCTGTGCACGACCGTGGTGGTGCCGCGACGTTCCTCCTCGAACCTGATCTCCGGTCGCGCCGGCCGCAGTCCGACCCGGCACTCGAGCACCCGGGCGTCCGCCAGCCGGGGGTCGATCTCCGCGCACCGCTGCACGATGCGGCGGGCCGTGTCGCCGTCCGGGTCGGTGTCCCAGCTGCCGGGTTCGGCGGTGCCTCCGAGAGCGACGGTGTCCCCATGGGGGTAGATGTAGACGAGGCTCTCCGCTCCGGGTGTGTCGTCGCAGAAGAACTCGCGGATGCCGGGGTTCTCGACGACGACCAGCTGGCCGCGTACCGGCTCGAGGGACGGGTCGGGGACGAGGGAGCGGGCCCCGGTGCCCGCGCAGTTGACGACGACGGGCCCCGGTCCTTCGCGCAGGACATCGGCGAGGGTGTCGTAGTGGTGGCGGCGCATCCGGCCGCCGGCGTCCCGCAGCCGCCGGGCGAGGTGGGCGAGGTAGCGCGGCATGTCGACGACCGGGGCCCGGTAGCGCCATCCGGTGACGAATCCGGGCACGAGTTCGTCGGAGGTGCACTGCCGGGCGCCGACCAGGGGTGCCCAGACGGGGAGGTCGCACGGGACGCGGGACTGCTGGGTTCCCTCCACCAGCCGCACCCCGCTGTCCTCGTCGTCGCTCAGCGCGGTCAGGGCGCCGAGGGTGTCGCGGCTCCAGCGCTCCACCAGTCCGGCGGGGCGTACGAGGTAGGGGTCCCACATCGCGCCGGCCGCGGCCGAGGTGGTCGCAGCCGGTTCCCGGCCGCTGACGACCTCCACGTCCACTCCGCGCTCCGCCAGGCAGACGGCCGTCGTCAGCCCCATGACACCCGCACCGATGACCAGAACGCTGTCCGCCACTGCTCGTCTCCTGTAGGGAGTCGCCGACTTGCCCGGAGCATTCAGCATGACATCACTACGGGTGGGGCGTCGGACCGGCGTGGTCGGGGCTTCCGGTCAGGACGGTGTCCGGGCCGCCGCTGTCAGGAGGCGGGTGATGTCGTCCGAGCAGATGGTGAGGGCCGCGCCGACCGTGGCGAGGGCGTCGCGTTCGGCGGGGGTGTAGGGGCCGTCGGCGAGGGCGATGCGGGCGCCCTGGAGGAGGATGGACTCGCGGCCGGGGGCGGCGAGGTGCGGGGCGAGGGGGTCGAGGGCCTCGTGGAGCTCGATGGCGAGGCCCGCCGCGCAGGGTTCGCCGGTGAAGCGGCCGGTGTCGGCCTCCAGCGCCTCGACGAGCGCGGCCAGCTGCTCCTCCGTGCAGTCGTCGAAGCCGGCCGCGCGCACCCCGACCGCGGCCGTCTCCAGGGAAGCGCGCGAGCAGACGCCGCCCGCGGCCAGGACCGCGAGGGCGACGGTGTGGACGGCGTCGCGGAGCATCGCGGAGAAGCGGGTGGTGGTGGGGTGGTCCAGGACGTCGGTGCCGTAGTGGCGGCGGCAGGCGGCGCACTCGACGGTCGGTGCGGACTCACCGCGCGGCAGCACGGGCACGCCGAGCAGGGTGAAGCGGCGGCGTCCGGTGAGCCGCTGGTAGTTGCGGTCGCCGCCGCAGCCGGGGCAGAAGAACTCCCCGTCGCCGACGGCCGTCCACGCGGTGCGGGTGCCCATGAGACGCGACAGTCCGACAGCGGCGGCACGGCCGTTGGGTCCCCGTTCTGGCAGCACGTCGCACCTCCATCAACGCCACAGCACCATCGCCGCGCTTGCGTGATGTTAGCCACATCCGTGAGGCTGAGTCAGTACCCCCGACGAGACCTTCCCGTGACCTGCACACTCATTGGCCGGTAAACGACGGGGCCCCGCCCGCCGCAAACGGCGGGCGGGGCCCCTCAAACCCCACGAAACGGCTGATCAGCGCGCCGCGCGGTTGACGGCCGAGACGACCGCCTTCAGCGAGGCCCGCGTCGTGTTCGCGTCGATTCCGATGCCCCACAGAACCTTGTCGCCGATCGCGCACTCGATGTACGAGGCGGCCTGTGCGGAAGCGCCCTCGCTCATGGTGTGCTCCTGGTAGTCCAGCAGGCGTACGTCGATGCCGATGCCCTGCAGTGCGTGGAAAAAGGCCGAAATCGGACCGTTGCCGGTGCCGACCAGGGTGGTCTCCTCGCCGTCCACGGTCGCCTCGACGGTGAGGGTGTCCACGCCGTCGTGGTCGGTGGTGCTCTGGCCGCGTGCGACCTGGATGCGGCCCCAGGGGTTCTCCGGGTTGGGCAGGTACTCGTCCTGGAAGACGTCCCAGATCGCGGTCGGCGTGATCTCGCCGCCCTCGGCGTCCGTCTTCGCCTGGATGATCTTCGAGAACTCGATCTGCATCCGGCGCGGCAGGTCCAGCTTGTGGTCGTTCTTCAGGACGTAGGCGATACCGCCCTTGCCGGACTGCGAGTTGACGCGGATGACGGCCTCGTAGGAGCGGCCGACGTCCTTGGGATCGATGGGCAGGTACGGGACCGCCCACTCGATGTCGTCGACGGTGACGCCCTTGGCTTTCGCGTCGGCCTCCATGGCGTCGAAGCCCTTCTTGATGGCGTCCTGGTGGGAGCCGGAGAAGGACGTGTAGACCAGGTCGCCCACGTACGGGTGGCGCGGGTGGACCTCCATCTGGTTGCAGTACTCCCACGTGCGACGGATCTCGTCGATGTCGGAGAAGTCGATCTGCGGGTCGACGCCCTGGGAGAACAGGTTCATGCCCAGGGTGACCAGGTCGACGTTGCCGGTGCGCTCGCCCTGTCCGAACAGGCAGCCCTCGACGCGGTCGGCGCCGGCCATCAGCGCCAGCTCGGCGGCGGCGACGGCGGTGCCGCGGTCGTTGTGGGGGTGGACGGACAGACAGACGTACTCGCGGCGGGACAGGTGGCGGCCCATCCACTCGAAGCGGTCGGCGTGGGTGGAGGGGGTGGAGCGCTCCACCGTGGCGGGCAGGTTGAGGATGATCTCGCGGCCCGGGCCGGGCTGGTAGGTGTCCATCACCGCCTCGCAGACCTCCAGCGCGAAGTCCAGCTCGGTGTCGGTGAAGATCTCCGGGCTGTACTGGTAGCCGAACTCCGTCTCCGGGCCCAGCAGTTTGTCGGCGTACTCCATCACCAGCCGGGTGCCGTCGACGGCGATCTGCTTGATGTCGTCCTTGGAGCCGCGGAAGACCACGCGGCGGAAGACGGGGGCGGTGGCGTTGTACAGGTGCACGGTGGCGCGCTTGGCGCCCTTCAGGGACTCCACCGTCCGCTCGATCAGGTCCTCACGGGCCTGGGTCAGTACGGAGATGGTGACGTCGTCCGGGATCGCGTCCGGGTCCTCGACGATGGAGCGGACGAAGTCGAAGTCGGTCTGGCCGGACGCGGGGAAGCCGACCTCGATCTCCTTGTAGCCCATCGTGACCAGCAGGTCGAACATCGCGCGCTTGCGGGCGGGCGACATGGGGTCGATCAGGGCCTGATTGCCGTCGCGCAGGTCGGTGGAGAGCCAGCGGGGGGCGGTGGTGATCCGCTTCTCCGGCCAGGTGCGGTCGGGGATGTCGACCTGCTCGTAGCGGCCGTACTTCTGGATCGGCATGGAACTGGGCTGCTGGCGGTTTGCCATGGTGCGTGGGCTCCTCGGGGGTCCGCGGGGTGTCCTGGTGGACGGCCGACGGCGCAGCGCCGAACTCCGCGGGGAGGGGGTCGGCCTCTATTGCAGACCCTCACCGCGGCAGCTAAGGAGAAGCAGCCCGAAACGCATGATGCTCCGCAGCTTAACCGAGTCGCCCACCGTGCGAGGGTCCGTATCAGTATGCGGGACCGGCGGGATGAAGTGGACAAAAAGTGCCGTATACCACTTCCCGCGAGTCCCGGGGGGTGAGTGATGGCGGATTTCACCAATCATGGTTGCGAGGGGTGACAGTCCGGTGACGCAGTGCGATGGTTCCGGCATGACCACCAACGGGGGCATCGAGCCCGTCTTCTGCACCATCGTCCCGCCGCACGTCCTCGACCGGCTCGCGCAGGCCGAGGACCCCGTGCTCCACGGTCCCGCCCGCCGGACCCTCCGGCGCGACGCCTACGAGCGCACCCAGCGACGGCTGACCACGGTCGTCGGCGCGCCGGCCGTCGCGACGCTCGCCGAGGCGGAGCCGGGCACGCCGCACCGCACGATCTACGACGCCCGGCACGGCACCGGCCTGCCGGGGCACAAGGTGCGCGGCGAGGGCGACGCGCCCGGCAAGGACGCCACCGTCAACCGCGCCCACGCCGGGCTCGGTGCCACGTTCGAGCTGTTCCTGAAGGCGTACGCCCGTGACTCGATCGACGGCAACGGGCTGCCGATGGACGCGACCGTGCACTACGACGAGGACTACAACAACGCCTTCTGGAACGGCGAGCAGATGGTCTTCGGCGACGGGGACGGGGAGATCTTCCTCGACTTCACCATCCCCGTCGACGTCATCGGCCACGAACTGGCCCACGGCGTCACGCAGTACACCGCGAACCTGGACTACTTCGGCCAGTCCGGCGCGCTCAACGAGTCGGTGTCGGACGTCTTCGGCGCGCTCATCAAGCAGTACACGCTGGGCCAGACCGCGGACGAGGCCGACTGGCTGATCGGGGCCGGGCTGCTCGCCCCGCGCGTCACGGGCAAGGCGCTGCGCTCCATGAAGGAGCCCGGCACGGCGTACGACGACGACGTGCTCGGCAAGGACCCGCAGCCCGCGACGATGGACGACTACGTCCGCACCGGCCGCGACAACGGCGGTGTGCACATCAACTCCGGCATCCCGAACCACGCCTTCTACCTGGCGGCCACCACGCTCGGCGGACACGCCTGGGAGCGGGCCGGGCAGGTCTGGTACGACGTGCTGACGGGCGGCGAGCTGGGGCAGGACGCGCAGTTCCCGGACTTCGCCACGCTCACGGTGAAGGCGGCGCGCGCCCGGTACGGGGAGGGCGAGGAGCTCCAGGCGGTGACGAAGGCCTGGGAGCGGGTGGGGGTGCGGACGCTGTAGTTCCGTACTAGACACGGACCCATGCGTATTCAGGTGCGGCGCACGGGCGGGTTCGCGGGGATCGAGCGGGAGGCCGAGGTGGACACCTCGGGGCGGCCCGACGCCCATGAGTGGCACGCCCTGGCCGAGCGGGCCCTCGCCGCCGGCCGGGGCGCCCCGCCTGCGGGGGTGCCGGACGGCTTCAGCTACCGGATCACGGTGGACGGGAGGTCGGTGTACTGCGCGGATCCCCGGCTGACCCCGGAGCAGCGCAGACTGATCGGCCGCGTGCTGAAGGAGGGCGCATGACCCCTGAGGCGCAAGGGCGTTGACTTCGCTCGGGGTCGGTGCGGATGATCCGGGCCATGGCGACGACGAACCCGATGCCCCGCTTCCCGGACGGCTTCCTGTGGGGTGTGTCGACCTCGGCGCACCAGATCGAGGGGGCGGCGGACGAGCGCGAGACCTCCGTGTGGGACGTGTTCTCGGCGGAGCCGGGGCGGGTGCGGGACGGCTCGACGGCTGCGGTCGCCTGCGACCACGTCCACCGTCACGCCGAGGACGTGGCGCTGCTGGCCGGGCTGGGGGTGGACGCGTACCGCTTCTCCGTCTCCTGGCCGAGGGTGCTGGCCGAGGGCGGTCTGGACTTCTACGACCGGCTGGTCGACGACCTGTGCGCGGCGGGCGTGCGGCCGGTGCCGACGCTGTTCCACTGGGATCTGCCGGTCGGTCTCGACTGGCTGGAGCGGGACACGGCGGAGCGGTTCGCGGAGTACGTGTCGGAGGTCGCCGAGCGGCTGGGCGACCGGGTGAAGAAGTGGATCACACTCAACGAACCCGCCGAGCACACCCTGCTGGGGCATGCGCTGGGCGTGCACGCGCCCGGGCGGACCCTGCTCTTCGACGCGCTGCCGGTGGCCCATCACCAGCTCCTCGCGCACGGTCTGGCGGTACGGGCGCTGCGGGCGGCGGGGGCGGGTGACATCGGGATCGCCAACTCCCACGCGCCGACCTGGCCGGCGTCACAGGACGAGGCGGACGTGGCGGCGGCCGACTTCTACGACGTCCTGGTGAACCGGATGTTCGCCGACCCGCTGCTGCTCGGCCGCTACCCGGAGGGCATCGGCGAGCTGATGCCGGGGGACGTCGAGGCGGACCTGACGGTCGTCGCCGAGCCGCTGGACTGGTACGGGATCAACTACTACGCGCCGACGAGCGTGGGCGCGCCGCAGGGCACGGAGATCGACTTCGGCGGTGTCCGGATGCCGGCCGAACTGCCCTTCTCGGTACGGCGGATCGAGGGCCGCCCGGTGACCGACTTCGGCTGGCCGGTGGATCCGGAGGCGCTGACGGAGGTCCTCACCGCGTTCCGCGCCCGCTACGGCGACCGCCTTCCGCCGGTGGTCGTCACGGAGAACGGCTGCGCCTACGACGGTCTGGACGACCGGGACCGGATCGCGTTCCTCGACGGCCACATCCGCGCGCTGCACCGGGCGGTCGAGGCGGGCGTGGACGTGCGCGGCTACTTCGTGTGGTCCCTGATGGACAACTTCGAGTGGGCCGAGGGCTACGCCCGCCGCTTCGGCCTGGTCCACGTCGACTTCGACACCCTGACACGGACCCCGAAGACGTCGTACGGCTGGTACCGGGAGCTCCTGCGCGAGCAGCACCGCTGAGAGCTACCCCTGTGCCGTCAGAAACCCAGCCGGCGCAACTGCTTCGGGTCCCGCTGCCAGTCCTTGGCGACCTTCACATGGAGGTCGAGGCCGCACCGACATGCGGCTACCGCCGCACGGCCGGCGTTCCGAGGAGTGCCTCGATCTGTTTGCGGGACTTGATGCCGACACCGCCCCCGTCAGACGTCAGAAACCCAGCCGGCGCAACTGCTTCGGGTCCCGCTGCCAGTCCTTGGCGACCTTCACATGGAGGTCGAGGAAGACCGGTGTTCCGAGGAGGGCCTCGATCTGCTTGCGGGACTTGATGCCGACGTCCTTCAGGCGCTTGCCCTTGGGGCCGATGACGATGCCCTTCTGGCTGGGGCGCTCGATGAAGAGGTTGGCGTGGATGTCGAGCAGGGGCTTGTCGGCGGGGCGGTCCTCGCGCGGGAGCATCTCCTCGACGACCACGGCGATGGAGTGGGGCAGTTCGTCACGGACGCCCTCCAGGGCGGCCTCGCGGATCAGCTCCGCCACCATGACCTGCTCGGGTTCGTCGGTGAGGTCGCCCTCGGGGTAGAGGGCGGGGCCCTCCGGCATCAGCGGGATGAGGAGGTCGGCCAGCAGGTCGACCTGCCGGTTCGCGGTCGCGGAGACCGGGATGATCTCGGCCCAGGTGATGCCCAGCTCCTCGCCCAGCCGGTCGACGGCGATCAGCTGTTCGGCCAGCGTCTTGCCGTCCACCAGGTCGGTCTTGGTGACGATGGCGATCTTCGGGGTCTTCTTGATGCCGGCCAGTTCCTTGGCGATGAAGCGGTCGCCGGGGCCGATCTTCTCGTTCGCCGGGAGGCAGAAGCCGATCGCGTCGACCTCCGCCCACGTGGTGCGCACCACGTCGTTCAGCCGCTCGCCGAGCAGGGTGCGCGGCTTGTGCAGGCCGGGGGTGTCCACCAGGATCAGCTGGGCGTCCGGCCGGTGCACGATGCCGCGCACGGTGTGCCGGGTCGTCTGCGGCCGGTTGGAGGTGATCGCCACCTTCTGCCCGACCAGAGCGTTCGTGAGGGTGGACTTGCCCGCGTTGGGGCGGCCCACGAAGCAGGCGAAACCGGCCCGGTGGACGGCTTCGGCCGGCTGCTCGGATGACTGGGTACGAACACTCATGCCGCCCATTCTCCCTGATGCGGGAGGCACCGCCGTACCACCGTCCGGAACGGGCCGGGCGGGGGCTCCCGTGCGGGCCCCCGACCGGCCGTCCGTCCGCCCGGCGGATCAGTCGAAGACGAACGGGCCCGGAGACTGCGGCGCGGTCGCCGTGCAGGTGATGGTGATGAAGCCGAACGCGGTGACCTTGAGGGTGCCGCCGAACGCCTCGAGGCTGTCGCCGGAGGCCACGGTCCCGGAGAGCGGACCGACCTCGAGCGCGTCACCGGTCGCCATGGCCGGGTTCTTGGTGCCCTTGAATACGCTGGTGCCGCCGCCGGCCTTCACCATGGTCAGCTCCGAGACCAGCGAGTCCTGACTGAGCGCGACGGGCGCGGTGACCGCGGAGGTGTTGATGGTGATGGTGGCGGACGTGCCGTTCTGGGTGGCCGTGAGGGTGGCGTCGCCGCCGCCCCAGCTGCCGCAGTCGGCGTTGACCGTCGCCGACCCGGGGGCGACGGCCGCGGCGCTGGGGGCGAACGCCAGCCCGCAGACCGCGAGAGCACCGGCCGCCAGGGACACACCTGTTCCGAATCGCTTGCCTCTCATGGAATCCGGCTCCCTTTCCGTGTGGGGGGGAACTCCGTGGGGGAATTCCGTGGGGGGAACGGTGTCCATTGATGCGCGGGAGGCAGTGCGCGACAAGGTTGAAATCTGGCCTATTTACCGGCGGTAACACCGCGAGCTTCGGCCACGCCGGATCAGCCCGCGGTGAGCGTCTCCCGGACGGTCCCGTCGGGGCCGGCCACCAGCACCGGCGTCCCCGCCCCGCCGAGATCCCGTACGGCGGCCACGTCGTCGGCCGGCACCGTGCCCGCCTCCGTCACCACGGCCGCCGCCTCCAGCGACGTCGCGCCCGACGCCACGGCCATCGCCACCGCCGTCCGCAGGGCGCTCAGCCGCAGAGAGTCCAGGGCCACGGTGCCCGCGACATACGTCCGCCCGGTCTCGTCGCGTACGGCGGCCCCCTCGGGCACACCGTTGCGGGCCCGCGCGGAACGGGCCAGGGTGACGATCTTGCGGTCCTCGGGGTCGAGCGCGCTGCTGTCGGTCATGATCCGAGCATAATCCGAGCACAGAGGGACCCGCGGGGGACCTCAGGGGCGGTCGAGGCGGAGGCGCTCGGCGCGCGGGAGGCCGGCCACGACCAGGTCGTAGGAGTCCTCGACCAGTTCCTCGACCAGGCGGTCGGGGAGGGAGCCGTCCGCCGTGACGGTGTTCCAGTGGCGCTTGTTCATGTGGTACCCGGGGACGATCAGCCCCGGGTGCTCGGCGCGCAGCCGGATCGCGTCCTCGGGGTCGCACTTGAGGTTCACCCTCAGCGGCCGCGCGTCCAGGGCGGTCAGCGCGAAGAGCTTGCCCCCGACCTTGAAGACCGAGGTCTCCGGGTTGAAGGGGAAGTCCTCCACGGCCGCGTTGAAGGACAGGCACAGCGTGCGCAGTCGCCCCGGGGTCACTCCGGCCCCGCCTCCTCGCCCGCGGGCGGATCCGCGGGACCCACCGGCTCCACCAGCACGGTCACGATCTTGTTCCGGCGTCCGGCCGAGGACTCCGCGGTCAGCCGCAGCGTGCGCGCGTCGGGGAGCTCGACCTCGGAGGAGGCGCCCGCGATCGGCACCCGGCCGAGCCGCTTGGCGAGCAGCCCTCCGACCGTCTCCACGTCCTCGTCGTCGAACTCCTCCAGCCCGTACAGCTCGCCGAGGTCGGTGATGTCGAGGCGGGCGGTGACCCGGTAGCGGTCCTCGCCGAGCTCCTCCACGGGCGGCAGCTCACGGTCGTACTCGTCGGTGATCTCGCCGACGATCTCCTCGAGGATGTCCTCGATGGTGACGATGCCGGCGGTGCCGCCGTACTCGTCGACGGCGACGGCGACGTGGTTGCGTTCCTTCTGCATCTCCCGCAGCAGGTCGCCGGCGTTCTTGGTGTCGGGCACGAAGAACGCCGGGCGCATCGCCGTGGACACCAGCTCGCTCTCGGCGTCGCGGCTGATGTGCGTCTTGCGGGCCAGGTCCTTGAGGTAGACGATCCCGACGATGTCGTCCTCGCTCTCGCCGGTCACCGGTATGCGGGAGAAGCCGGAGCGCAGGGCGAGCGTGAGGGCCTGCCGGATGGTCTTGTACCGCTCGATGACCACCAGGTCGGTGCGGGGCACCATGACCTCGCGCACCAGCGTGTCGCCGAGCTCGAAGACCGAGTGCACCATGCGGCGCTCCTCGTCCTCGATCAGCGACTCCGCCTCCGCCAGGTCCACCAGCGCGCGCAGCTCCGCCTCGGAGGCGAAGGGTCCGCGCCGGAAGCCCTTGCCCGGGGTGAGCGCGTTGCCGATGAGGATCAGCAGCGACGGGATCGGGCCCATGACCCGCGCGAGCGGCACCAGGACGTACGCGGCGGCCGTGGCCGTGTTCAGCGGGTGCTGGCGGCCGATGGTGCGTGGGGAGACCCCGACGGCGACGTACGACACCAGGACCATGATCGCGATGGCGATCAGCAGGGCCTCGGCGGTCCCGTCGAACTCTCTGAGGCAGCCGTAGGTGATCAGCGACGCGGCGGCCATCTCGCAGACGACCCGCACCAGCAGCGCGACGTTGAGGTAGCGGGTCGGGTCCGCGGAGATCTGCGCCAGCCGGGCACTGCCCCGGCGGCCGGACCGTACGGCCTCCTCGGCGCGGAAGCTGGAGACACGCGCGATGCCCGCCTCCGCACAGGCGGCCAGCCAGGCGACCACCACCAGGGCGATCGCGCCGAGCACGAGGGTCGGACTCATGACACGGTGGGGGCCGGGGACGGGCCGGTGAGGCCCCGCTCCGCACGCCAGCCGTCCACGATGGCGGCCTGCAGGCCGAACATCTCGGCCTTCTCGTCCGGTTCCTCGTGGTCGTAACCGAGCAGGTGCAGCACACCGTGGACGGTGAGCAGCTGGAGCTCCTCGTCCATGGTGTGCCGCGTCTCCGCCTCCTGCCCCTGCTGGGCGGCGACCTCGGGGCAGAGCACGATGTCGCCGAGCAGCCCCTGCGGGGGCTCGTCGTCGTCCTTGGACGGGGGCCGCAGCTCGTCCATCGGGAACGACATGACGTCCGTCGGGCCGGGCAGGTCCATCCACTGGATGTGCAGCTGCTCCATGGCACCGGCGTCCACCACGATCACCGAGAGCTCGGAGAGCGGGTGGATGCGCATCCGCGCGAGCGCGTAGCGGGCGATGTCGAGGATCGCCTGCTCGTCGACCTCGGTTCCGGACTCGTTGTTGACGTCGATCGACATCTGGTGCTCGGTCTACTTCCCCTTGTGCCCGGACTTGCCGCGGCCGCCCTTGTGGGTGCCGTTCTGGGTGCCGTGCTTGCTGTCGTACTGCTCGTACGCGTCGACGATACGGCCCACCAGCTTGTGCCGGACGACATCGTGGGACGACAGCCGGGAGAAGTGGACGTCGTCCAGGCCCTCCAGGATGTCCTGCACCTGCCGCAGTCCGGACTTCGTGCCGTCGGGCAGGTCGACCTGGGTGACGTCGCCCGTGATCACTATCTTCGAGTCGAAGCCGAGGCGGGTGAGGAACATCTTCATCTGCTCGGGGCTGGTGTTCTGGGCCTCGTCGAGAATGATGAACGCGTCGTTGAGCGTGCGGCCGCGCATGTACGCGAGCGGCGCGACCTCGATCGTTCCCGCCGCCATCAGGCGGGGGATGGAGTCGGGGTCGAGCATGTCGTGCAGCGCGTCGTACAGCGGGCGCAGATACGGGTCGATCTTCTCGTAGAGCGTGCCCGGCAGGAAGCCGAGCCGCTCCCCCGCCTCGACCGCGGGCCGGGTCAGGATGATGCGGTTGACCTGCTTGGACTGCAGGGCCTGCACCGCCTTGGCCATGGCGAGATACGTCTTGCCGGTACCCGCCGGGCCGATGCCGAAGACGATGGTGTGCTTGTCGATCGCGTCCACGTAGCGCTTCTGGTTGAGCGTCTTGGGGCGGATCGTGCGGCCACGCGAGGACAGGATGTTCTGCGTGAGCACCTGGGCCGGGGTCTCCTGGCCGTCGCTCTCCCCGTCCTCGCTCGCCTTGAGCATGGCGATCGAGCGTTCCACTGCGTCCTCCGTCATCGGCTGCCCGGTGCGGAGCACCAGCATCATCTCGTCGAACACGCGCGAAATGAGGGCGACTTCCGTGGCGTCGCCGACCGCGCTGATCTCATTGCCCCGGACATGGATGTCGGCCCCCGGGAAGGCCTTCTCGATCACGCGCAGGAGGGAGTCTCCGGACCCCAGCACGGTCACCATGGGGTGCTGGGCGGGGACGGTGAAATGCACTCTCGCCTGTCCCTGCGCGGGGGTGTGAGCTGTGGGTGTCTGAGTCATGGGCCGGCTCTGAAGGCCTGCGGATCCTCCTCTTCAGGGCCGCGCGACTGAGGGCGGCCTCGCCTCTCCCAGGGTACGACGGAGGGGTGACAACTCCGTAGGCCTTTTACTCACCGTGGGGCCCTGGACTCAGGACCACTGCCGCGCGGTGGGGGCCGATCGCGCAGTTCCCCGCGCCCCTGAGGTGGGACCGGCAGCCCCTCGCCTCCCGGACCACCGAGCCGGGCCGCCCGCGGCTACGCGGCCGTGGGGCCCTGGACTCAGGACCGCTGCGGCGCGGTGGGGGCCGATCGCGCAGTTCCCCGCGCCCCTGAGGTGGGACCGGCCGCCCCTCGCCTCCCGGACCACCGAGCCGGGCCACCCGCGGCTACGCGGCCGTGGGGCCCTGGACTCAGGACCACTGCGGCGCGGTGGGGGCCGATCGCGCAGTTCCCCGCGCCCCTGAGGTGGGACCGGCCGCCCCTCGCCTCCCGGACCACCGAGCCGGGGCCGCCCGCGGCTACGCGCCCGGTACCCGGGTTGCCGCCGCCGTGTCGTACGCGCGACGCGTCGGGGCGGGGGTGCCGTCGAGGGGGATCTCCACCACCGGCTGCTCCGGGGCGCCGACCTCGGGCACCGCACCGCTCGGGGCACCCGACCCCGCGGCGACCAGAGCCGCCGGGTGGCCGCCGCGACGGCGGACCGCGCCCGGCAGCAGCGGACGCCCGCCGGTGTGCAGCGCGACCGCGGTCATCGGCAGCGCGATTACCAGCAGGCCCGCCCCGAGCACCGCGCCCATCACCGGGAACCCGGCCTGCGCGGACAGCACGCTGCCGGTGAGCGGCCCCGCCGCCGTGCCGAGCGAGGAGGCCGAGCCGACCAGCACGGCCCACCGCCCGCGCGGATCCAGCGAGGCGGCCAGCCCGATCAGGTACGACAGGACGACCGGGTAGACCGTGTTCCAGGCGATCTCACCCGCGGCGAAGCCGGCCAGCCCGGTCGCCGAGGCGCTGAGCACGATGCAGCCCGCGATGAGGACCGTGCCGCCGCCGATGGGCAGCGCGCGCCCCAGCCGTGACCCCAGCGCGCCGGCGCCGACGACGCCCAGCAGCCCGGCGCCCAGCGCCACCGCGAAGACGACGCCCACGGTCGGCTCGGACAGATGGGCCTGGCCCACCCCGATGCGTCCGCTCACGCCCCACAGGGCGTTCTGCGCGAGCGACCACAGCACCATCGCGCCCGCCAGGACCAGCCCCGAACGCCGGTGCGGCAGTCGGGGGGAGGCCGGCTCGGGTCCGGTGACACGGGGAGCGGGCGTGCCGGCCGGCAGCCGGGAAGTCAGCGGCCAGACGGCCACGGCGGTGAGGGCGATGGCGGCCAGCGTGAGGCCGTGCCCCGGCAGATGCGGCACCGTCAGGTACACCAGGCCCGCGAGCGCGGAGACGCTGAGCAGCCCCAGCGTGGACGCCCGGTGCGGATCCCGTTCGGCGGCGATCCGGGTCGCGGCGACCGTCGTGGCCGTGCCGGAGCCGAAGCCGCCGATCACCGCACCGGCGACGACGGCCGGTACGGCGCTGGTGAGGGCGGCCCCGCCGTAGCCGATGACGGCCAGGACGAGACCGAGCCGGGCCATGGTCCGCGCGCCGACCCGCTCCACGCGGGACGCGAGCAGGAACCCGGCGGTGGCGGAGCTCAGCAGCAGCGCGCTGCCGACGGCCCCGGCCTGGGTGGCGGAGAGGTCGAGCCCGCGTTCCAGGCGGCCGACGGTGGTCGGCAGCAGATACGGGGCGAGGTACCCGGCCGTGAAAAGGGCGACGAGGGGCCAGGGGGTGGTGCGAGGGGCGAACACGGGCGTTCCCAGGGCATGCGAAAGGGACGGTGCGAAATGCGAGAGAAAAAGGGGAGCGACGACCGTCGAGCGACAGGAGCGCGCGGGCAATTTGTATCAAGCCGGGGGAGGGCAACGGGAGGGCGCCAGGTGTGATCTGGATCACTCTTTGGTTTATGGGTTCCAGAAGCTGGGCAGTAGCGTCCGCTACCGCCAGTGAACCGCCCCGCCACCTGCGGGAACCGTGCTCTCCACCTTCGTCCGGATCTCACGCATCACGGCGACGATCCGCTCCTCCCGCTCCGGTGTCAGCCGGCCCACCGGCACCGAGCAGCTGATGGCGTCCTGCGCCGGGACGTCGTACCGCAGGGCGAAGCCGAAGCCGACGAATCCGGGCAGCCCTTCCTCGCGGTCCACCGAGTAGCCGCGCTCCCGCACCCCCGCCAGATCGGCCGCCAGCGACGCGCGCGACGTGTGGGTGCGGGGCGTCGCCGCCTCGTAGGGGCCCTCGGGCAGTTCCTCGTCCGGCCGCTGCGCCAGCAGGGCCTTGCCGAGCGCGCCCATGTGCGCCGGCAGCCGCCGTCCGACCCGGCTGATGGTCCGCAGGTACTCGTGCGACTCGCGCGTCGCGAGATACGCCACATCGTGCCCATCGAGCCGCCCCAGGTGGATCGTCTCACCCAGCGCCTCGGACGCCTCGTCGAGATACGGGCGTACGGCCCGCACGCGCGGGTCGGAGTCGAGATAGGCGGTACCGGTGAGCAGCGCGTGGATGCCGATGCCGTACAGCGAGCCGGTGATGTCGGTGCGCACCCAGCCGCGCGAGACCAGGGTCTGCAGCAGCGCGTACATCGAACTGCGCGGCACCTCCAGGGCGTCCGCCAGCTCCTGGAGACGGGCCGGGCGGTCACCGCGCGCGGCGAGCAGTTCCAGCAGCTCCACCGTGCGCGCGGCGGACTTCACCTCGCGCACGCCCCCTGACGCGGCCCCTGTCTCCGGCATGCGCCGATGGTAGTCCGGCGGGAGGAGGTGGGAGCAGGACCATTGACGGGCTCTCGTTCGTATATCTAACCTTCATTTCTATACATGGATGCCATCTACATAGGGAGATGAGCGAGGGTGAGCCCCGATACGGACACGAGCGATACGGCCACCGTGGCGAGACGCCTGGAGGACGGCATGGCGAACGGGGTGCTGTCCTTCCCGCTCACCGCCTTCCACGACGACGGCACCCTCGACCCCGACGGCTTCCGCGCCTATGTCGCGGAACGGATCGCCACCGCCCCCGGCGCCGTCTTCCCCGCCTGCGGCACCGGAGAGTTCTTCTCCCTGGACGAGGACGAGTACCGGCGGGTGGTCACCATCACCGTCGAGGAGAGCGCGGGCCGGATGCCGGTCGTCGCCGGAGTCGGCTACGGCTGGGCGCAGGCCACCCGGTTCGCGCGCATCGCGGAGGAGGCCGGCGCCGACGCCCTCCTCGTCCTGCCGCACTACCTGGTCGCCGCCCCGCAGGACGGCCTCGTCGCCCAGCTGGCCGCGATCTCCGCCCGCACCCGGCTGCCGCTCGTCACCTACCAGCGCGGCCAGGTCGCCTACACCGCCGACTCGCTCAAGCGGATCGCCGCCCTGCCGAACGTCATCGGCCTCAAGGACGGCCACAGCGACCTCGACCGGCTGCAGCGCCTCACCCTCGCCGCCCCCGAGGACTTCCTGTTCTTCAACGGCGCCGCCACCGCCGAGATCCAGGCCCGCGCCTACGCCACCGTCGGCGTCCCCGCCTACTCCTCCGCCGTGCACGCCTTCGCCCCCGAGATCGCGAACGCCTTCTTCACCGCCCTGCGCGACGGCGACGAAGGCACCCTCGACAAGCTGCTGCGCGGCTTCTACGTCCCCTTCGTCGAACTGCGCGACCGCGCCCCGGGCTACGCGGTCTCCCTGGTGAAGGCCGCGGCCCGGCTGCGCGGATGCCGCGTCGGCCCCGTGCGCGCCCCGCTCACCGATCCCGCGGACCGCGACCTCGCCGACCTCAGGACCCTGCTCACCACCGGACTCGACCTCGTAGGAGCCGCCCTGTGACCACGCCGACCGCCCGCTCCCGCGATCTGACCGTCACCGAGGTCCGCCTCACCCCGATCCTGGTCGCCGACCCGCCCCTGCTCAACACCCAGGGCGTCCATCAGCCGTACACCCCCCGCCTGATCGTCGAGGTGGTGACCGCCGACGGAACCACGGGACTGGGCGAGACCTACGGCGACTCCAAGTACCTCGAACTGGCCCGCCCCCTCGCCGACCGGCTGACCGGACGCCGCGCCGACGACCTGAACCGGCTGTACGCCGAGGCCGACGAGGTGGCCGTCGACGCCGCCCGGGTCTCCGGCCAGGTCGACGTGGGCGGGCTGCGCGGCGTGCAGACCGCCGACAAGCTCCGCCTGTCCGTGCTCTCCGCGTTCGAGGTCGCCTGCCTCGACGCCGTCGGCAAGAGCCTCGGCCTGCCCGTGCACGCGCTGCTCGGCGGCAAGGTGCGCGACGCCGTCGAGTTCAGCGCGTACCTCTTCTACAAGTGGGCGGACCACCCGGAGGGCGTGCCGGCCGAGAAGGACGACTGGGGGGCCGCCGTCGACCCGGCCGGAGTCGTCGAGGAGGCCCGCAGGTTCAAGGAGCGGTACGGGTTCACGTCCTTCAAGCTCAAGGGCGGCGTCTTCCCGCCGGACGAGGAGATCGCGGCCGTGCGCGCCCTCGCCGCCGCGTTCCCCGGGCACCCCCTGCGCCTCGACCCCAACGGCGCCTGGACCGTGGAGACCTCGCTGAAGGTCGCGGCGGAACTCGGGGACGTCCTCGAATACCTGGAGGACCCCACCCTCGGCACCCCCGGCATGGCCGAGGTCGCCGCCCGGACCGGGGTGCCGCTCGCCACCAACATGTGCGTGACGACGTTCGCCGAGATCAAGGAGGCCTTCCTCCGGGACGCCGTCCAGGTGGTGCTCTCCGACCACCACTACTGGGGCGGTCTGCGCAACACGCAGCAGCTCGCCGCGATCTGCCGCACCTTCGGCGTCGGCGTCTCCATGCACTCCAACACCCACCTGGGCATCAGCCTCGCCGCGATGACCCAGGTGGCGGCGACCGTGCCCAACCTGCACCACGCCTGCGACTCCCACTACCCCTGGCAGTCGGAGGACGTCCTCACCGAGCGCCTCACCTTCGAGAACGGCACCGTGCGGGTCTCCGACGCCCCCGGCCTCGGCGTCGAACTCGACCGCGACCGGCTGGCCCTCCTGCACCGGCGGTGGCTGGACGACGACGGCTCGCTGCGGGACCGCGACGACGCGGCGGCCATGCGGATCGCCGACCCGGAGTGGACCCAGCCGTCGGTGCCGCGCTGGTGATCTCCCGGCGGGTGGTGAGGGAGTGACGGCCGTCACGATGTCGGTGGGGTGGTGCACACTGGCCTGATCCGCACCATGTCAGGGAGCGCCGTGATGGGGTCCAACGGAAAGGCACGCATCGAGGGACCGGACTGCACGTCCCAGCTCGATCCCCTCGCCGCCCTGCGCACACCGCAGGACCCGCCCTGGGACGTCTATCTCACCGGCACCGTCTTCCTCGACATCGTCTTCACCGGGCTCGATTCCGCCCCGGTACGCGGGACCGAGTCCTGGGCGCGCGGGATGGGGTCGAGCCCGGGCGGTGTCGCCAACATGGCCACCGCCCTGGCCCGGCTCGGCCTGCGCACCTCCCTCGCGGCGGCCTTCGGCGACGACCACTACGGTGAGTACTGCTGGGACGCGCTGCAGCAGGGCGAGGGCATCGACCTCTCCCTGTCGCGCACGGTGCCCGGCTGGCACTCGCCCGTCACCGTCTCCATGGCCTACGAGGGCGAGCGCACCATGGTCTCCCACGGCCACGAACCGCCCCCGGAAGAGCCCGCGCCCGACTGCCCGCCCCGCGCGCGGGCCGCCGTCGCGTCCCTCACCCCCGGCCGCAGCGCCTCCTGGATCGCGCAGGCCGCCCGCAAGGGGGCGCGGATCTTCGGTGACGTCGGCTGGGACGACAGCGGGGCGTGGGACCTGGCCCGGCTGCCCGACCTGCGGTACTGCGAGGCGTTCCTGCCGAACGCGGAGGAGGCGATGCGCTACACGCGCACGGAATGCCCGCGCGCGGCGGCCCGCGCCCTCACCGACCATGTGCCGGTCGCGGTGGTCACCCTCGGGGCGGAGGGCGCCTACGCGGTGGACCGGCGCACCGGGGAGACGGCCTCGGTACCGGCGATCGAGGTCGAGGCGCTCGATCCGACGGGGGCGGGGGACGTGTTCGTCGCCGGGTTCGTGACGGGAACGCTGGCGGGGTGGCCGCTGGCCGACCGGCTCGCCTTCGCGGGGCTCACCGCGGCGCTGTCCGTGCAGGAGTTCGGGGGATCCCTGTCGGCGCCCGGGTGGACCGAGATCGGGGCGTGGTGGCGCCGGGTGCGGTCGGTCGAGGAGCAGGACCCGTCGGCGCTGCACCGCTACGCGTTCCTGGCGGGGCTGGTGTCGGGAGAGCTGGGGCGGCCGTGGCCGCTGCGGAGAGCGGTGCCGACCATCGGCTTCCGCCGGTCGGCCTGACGACGAGGTTCGCTGCGGGGGTCCACCCCCCGCTGGGCAAGCGTCGGCCGCCGCTGGGCGGGGTGGGTTCGCTCGCCGGTGCTTGCCGGGTGCCTCCCCCACTCTCGACTTCGCTCGAGCGGGAGGTACCCCCACCGCCCACCCGTGCCGCCCCAGCGGCACGACTGCCCGCAGCGGCGGTCAGTTGAATGCGTATGCCTCCACCGCGGCGAGGTAGTGGGACCGCAGCTCCTCGTCGTCCTCCAGGAACGCGGCGAGGAACGAGTTCCGCGCCAGTTCCCGAAGCCTCTCCGGGCCCAGCCCCAGCGTCTCGCGCACCGCGTCGTAGGTGTCACCGGCGTAGCCGCCGAAGTACGCCGGGTCGTCGGAGTTGACCGTGCACATCAGCCCCGCCTCGAGCATCGCGGGCAGCGGGTGGTCGGCGAGGGTGTCGACGGTCCGCAGGCGGACGTTGGACAACGGGCACAGGGTGAGCGGCACGCGCTCGCGCACCAGCCGCTCCACCAGTGCCGGGTCCTCCATGCAGCGCAGCCCGTGATCGACCCGTTCGACACCGAGGACGTCCAGCGCCTCGGTGATGTACTCCGGCGGCCCCTCCTCACCGGCGTGCGCCACGCGCCGCAGCCCCAGCGCGGCGGCGGCCTCGTACACCTCACGGAACTTCACCGGCGGATGCCCGACCTCCGCCGAGTCGAGCCCCACACCGGTGATGCGGTCGAGATAGGGCTTGGCGGCGTCCAGCGTCGCCAGGGCGGACTCCGCGGACTCGTCCCGCAGGAAGCACATGATCAGCCGGGTCGACACGCCGTGCCTCTCCGCGCTCCTGCCCAGCGCCCGCCACAGTCCCTCGACCACCGTGCCCATGCCGACGCCGCGCGCGAGGTGCGCCTGCGGGTCGAAGAAGATCTCCGCGTGCCGCACTCCCTGTGCGGCGGCCCGGGCGAGGTAGGCGTCGGCGAGGTCCTCGAAGTCCCGCTCGGTGCGCAGCACCGTCATCAGCTCGTAGTACAGGTTCAGGAAGGACTGCAGATCCTGGAAGCGGTACGCCTCACGGAGCGCGCCGGTGTCGGCGTACGGGAGGTCGATGCCGTTGCGCGCGGCCAGGGAGAAGGCGAGCTCGGGTTCCAGCGTTCCTTCGATATGAAGGTGCAGTTCGGCTTTCGGTACGGGCATCCAACCATCGTACGGCCGCTTCACCGACGCTTCGGAAGCGCTATCCGTTGCAGGTCGTGGGCCACGGTCAGCTCACCGTCGTATCCGGCCGCCCGCGCCTGCCGCTCGAACTCCTCGGGGTCCGAGTAGCGCTGACTGAAGTGCGTGAGCACCAGATGCCGCGCCCCCGCCTCCCGCGCGACCCGCGCCGCCTGTCCGGCCGTCAGATGGCCGAACTCCACGGCGAGTTCCTCCTCCGCGTCGAGGAACGTCGACTCGATGACGAGCATGTCGCAGCCCTCCGCCAGTGCGTACACCCCGTCGCACAGCCGGGTGTCCATGACGAACGCGAACCGCTGCCCGCGCCGCACCTCGCTGACCTCCTCCAGCGGAACCCCGCGCAGCGAGCCCTCGCGCTGGATCCTGCCGACGTCCGGCCCCTTGATGCCGTGCGCGGCCAGCCGCTCGGGCAGCATGCGCCGCCCGTCGGGCTCGACGAACCGGTACCCGTACGCCTCGACGGGATGGGACAGCTTCCGCGCCTCCAGCGTGTAGCCGGGGGTACGGGCGAGTGTGCCGTCGGTGTCGACGGGTGCCTCGGTGAGGGTGACGGTCTCGCGGTAGGCCGTCGCGTAGCGCAGCCGTTCGAAGAAGCGCTGCCCGGAGCGGGGGTAGTGCGCGGTGATCTCGTGCGGCACCTTGTCCAGGTTGATGCGCTGGATCACCCCGGCGAGTCCGAGGGAGTGGTCGCCGTGGAAGTGGGTGACGCAGATCCGGTTGAGGTCGTGGACGGCGACCCCGGCGCGCAGCATCTGGCGCTGGGTGCCCTCGCCGGGGTCGAACAGGATGCCCTCGCCGTCCCAGCGCAGCAGGTAACCGTTGTGGTTGCGGTGGCGGGTGGGGACCTGGCTGGCGGTGCCGAGCACCACCAGTTCACGCACGGACAAGGCCGCCTATCCGGGGGGCCATTCGAGGCCGCGGCCGCCCAGGACGTGGGCGTGCGCGTGCCAGACGGTCTGGCCGGCGCCGCTGCCGGTGTTGAAGACGATCCGGTAGCTCTCCAGCTTTTCCTCGTCCGCCACGGCCTGCGTCTCCCGCAGCACGTCCGCGGCGAGTTCGGGCGCGGCGGCGGCGAGGGCGGCGGCGTCCCGGTGGTGCGCCTTGGGAATCACCAGCACATGCGTGGGCGCCTGGGGATTGATGTCACGGAACGCGATGGTCGTCTCCGTCTCCCGCACGATCGTCGCCGGGATGCTCCCGTCGACGACCTTGCAGAACAGGCAGTCGTCCTGAGGTTCCCCGGCCATACACCCTCCTCGAGCCAGCTGATCACCTTCGTGCATCGTACCCGCGGGCGGTCGTGTCCCTCCCGCTCACGGCAGTGCCGGCGGCTCCTTCGCGGGCGACGCCTCCAGCGCGGCCAGCGCCAGCCGCACCGCCTCGTCCAGCTGGACGTCCCGCCCCGCCGCGTGGTCCTGCGGCCGCTGCACCACCTCGACGTCCGGGTCGACGCCGTGGTTCTCCACGCCCCAGCCGTATCCCTCCAGCCAGAAGGCGTACTTCGGCTGCGTCACCAGCGTCCCGTCGACCAGCCGGTAGCGGCTGTCGATGCCGATCACACCGCCCCAGGTCCGGGTGCCGACCACCGGTCCGATCCCCAGCGCCCGGATCGCCGCGTTCACGATGTCGCCGTCGGATCCGGAGAACTCGTTGGCCACGGCGACGACGGGCCCCCGGGGCGCGTCGCGCGGATAGCTCTCCGCGCGCATCCCGCGCGGCAGGTCCCACCCGACGATGCGCCGGGCCAGCTTCTCCACCACCAGCTGCGAGGTGTGTCCGCCCCGGTTCTCCCGCACATCGACGATCAGCCCCTCGCGCAGCACCTCCACCCGCAGGTCGCGGTGGATCTGCGCCCACCCGGGCGCCTGCATGTCGGGGACATGGATGTAGCCCAGCCGCCCGCCGGACCGCTCCAGCACGTACGCCCGCCGGTCGGCGACCCACGCGTGGTAGCGCAGCGGCTCCTCGTCGGCGAGCGGTACGACCACCGCGTGCCGCGGCTCGCCCCCGCCCGCGGGCGACACGGTCAGCTCGACGGGCTTGCCCGCCGTGCCCACCAGCAGCGGCGCCGGCCCGGTCACCGGGTCGACCGCCTGTCCCGCGACGGCGACGATCGCGTCCCCGACCCGTACGGCGACCCCGGGCGCGGCCAGCGGCGAGCGGGCGTCCGGGTCGGAGGTCTCCGTGGGCAGGATCCGGTCCACCCGCCAACTTCCGTCCTCGTGGCGGGAGATGTCCGCCCCCAGCAGCCCCTGCCGCGCGCCGTCGCCGCCGTACCCGCCGCGCGGGGTGACGTACGCGTGCGAGGTGCCGAGCTCCCCGTGCACCTCCCACAGCAGGTCCACGAGGTCGTCGTGTGTGGCGAGCCGGTCGAGCACGGGCCGGTAGCGGTCCAGGACCCCATCCCAGTCGACGCCGCTCATGTCGGGACGCCAGAAGTTGTCCCGCATGATGCGGCCGTTCTCGTCGAACATCTGCCGCCACTCGGCGGCCGGGTCCACGAACTGCCGGATGCGCCCGAGGTCGACGGTGATGTTGCTGTCGCTGTCGTCGTCCCCGGAGGCGCGCCGGTCGCTGGGTACGACCTTCAGCCGGCCGTCCGTCCACAGCAGCACCCGCTTGCCGTCGCCGCTGACCTCGAAGTGGTCGGCGTCCACGGCGAGATGCTCGATGCGCTGCTGGACGAGGTCGTAGCGCTCCAGGTCGGTCTTGGGGTCGGGGTCGTCGGGCGTGGCCCGGGACGCGCCGAGCACGCCCCGCACCGGGTGCCGCAGCCACAGCACCCCGTCCTTGGCGGCGCGCAGGTTGGTGTAGCGGGCGGCCTCGACCGGGAACGGCACGATGCGGTCGGCGAGGCCGTCGAGGTCGATGCGGGTGGTGGGGGTGCCCTCGCTGTCGGGCGTCTCGTCGCGGTCCGGCGTCTCGAAGGGGCGTCCGTGCCGCTGCGGTCCGAACGGGGACGGGGTGGTCGCCGCCAGGGTGATCAGATACGGGCGCACCCCCTCGACGAAGGCCAGGTCGAAGACGTGCTCGTCGTAGACCGGGTCGAAGGAGCGGCTCGACAGGAACGCCAGGTGCTTGCCGTCGAGGGTGAACGCGGGCGCGTAGTCCTGGAAGCGCAGCGGGGTCGCCTCGGTGACCGACAGGTCGGTGGTGTTGGCCAGGCGGAGCTGGCTCAGCGGGCGCGGGCCGGGGTGGGCCCAGGCGAGCCAGGCGGAGTCGGGCGAGAAGACCAGCCCGGAGACGTCGCCGTTCTCGCTGCGGTCGACCTCCCGGACCTCTCCGGTCTCCCGTTCCACGAGCAGGAGCCGGCCGTCGTGCGAGGCGATCGCTGCCCGGCTGCCGTCGGGCGCCATGGCGAGCTCCACGACCCGGCCCAGCTGCCCGGCGGCGATCCGGCGCGGGGTCGCTCCGGGGGCGAGGCCCGTGGCGGGGGCGAACTCCAGGGCGTCCTCGCCCTCGGCGTCGGTCACCCACACCACCCACTCCTCGCCGTCCGCGCGGAAGGTGCGGGGGCGGCGGGCCCGTACGCCCGGGGTCGCGGCGAGCGCGCGGGCGGGCCCGGAGCGGTGGGTGACCCAGTGGACGGTGCCGCGCACGCAGACGGCGCTGCCGCGCGCGGTGTGGTCGGGGGACGCGGAGCCGAACCAGCGGGCGGCGTTCACCGGGAACGGCGTCAGGTCGACGCGCTGTCCGCCGAGCCGGATGTCGAGGCGGCGCGGCTCGGCCCCGTCGAGGTCGTCGAGGATCCACAGCTCGCCGGCGCTGGAGTAGACGACACGGGTGCCGTCGGTGGCGGCGTGGCGGGCGTAGAAACCCCCGAGGGGGGTGTGCCGGCGCAGGTCGGAGCCGTCGGCGAGGGAGGAGTACAGCGCCCCGGTGCCCTCGTGGTCGGAGAGGAACGCGATCCTGTCCCCCGCCCACAGCGGGTACTCGATGTTCCCGTCGAGGTCCTCGTGCAGCCGTACGAACTCGCCGTCGCCCTCGCGGTCGGTCCACAGCTTGCCCGCGGTGCCGCCCCGGTAGCGCTTCCACCATGCGGCCTCTCGGCCCATCGGCGCGGACAGCAGCACGGTGTGCGGGCCCTGGGCGACGTCGCCGACGGGGCCGTAGGGGAGGGTGGTGGCGGGACCGCCGTCGAGGGGGACGGCGCGGGCCCAGGCGCGGCGCAGGCTGGCCTGGCCCTGGGTGCTGATCACCAGCACCCGTCCGTCCGCCGTCCAGCCGCGCACCTGGGTCTTGAGGCTCCCCCAGTGGGTCAGCCGCCGGGCGGGTCCGCCGTCGACGGGCGCGATGTGCACCTCGGGGGCGCCGTCGCGGGTGGAGGTCCAGGCGACGGTGGCGCCGTCGGGCGAGATCCTCGGGTGGTTCACCGGCACGTTGTCGGCGCTGACCCGCCAGGCGCGGCCGCCGTCGAGCGGGGCGAGCCACACGTCGTCCTCGGCGGTGAAGGCGACCAACTCGCCGTGCAGATGCGGAAACCGGAGGTAAGCGGCGGATGCGACCGATGCAGGCTGTGTCACCCGATCACCCTATGCAGGAGCGGGCGGTCCTGGACAGGGGTTCCGATCACTTGCCCTCGACGGGGCGACAGGACGGGTACTGCTCGCACCACACGGTCGTCGTGACGGTCACGGTGACGGTGGGGCGGGGGCCGCCGCCGTTCTGCGTGGGTTCGCTCACGCGGGGCGGTGAGCTGCCGTCGCAGTCGCCCAGGCCGTCGACGCGGAACACCTGCTTCTCGTCCACCTTCGCGGTCAGATTGCCGCGCACGCAGGCTCCGTTGAGGGCGTGCGTGATCTCGCCGGTGACGGTGATCTCCTTGCCGTCCTGGGTCTCGCCCTGGCAGTCGACGGACGCGGCGGTGTCCCGGCCGGCCTCGTCGTCCTTGTCGTCCCTGTCACCGAAGGACGCGGTGCAGCTGAGCCACCGTACGTCGGCCTTGCGCCGGTTGAGTTCGTCGGTCACGGTCTCGTCGGTCGTGAGCGCGACGGCCGCGGAGCTCAGTCCGCCGCCCTCGCAGGCCGCGACGCCGGTCACGGCGACCGCGGCGAAGCCGACGGCGAGCGCGTGCCGCGGGATCCTCTTCATCGCCCCCATGACGGCAGCCTGCCACCGTCACCGGCGGGACGGTAGAGCGCAAACAGCCACGCGTTACTTCCGCCCCCGCCGCCCCTTCCCGTCCCGAACCTGGGGGCTGCGCCCCCAGACCCCCCTGTCCCCAGCCCCTCCGGCGTGTGAGGAGCGGGGGTCCGGGGGCAGCGCCCCCGGGGTGGGACGGGAAAGGGCGGCGGGGGCGAGAGAACGTCAGGACCAGCGGCCCGTGCGCCCCAGCAGCAGCGCCGCCGCGGCCGTACCCGCCGTGGACGTGCGCAGCACACTGCGTCCCAGCCGGTAGGCCCGCGCCCCGGCCGCCTCGAACAGCGCCAACTCCTCCGGCGACACGCCGCCTTCGGGCCCGACGACCAGCACGATGTCACCGGACACGGGAAGTTCCGCCGTCGCCAGCGGCTCCGTCCCGCTCTCGTGCAGCACCGCGGCGAACGCCGCTTCGGCGAGAAGTGAGGCAACTCCCTTGCTCGTCAAAGCGTCCGCGACCGAGGGAAACCGCACCCGTCGCGACTGCTTGCCCGCCTCACGGGCGGTGGCCCGCCACTTGGCGAGCGACTTCAGCCCGCGCTCGCCCTTCCACTGCGTGATGCACCGCGCCGCCGACCACGGCACGATCGCGTCGACGCCGACCTCGGTCATCGTCTCCACGGCCACCTCGCCCCGGTCGCCCTTGGGCAGGGCCTGGACGACGGTGAGCCTGGGGAACGCCTCGGGCTCCTCGGCCACTTCACCCAGCCGCACGATCAGCCGGTCCTTGCCCTCGGTGGCCTCCACCTCGCCCTCGGCCCAGCGGCCCGCGCCGTCGGTGAGGACGACGCCCTCACCGGACCGCAGCCGTTTCACCGAGACGGCGTGCCGGCCCTCGGGGCCGTCGAGCACGCACCGGCCGGTGCCGTCCGTGGCGAAGTCGTCGACGACGAACACCGGCGCGGTCATCGGGCGCCTCCCGCCGACAACGCTGTCCGGGCGGCGGCGAGTTCGGCGGCCAGGACCTCCACCAGCTGTCCGGCGGGCAGCTCACGGGCCATCCGGTGGCCCTGTCCCGCCCACAGTGCCAGGCCCTGCGGATCACCGGCCTTGGCGGCGGCCTTGCGCAGCGGTGCGGTGAGATGGTGGACGTCCGGGTAGGCGGCGGGCGCGTACGGGCCGTGCTCGCGCACGAAGCGGTTGACCAGGGCGCGGGCCGGGCGGCCGGAGAAGGCGCGGGTCAGCTCGGTGCGGACGTACAGGGGGCTGGTGAGGGCCTGCTTGTGCAGGGCGTGCGCGCCGGACTCGTGGGCGGCGAGGAAGGCGGTACCGAGCTGGGCCGCGGCGGCACCGGCCGCGAGGACGGCGGCGATCTGGCCGCCGCGCATGATGCCTCCGGCGGCGATGACCGGGATGCCGACGGCCTCCCGGACCTGGGCGACGAGGGACAGCACTCCGAGGCCGGAGCCCGCCGCCTCCGGGACGTCGCGGTGGGTGCCCTGGTGACCGCCGGCCTCGACGCCCTGCGCGATCACCGCGTCCGCACCGGCCCGCTCCACGGCCCGGGCCTCCTCCGCCGTGGTGGCGGTGACCAGCGTGAAGGTGCCGACACGGCGCAGCGAGTCCAGCACCTCGCGGGACGGCACACCGAAGTGGAACGACACCACCGGCACCGGGTTGTCCAGCAGCACGGCGAGCTTGGCGTCGTAGCCGTCGTCACGGCCGCTGTCGGGGTCGCCGAGCTCCGTCTCGTACCAGGAGGCCTCACCGGCCAGCTGATGGGCGTAGACACCGACCGCGGCCGGGTCGGCGGTCTCCGGCTGTGGCAGGAAGAGGTTGACGCCGAAGGGCCGTGCGGTCAGCCCTCGCAGCTGCTTGATCTCCTGGTACATCCCGTCCGCGGTCTTGTACCCGGCGGCCAGGAAACCGAGCCCGCCCGCCTCGGACACGGCCGCGGCGAGCTGCGGCACGGCGACACCGCCCGCCATCGGCGCCTGCACGATCGGGTGCGGGAAGAGATCGGTCGGTACGGAGGACATGACGGCATGTTGTCACGTCCCCCGGCCAACTCCGAATCGGCCCTTTCCCTTGGCATAAGCCACTTTTCGGAGGCGTCCGCCCCGGGCGTCACCGCCCTCCGCAAGCGCCCTCACCGCCCGTTGAAGGCGTCCTCACCGCCCGTTGAAGGCGTCCTTCAGCCGGGAGAACAGCCCCTGCTGCCCGGGTTGGAACTGGCCCGTGGGGCGTTCCTCGCCGCGGAGCTTGGCGAGTTCGCGCAGGAGGCGTTCCTGTTCGGGGTCGAGCTTGGTCGGGGTCTGGACCTCGACGTGGACGATGAGGTCGCCCCGGCCACCGCCGCGCAGATGCGTGACGCCCCGGCCGTGCAGCGGGATCGACTGGCCGGACTGGGTGCCGGGCCGGATGTCGACCTCCTCCATGCCGTCCAGCGTCTCCAGCGGCACCTTGGTGCCGAGGGCCGCCGCGGTCATCGGGATGGTGACCGTGCAGTGCAGGTCGTCGCCGCGCCGCTGGAACGTGGGGTGCGGGAGTTCGTGGATCTCCACGTACAGGTCGCCGGCCGGACCGCCGCCGGGCCCGACCTCGCCCTCACCGGCCAGCTGGATCCGGGTGCCGTTGTCGACACCGGCCGGGATCTTGACCGTGAGCGTGCGCCGGGAGCGGATCCGTCCGTCGCCCGCGCACTCCGGGCAGGGGGTGGGGACGACCGTGCCGAAGCCCTGGCACTGCGGGCAGGGGCGGGACGTCATGACCTGCCCCAGGAAGGACCGCGTGACCTGCGAGACCTCACCGCGGCCACGGCACATGTCACACGTCTGCGCGGTGGTGCCGGGCGCGGCGCCCTCGCCGTTGCAGGTGGTGCAGACGATCGCCGTGTCGACCTGGATGTCCTTGGTGGTGCCGAACGCGGCCTCGTCCAGCTCCACCTCGATGCGGATCATCGCGTCCTGGCCCCGGCGGGTGCGCGAGCGCGGCCCGCGCTGCGACGCCGTGCCGAAGAACGCGTCCATGATGTCGGAGAAGTTGCCGAAGCCACCGGCTCCGAAGCCGCCCGCGCCCCCGGCGCCGCCGGCCCCCGAGAGCGGGTCGCCGCCGAGGTCGTAGACCTGCTTCTTCTGCGGGTCCGACAGCACCTCGTAGGCGGCGTTGATCTCCTTGAACCGCTCCTGGGTCTTCGGATCCGGGTTGACGTCCGGATGCAGCTCGCGGGCGAGCCGCCGGAAGGCCTTCTTGATCTCCTCCTGCGACGCGTCGCGGCGCACGCCGAGTACGGCGTAGTAGTCCGTGGCCACTACGACTCCGCCAGGATCTGTCCGACGTACCGTGCCACTGCGCGTACCGCTCCCATCGTTCCCGGGTAATCCATGCGTGTCGGTCCGACGACGCCGAGCTTGGCAACCGCCTCGCCGCCCGAACCGTAGCCCACCGACACGACGGACGTGGAGTTGAGTCCTTCATGGGCGTTCTCATGACCGATACGGACGGTCACGCCCGGATCCTTCGCCTCGCCGAGCAGCTTGAGGAGCACGACCTGCTCCTCGAGCGCCTCCAGGACGGGCCGGATCGTGAGGGGGAAGTCATGTCCGAAGCGGGTGAGATTGGCGGTGCCGCCGATCATCAGCCGCTCCTCGTTCTCCTCGACGAGCGTCTCCAGGAGAGTGGAGAGCACCGTCGAGACCGTACCGCGGTCCTCGGATTCGAAGGCCTCCGGGAGGTCCTCCACCAGACTCGGTACATCCGTGAACCGGCGGCCCGCGACCCGGCTGTTCAGCCGCGCCCGCAGATCCGCCAGGGACGACTCGCCGAACGGCGCCGGGCAGTCGACCATGCGCTGCTCGACCCGGCCGGTGTCCGTGATCAGCACCAGCATCAGCCGCGCGGGCGCCAGCGACAGCAGCTCCACGTGCCGCACCGTGGACCGGGTCAGCGACGGGTACTGCACGACGGCGACCTGCCGGGTGAGCTGCGCGAGCAGCCGTACGGTCCTGGCGACCACGTCGTCGAGGTCGACGGCGCCCTCGAGGAAGTTCTGGATGGCGCGCCGCTCTGGCGCGGTCATCGGCTTGACGCCGGCGAGCTTGTCGACGAACAGCCGGTAACCCTTGTCGGTGGGGATGCGCCCTGCGCTGGTGTGCGGCTGGGCGATGAAGCCCTCGTCCTCCAGGGCCGCCATGTCGTTGCGCACGGTGGCCGGGGAGACGCCGAGGTTGTGCCGCTCGGTGAGCGCCTTGGAGCCGACGGGCTCCTCGGTGCCCACGTAGTCCTGGACGATGGCGCGCAGCACCTGGAGCCTGCGTTCACTGAGCATCGCGCACACCTCCAGTAGCTTCGCCCGGTCACGTCTCTGGCACTCTTCGCACGCGAGTGCCAGACTTCCCCGGCCCAGTGTACGGCCGGGGGGTACGCACGGGGCAAGGCCGGTCCCACGCCCGTCGCGCCGGGCGGCGCCGTCCCCGATAGCGTCCCGTCATGACCGTGACTTGGGAAGAGTCGGGATGGGAGCAAGTGGCGCCCGGGGTGGGCCGCTGCCGGCTGCCGGTGTGGGACTGCACGGCGGGGCTCGTGGTGGGGGCGGGCGGCCTGCTGCTCGTCGACGCGGGCTCCGGTCTGGGTGAGGGCGCACGGATGCGGGCCGAGGCGCAGGCGCTCACCGGCCGCCGTGTGACGCATCTCGCGCTCACCCACCCCCACTTCGATCACATCCTCGGGGCGCCGGCGTTCGCGGGCGCGGAGGTGTTCGGCGCGGTGGGCATGGACACCGTACTGACCGCGCGGGGGCGCGAGGAGCTGCGCGCGGACGCGGTGCGGCACGGGCTGGACGCGCGCGTGGCGGAGGAGGCCGTGGACGCGCTGGTCGCGCCCCGGCACGCGGTGAGCGGGGAGTGGACGCTCGACCTGGGTGCGGACGGCGGCCGTCAGGTGTTGCTGGCGAACGTGGGCCCGGGGCACACCGCCCACGATCTCGCGGTCCTGGTCCCCGGCGACCCGGAGGTGGTGTTCTGCGGCGACCTGGTCGAGGAGTCCGGCGAACCGCAGGCCGGATCCGACGCCGTGCCGGAGCGGTGGCCGGCCGCCCTGGACCGGCTGCTGGCGCTGGGCGGGGAGGACGCGCTGTACGTGCCCGGTCACGGAGCGGTGGTCGACGCGGCGTTCGTCCGGGCCCAACGCGACGCGCTGGCACGGCGTTTCGGCGTGTCGGACTGATCACGGCGGGCGGGATCCTCGTATCGTCGTGAGAATGCGCCAGTACTCCGCCGATCTGACCCCTCCGTGGAAGAAACCGCAGCCCGTCCCCGAGGTGGCCGCCGAGCCCGGGCTGGTCGTGGAGGAACCCGGCACCGGCTTCTGCGGCGCGGTGATCCGCTGCGAGGCGGGGACGGTGACGCTGGAGGACCGCTTCGGCAAGCACCGGGTGTTCCCGCTGGAACCGCGGGGCTTCCTGCTCGAGGGTCGCGTGGTGACGCTGGTGCGGCCGGCGTCCGGTCCGGCCCGGCCCACGCGTACGGCGTCGGGGTCGGTGGCCGTTCCCGGCGCACGGGCGCGGGTCGCCCGCGCGGGGCGCATCTACGTGGAGGGGCGGCACGACGCCGAACTGGTCGAGAAGGTGTGGGGCGACGACCTGCGGATCGAGGGGGTGGTCGTGGAGTACCTGGAGGGTGTGGACGACCTGCCGTCGATCGTGGCGGACTTCGCTCCGGGTCCCGACGCGCGGCTGGGGGTCCTGGTGGACCATCTGGTCCCGGGCTCGAAGGAGTGGCGCATCGCCGAGGCGGTGACGAGCGAGCACGCTCTGGTGGTGGGCCACCCGTACATCGACATCTGGGAGGCCGTGAAGCCGTCGTCGGTGGGCATCGAGGCCTGGCCGCGGGTGCCGCGGGGGCAGGACTGGAAGACGGGGGTGTGCGCGGCGCTGGGGTGGCGGGTGGCGAACACGGGTGAGGCGTGGCAGCGGATCCTGGGTTCGGTGCGCTCCTACAAGGACCTGGAGCCCCAGCTCCTGGGCCGCGTGGAGGAACTGATCGACTTCGTCACGGAAAGCGGTGGGGTCTGACACCCGGAAAGGTGCCGAATTCGCCGGTGTCCAGGCCGACTCCCAGCATGTCGAGCGGCACTCGTTCACCGAAGTCCAGCTTCATCTGCGCCTGGTAGTCGGCCGCGTCCCCCTCTCCGACGGGCAGTGTGAGCAGGACACAGTGCGCCATGATCGGATCGATGATGAGGTACGCGGGGATCTTGCCGGCAGCGTAGATCGACCGCTTGACAAGGTAGTCCCGCACGGCACTGGTCTGGGACACGACCTCGACCACCAGTGTGATCGCCTCGGACGGCAGCAAACGGCCCGACTCGGGCGTCGCGTCACGCTTGAGGACCACCAGATCCGGCACGGGCTCGCTGGCCTCGTCGATGATGTCGACGTCCTGGGTCTGGAGGCGAGCCCACTGCTTGCGCGGAATCTGGTCCAGGACGTCCTCCACGATCATGTTGTGCACAAGATCGGGACTGACCGTCATCACGATTTCCCCCCGGAGCAGCTCGACCCTGACCCCGTCGGGAGGCTCGAACTCCTCGAAGAACCTGGTCATCCCGCGCTCGTCCACAGCGGTCACCTCCTTGGTCCTCCACATCCGCCGCGCCCTTTCGGCGGCAGCCTACGGACCAGGTCAAGGCTCGAACCCGCGTTCCGCAGTGATTCACTCGGCCGAGTGATCAGTCCACCAGGTCCCTGACCACGGCGTCGGCCAGCAGCCGCCCGCGCAGGGTGAGCACGGCACGCCGCGCCTCGTACGGATCCTCCTCGAGCAGCCCGTCCGCGAGCGCACGTCGCGAAGCCGCCAGTCCGTCCTCCCGCAGCAGCGACAGCGGTACGCCTTCCCGCAGCCGCAGTTCCAGCAGCACCCGCTCGACCCGCCGGTCCTCGTCCGACAGGACCTCACGTCCCGCCCCCGGCGACCGCCCTTCCGCCAGCGCCCCCGCGTACGCGCCCGGATGCTTGACGTTCCACCACCGCACCCCGCCCACGTGCGAGTGGGCGCCCGGCCCCGCGCCCCACCAGTCCGCGCCCCGCCAGTACAGCTCGTTGTGCAGACAGCGGCCGGCGTCGGAGGTGGCCCAGTTGGACACCTCGTACCAGTCGAAGCCCGCCGCCGACAGCATCTCCTCGGCGATCAGGTACCGGTCGGCGTGGACGTCGTCGTCCGTCATCGGCACCTCACCGCGCCGGATGCGGCGGGCGAGCTGCGTGCCCTCCTCCACGATCAGCGCGTACGCCGACACATGGTCCGGCCCCGCCCCGATCGCCGCCTCCAGGGAGGCCCGCCAGTCGTCGTCCGACTCCCCCGGCGTGCCGTAGATGAGATCCAGGTTGACGTGGTCGAAGCCCGCCGCCCGCGCCTCGGCGACACACGCCTCCGGCCGCCCGGGGGTGTGCGTGCGGTCCAGCACCTTCAGCACGTGCTGCCGGGCGCTCTGCATGCCGAAGGAGACCCGGTTGAAGCCGCCCTCCCGCAGCGCGGCGAGGTATGCCGGGTCGACCGACTCGGGGTTCGCCTCCGTCGTCACCTCCGCGTCCGCCGCCAGCCCGAACTCCTCCCGGATCGCCCCCAGCATCCGTACCAGATCGCCGGCGGCGAGCAGGGTCGGCGTACCGCCGCCGACGAACACCGTGCGGACCGGTCGCGTGTCGTCGCCCAGCACCTTCCGCGCCAGGCGGATCTCGTCGATCAGGGTTTCGGCGTAGTTGTCGCGGGAGGCCAGCACGCCGCCGCTGCCGCGCAGCTCGGTCGCGGTGTAGGTGTTGAAGTCGCAGTAGCCGCAGCGGGTGGCGCAGTACGGGACGTGCAGGTAGAAACCGAGGGGGCGGTCGGCGGCCCCGGCGAGCGCGGACGCGGGCAGCGCGCCGTCGGCGGGGACGGGCTCGCCGTCGGGGAGTGCGGAAGGCATGTGCTCCATTCTCCCGCACCGGCCACGTCACTCCGCCTGGAGCACCAGCAGCGCGAGATCGTCGGCGGGCGGCCGGGCCCCGAACTCGTGCACGAGCTGGGTGATCCGTTCCGCTATCGGCTCGGCATCCATCCCCGCGCAGCCCGCCAGGGCCATGGCCAGCCCGTCGCCGTCGTCGAACTGGCGGGAGCCCGAGCGCCGCTCGGTGACCCCGTCGGTGACGCAGAGCAGGGTGTCGCCGGAGTGCATCTCGAAGGTCTCACTGGTGTACGTGGCGTCCTCGACGACCCCGAGCAGGGTCTGCGGCTGCGCCACCGGACGGACGCCGCCGTCGGGGTCGAGCAGCAGGGGCAGGGGGTGTCCGGCGGAGGCGAGGGTGCAGCGGACACCGCCGGGGAAGGGGAGGAGCTCGCCGTAGAGGAGGGAGAGGAAGCGGGTCTGGGGGCCGTCGCCGGGGACGGTCGGTCGGGCGCCGGCGGCCACCAGCGCGCGGGCTGCGGCGTCGGCGGCCTCCGTGGCGTCGTCGAGGAGGAGCTGGTTGAGGCGGTCGAGGACGTCGGCGACGCGGTAGCCCTCGCGGGCGAGCAGCCTGAGCCAGGGCCGGGCCAGTCCGATGACGACGGCCGCCTCGGGGCCCTTGCCCTGCACGTCACCGACGGCGAAGCACCAGCGGCCGTGACCGGCCGGGAAGAGGTCGTAGAAGTCGCCGCTCGGTCCGCCCTTGTCACAGGGTTCGTAGACGAGGGCGCTGCGCACGCCGGGGATCTCGGCGACGGCTCCGGGCAGCAGGCCGCGCTGGAGCACGGCGCTGATGGTGGCCTGGCGGGCGTACTGCCGTGCGGCCCCGATGGCGAGGGCGACCCGCCGGCCGAGGTCCTCCACGAGGCCGGTGACCTCGTCGGGGAAGCGGTCGATCCCGCCCCGCCCGATCACCAGGGTCCCGAGCGGCCGACCACCGGCGACGAGCCGGTAGGCGAGGGCGGTGCCACACCCCCCGTCGACCGCGACGCCGGCCCCCTCCCCGAGCCCGCCGACACCGCCACCCGGCACCCCGTCGGCCGGCGCGCCTGCGCCGCCGACAGGCGACCCCAGCCCCTCGGCCAACGCGTCCGGCCCTCCGCCCGGCACACCCATCCCCTGCCCCGGCCCGACCTGCCCGCCCGGCCCGTCAACCCGCACACCCGGTCCCCTCACCGGCGCGCCCGCCCCGTCGGCCGACGCGTCCGCCCCCTCGGGCGGCGCATCCGGCCCCTCGGGCGGCGCATCCGGCCTCCCGGCCGGCACACCCCGCCCGCCGGCCGACGCGTCCACCCCCTCGCCCGGCACGCCCGGTCCGCCGGGCCACCCGTCCGGTGCGGCGGCCGCGGCTGCCGGTCCGTCCAGTGCGCCCCCCGGCCAGGGATACGGCACGGGTCCCGGGCGTAACGGGTCGCCAGGGTGGGGCGGGTTCTGTTCCAGGGCGCGGCTCAGGTCCTCGATGCGGTTCTCGCTGGCGTGCCACACGCGGGCCAGGCGGGGCCCGCCGGCCCGGATGTCGTCGCTCCAGCCGCGGTGGCCGGTGGTCTCGTCCTCCAGCCACACCGCACACCAGTCGGCCAGCCGCGGCACGATCAGCTGCCCGGTGAGGGAGGCGACCAGGTCCTCGTCCAGCTGCCCGGCGAGCAGGTCGGAGGCCTCGGCGAGGAAGGAGAGGGCGCCGCGGCCCAGCCAGGTGCCGTCGCGGCCGTGGCGGCGCGCCAGCCAGTCGTCGCCGTACGAGCCCCCGCGCAAGGCGTCCCGGGCGGTCACCCCCGCGGCCTCCGCGTGACCGGACGCGCCCCGGGTGAGGAGCGGCTCCCCCGGGTGCTCCGTGTCGCGCGGGTCGCGGGCGTCGTGTGTGTCCCGCGCGGCATGCGGCTCTGCCGAGCCCCGCAGGGCTTGCGGCTCGCTCGGATCCCGGGAGGCGCGCAGGTCTGCCGCGCCCCGGGCCCCATGCGGGCCCTCCGAACCCCGCGCGGCGTGCGCATCTGCGGGGCCCCGCGGGGCGTGCGGGGTCGGGGCGAGGACTTCGGCCACCCTGAGATCGTGCGCCAACGCGCGCTCCCCGGCGTACGCCTCGTTCTGCTCGCGCACTGCACGCTCCCCCGCGGACAGCCGCGCCCATACGGTCTTGGTGCCCGGCCGGTAGGTGATCCCCCAGGACTCCGAGAGCGCGGCGACCAGGCGCAGACCGCGGCCGTACTCGGGGGCCTCGTGCGCCGGCGGCGCCTCCGGTTCGTCGCCGCGCGGGGCGCGGGAGGGGTGGTGGTCGGCGACCTCGACGACGAGTGCGCCGGTGTCCTCCTCCAGCCGGCAGATCAGGCGCAGGTCGGTACCGGCGTGCACGACGGCGTTGGTGACCAGCTCGCTGGCGACGAGCGTGGCGTCGTCGCCGACGCGGCCGGTGAGCCGGTCGGCGCCGGGCACCGGGAGCTCGGCCCACTCGGTGAGCGTCTTGCGCAGCAGCGCCCGTGCGGCGCCAGGGGCGAGGGGGCTTCCGGACAGGGTCGCTTCCACCCGCGTACGCCCGCGCGCGTCGGAGACACACGGGGCGGTCTCCCGCTGGGTCGGAATGGCCCGCATGGGCGGCTCCCGGGCAGTTCGTACGAAGAGAGCTCGATCGCTGGTGACAGCGTGACAGAAAGACCCCGCCCATAAGCAAGCAGTTACCGAAGTGGGCCGCCAGGGGTGAGGACAGTGCTCCGCATACGATCAGGAGCGGTCAGGAAATTGCCTGAATCAGAATCGCGACGCACCCACATGACGCCCCGCCTCCCGAGACGTCCCATGGTCCGAATCGATCACGGGCCACATCACGAGGAAGGTTCGACACCCCCGCGCTCCTCTCATGTCCGGCGAGCGCCTTCCGGAGTCACTGGTCGTCCGGCCACAGCCGGAACGCGGTGTGCCCGGTCAAGGGGCGCACCATGCGGAAATGTCGCCGGTCCAGGGTGAGGAGCGCATCCGTGCGGTACTCGGCCGCCATCACCACGTTCATCGTGTCCGTGAGACCGATCTGCGGATATTTGCGCATGGTGACCAACGCCGTCGAGAGGTGCGGTCCGATCTCCGGGACCGCGTACCGGCGCACGGCGACGCGGTCCCGGACGTGACCCAGCGCCGCGTGCGCGGCCTCGGGCCCGACCCGGGTACTCAGGAGGTAGTCGAGCTCAGCCAGGACAAGGGGGCTCACCACCAGGTGGTGGGCGTCCGCGACGGCCTTGCGGCAGGCGGCGTGCTCGGGAGCGTCCGCATCGAATCAGCACATCCGGAAGGCACTGCTGAAGGAGTTCGGGGAGATCATCTCCATGGACGACTTCGGCATCGTCGGAGGTCCTGGAGGGTTTTCGAGCCCAGCGGTCCGCGGTGAGCTCGGTCCACGGTCTTTCCCGGTCGACGTCCGTCCGTACGGCGACGAACACCGAGGGAGCCCGCAGATGTGACATCCGGGGCTCCCCCGCCGTGGCGACCGGGGCTCACGCCTCGCGCGTGCCCTCGTACATCTCCTCGATGAGGTGCTTGTACTCGCGCTCGACCACGGGACGCTTCAGCTTCAGGCTCGGGGTGATCTCGCCGTGCTCGACGTCGAGGTCGCGCGGCAGGAGGCGGAACTTCTTGATGGTCTGCCAGCGCTGCAACCCCTCGTTGAGCTGCTTGACGTAGCCGTCGACCATCTCGACCGTGGCGGGCGCGGCGACGATCTCGGCGTACGGCTTGCCCTCCATGCCGTTCTCGGCCGCCCAGGCGGTGAGGGCGACCTCGTCGAGGGCGATGAGGGCGGTGCAGTAGTTCCGGTCGGCGCCGTGCACCAGGATGTTGGAGACGTAGGGGCAGACCGCCTTGAACTGGCCCTCGACCTCGGCGGGCGCGATGTACTTGCCGCCGGAGGTCTTGATGAGGTCCTTCTTGCGGTCGGTGATGCGGAGGTAGCCGTCGGCGGAGAGTTCGCCGATGTCGCCGGTGTGGAACCAGCCGTCCTCCTCCAGGACCTCGGCGGTCTTGTCGGGCAGGTTGTGGTAGCCCTGCATGATGCCGGGGCCGCGCAGCAGGATCTCGCCGTCGTCGGCGATGCGCACCTCGGTGCCGGGCAGCGGCTTGCCGACGGTGCCGGTGCGGTAGGCCTCGCCGGGGTTGACGAAGGAGGCGGCGGAGGACTCGGTGAGGCCGTAGCCCTCGAGGATGTGGACGCCGGCGCCGGAGAAGAAGAAGCCGATCTCGGGCGAGAGGGCCGCCGAGCCGGAGACACAGGCGCGGAGGTTGCCGCCGAAGGCCTCCCGGATCTTGGCGTAGACGAGCTTGTCGGCGACGGCGTGCTTGCTGCGCAGGCCGAAGGGGGCGCTCGCCGTACCGGTGCGGCGGAAGTTGTCCTGGGTGACCTTGGCGTACTCGCGGGCGACCCCGGCGGCCCACTGGAAGATCTTGTACTTGGCGCCGCCGCCGGCCTTCGCCTTGGCGGCGACGCCGTTGTAGACCTTCTCGAAGATGCGGGGCACGGCCGCCATGTACGTCGGCCGGACCACCGGAAGATTCTCGATGATCTTGTCGACGCGGCCGTCGACGGCGGTGACGTGGCCGGCCTCGATCTGGCCGGAGATGAGCACCTTGCCGAAGACGTGGGCGAGCGGCAGCCACAGGTACTGCACGTCGTCGGCGCTGATCAGACCGGTGGCGGGGATGGCCTTGGCCATGTACGACCAGCAGTCGTGCGGCAGGCGGACGCCCTTGGGCCGGCCGGTGGTGCCGGAGGTGTAGATGAGGGTGGCGAGCTGGTCCTTGGTGATCGCGGCGACGCGCTCCTTGACCAGTTCCGGCTCCGTCTGGAGGCGGGCGGCGCCGCGCTTCTCCAGTTCGGTGAGCGTGATCACGAAGTCGTCGGTGTCGACGCCGGCGGGGTCTACGACCACGACCCGGGTGAGCTCGGGCAACTCCGCGCGCTTCTCCACCGCCTTGGCGGCCTGCTCGGCGTTCTCCGCGATGAGGACCCGGCTCTGGGAGTCGGACAGGATGTAGGCGGACTCGTCGGCGTTGGTCTGCGGGTAGATCGTGGTGGTGGCGGCGCCCGCGCAGAGAATGCCGAGGTCGGAGAGGATCCACTCGACCCGGGTCGAGGAGGCGAGCGCGACCCGCTGCTCCGGCTCCACGCCGAGCTCGATCAGGCCGGCCGCGATGGCGTGGACCCGCTCGGCGGTGCCCGCCCAGCTGAGGGACTTCCAGTCGTCCGGGCCCTCGCCCGAGGCCGGCGGGACGGGATAGCGGTAGGCCTCGGCGTCCGGTGTGGCCGCCACACGCTCCAGGAAGAGGGCCGCCACGGTCGGCGGTCGGTTCTCGATCAGTGTCTGTGTGTCGCTCACGACGTCCTCCGGGGCCCGCGACGGTGCGGCTGGCTCAGTGCGGCTGGGGTTTCCTCGCGCCGTTGTTTAACTGGCGAGTAACTATCGAGCACGGACAGAGTAAAGGTCGACCGGCCACGGCGTAAGGGGCCACGGCCTGTCACTTCGTACAGAGAGCTACCCGACCGACGCGCAGGGCCCGCCGCACTCGCGTGCGACGGGCCCCGGTTCCGCCCGGTTTGCGGAGTGACCCGCAGTAACCCCCGGCTACTTCTTGCCCTTGGCCGATCCCGCGCTGTCGTCGCTGGAGAGGACGGCGATGAAGGCCTCCTGCGGAACCTCCACGGATCCCACCATCTTCATCCGCTTCTTGCCTTCCTTCTGCTTCTCCAGCAGCTTCCGCTTGCGGGAGATGTCACCGCCGTAGCACTTGGCGAGGACGTCCTTGCGGATGGCGCGGATGGTCTCGCGGGCGATGACGCGGGAGCCGATGGCGGCCTGCACCGGCACCTCGAACGCCTGGCGCGGGATGAGCTCCTTGAGCTTGGCGACGAGCCGCACGCCGTACGCGTACGCCTGGTCCTTGTGGGTGATCGCGGAGAAGGCGTCCACCTTGTCGCCGTGCAGCAGGATGTCGACCTTGACCAGGCTGGAGGTCTGCTCGCCGGTGGGCTCGTAGTCGAGCGAGGCGTAGCCGCGGGTCTTGGACTTCAGCTGGTCGAAGAAGTCGAAGACGATCTCGGCGAGGGGCAGGGTGTAGCGGATCTCGACGCGGTCCTCGGAGAGGTAGTCCATGCCGAGCAGCACACCGCGCCGGTTCTGGCACAGCTCCATGATCGAGCCGATGAACTCGCTGGGCGCGAGGATCGTGGCCCGCACGACCGGCTCGTAGACCTCGTTGATCTTCCCCTCGGGGAACTCGCTGGGGTTGGTGACGGTGTGCTCGGTGCCGTCCTCCATGACCACGCGGTAGACCACGTTGGGGGCGGTGGCGATGAGGTCGAGGCCGAACTCGCGCTCGAGTCGCTCACGGATCACGTCGAGGTGCAGCAGGCCGAGGAAGCCGACGCGGAAACCGAAGCCGAGGGCGGCGGAGGTCTCCGGCTCGTAGACCAGGGCGGCGTCGTTGAGCTGGAGCTTGTCGAGGGCCTCGCGCAGCTCCGGGTAGTCGGAGCCGTCCAGGGGGTAGAGGCCCGAGAACACCATCGGCTTGGGGTCCTTGTAGCCGCCGAGCGCCTCCTCGGCACCCTTGTGCTGGCTGGTGACGGTGTCACCGACCTTCGACTGGCGGACGTCCTTCACACCGGTGATGAGGTAGCCCACCTCACCGACGCCGAGGCCGTCGGCGGGCAGCATCTCCGGCGAGTTGGTGCCGATCTCCAGCAGCTCGTGGGTGGCGCCGGTGGACATCATCCGGATGCGCTCGCGCTTGTTGAGCTGGCCGTCGATGACACGGACGTACGTCACGACACCGCGGTAGGAGTCGTAGACCGAGTCGAAGATCATCGCGCGGGCGGGGGCGTCCTTGACGCCGACCGGTGCGGGGACGTCGGCGACCACCCGGTCCAGCAGCGCCTCGACACCGAGGCCGGTCTTCGCGGACACCTTGAGCACGTCGTCGGGGTCGCAGCCGACCAGGTTCGCCAGCTCCTCGGCGAACTTCTCCGGCTGCGCGGCCGGCAGGTCGATCTTGTTGAGCACCGGGATGATCGTGAGGTCGTTCTCCATCGCCAGGTAGAGGTTGGCGAGGGTCTGGGCCTCGATGCCCTGGGCGGCGTCGACGAGGAGGATGGTGCCCTCGCAGGCGGCGAGGGAACGGGAGACCTCGTAGGTGAAGTCGACGTGCCCCGGGGTGTCGATCATGTTGAGGATGTGCGTGCTGCCCTTGTCGTGGGTCGGCGCCCACGGCAACCGCACGGCCTGGGACTTGATCGTGATGCCGCGCTCACGCTCGATGTCCATGCGGTCGAGGTACTGGGCGCGCATCTGCCGCTGCTCGACCACTCCGGTCAGCTGGAGCATCCGGTCGGCGAGCGTGGACTTGCCGTGGTCGATGTGCGCGATGATGCAGAAATTGCGGATCAGCGCGGGGTCGGTACGGCTCGGCTCGGGCACATGGCTGGGGATCGCGGGCACGCAGGGTCCTGATTCTTGAGGCGTCCGCATACGTGTGCTTGTGCGTCTGCGGTCTCGGGTCGGATCGATACGTAGCCTCCATGGTCCCACGGGTGGGGACCCGGGACGGGTTTGGGCCACCGAATGGGCCGCTGGTAGTGTGGGGGGCTGTGTCTCATGCCCTCTCAGCGCGAGGCACACCCCAAGAAAATCACCGGTGCGGGCCGCGTGCGTCCCGTGCCAGAACCTGTAGAGGCTCATTCGTGGCGAACATCAAGTCCCAGATCAAGCGGAACAAGACCAACGAGAAGGCCCGGCTGCGCAACAAGGCCGTCAAGTCCTCTCTGAAGACCGCGATCCGCAAGGCCCGCGAGGCCGCCGCCGCGGGTGACGTCGAGAAGGCCACCGAGTACCAGCGCGTCGCCGCGCGTCAGCTCGACAAGGCCGTCTCCAAGGGCGTCATCCACAAGAACCAGGCCGCCAACAAGAAGTCGGCGCTGGCTCAGAAGGTCGCGGCCGTCAAGGGCTGAACAACCCTGTGATCTGATCGCCGGCGGGACCCCGGGCGGGCCCTCTCTCATCCGCCCCCGGCCGGCACCCCGAGCTCGTACGCGGCCTGCGTTCGCCACGCGGGTACGGGCTCACACGCTTCACCCGGAGGCCCCGCCCTCACCCCTTCCCCGGGGTGGGTGGCGGGGCCTTCGATCGTGTGGGGCGTATCCGGAAGGGTGCGCCTAGGCCGCGCCTAGGCCCAGAAGTCGTTCATCGCGTCGATGTCGGCGACGCACTCGTCGAGGTCGGTCATCCTGTCCCCGACGATCCGGAAGACGATGCATCCGTCGGCGTCCAGGTGCTTGCCCTCGCGGTCTGCGGTGAGGTGGTGCAGGGACACGGCGTGCCCCCGGCCGTCGACGAGGATCTGCCGCAGCTCGACGGTGAACGTCCCGCCGGTCTCCTCGCCGAGCCTCCGGTACATGTCGAGGATCTCGTCCCGGCCCTTGAAGTCACCGGCCAGCACGCCGGTACCCGGCACGTGGTGGGTGGCGTCCGACGCCAGCATTTCGCGCAGGGTCTCCATGTCCCCGCCGGTGAAGGCCTCGTAGCCCCTTCGGACGAGCTGTGCGCTCGGGTGTTCAGCCATCGTGCTCGCCACCTCTCCATGCCTGGGCGACCTACGGCTGACACTTCCGATTCTCCACCCCGCGCGACGGCGGGCGACTCGATCAACGGCCGTGCGTGCGGGCTACGACCTGCCTCGCGACCGCGCCGCGCGGGCGATGGTGACCACCGCTTTCTCCAGGGCGTACTCCGGGTCGTCCCCGCCGCCCTTCACTCCCGCGTCCGCCTCGGCGACCGCGCGCAGTGCCACGGCCACGCCGTCCGGGGTCCAGCCGCGCATCTGCTGCCGCACCCGGTCGATCTTCCACGGCGGCATGCCCAGCTCCCGGGCGAGATCGGCGGGCCGGCCGCCGCGCGCCGACGACAGCTTCCCGATCGCCCGTACGCCCTGCGCGAGCGCGCTGGTGATCAGCACCGGGGCCACCCCGGTCGACAGTGACCAGCGCAGGGCCTCCAGCGCCTCCGCCGCGCGTCCTTCGACCGCCCGGTCGGCGACGGTGAAGCTCGACGCCTCCGCCCGCCCGGTGTAGTACCGGCCCACGACCGCCTCGTCGATGGTGCCCTCGACGTCCGCGACCAGCTGGGACACGGCCGAGGCCAGCTCGCGCAGATCGCTGCCGATGGCGTCGACCAGCGCCTGGCACGCCTCCGGTGCGGCCGACCTCCCGGCGGCCCGGAACTCGCCCCGCACGAACGCCAGCCGGTCCGCCGGCTTGGTCATCTTCGGGCACGCCACCTCGCGCGCCCCCGCCTTGCGCGCCGCGTCGAGCAGGCCCTTGCCCTTGGCGCCGCCCGCGTGCAGCAGCACGAGGGTGATCTCCTCGGCGGGCGACCCGAGGTACGCCTTCACGTCCTTGACGGTGTCGGCCGACAGGTCCTGCGCCTGGCGTACGACCACGACCTTGCGCTCCGCGAAGAGCGACGGGCTGGTCAGCTCGGCGAGGGTGCCGGGCTGGAGCTGGTCGGGGGTCAGGTCGCGCACGTCCGTGTCGGCGTCGGCCGCCTTCGCGGCGGCCACCACCTCCCGCACGGCGCGGTCGAGCAGCAGCTCCTCCTGGCCCACGGCGAGCGTCACGGGGGCGAGGGGGTCGTCGGATCCGGTCTTCCTGGCCATCGCGACAAGCATCCCACGCCCCGCTGACAACGCCGCCGGCTACGGCTCCTCCCGCCAGCCCTCCCACTCGGCGGCGAACTCGTTCAGCTCGCCGGGGTCCAGCCGCCCGGCCTCGTCCCGCAGGACGACGAGCCACTGGGCGTCCTCCGCGTCGTCCTCACCGGCCAGCGCCTCCCGCACCAGCCGGGGCTCCTCGGCCACCCCGAACCGTTCCCCGAGGGCCTCGGCCACCTCTTCCGCGGCGTCACGGTCGGGCAGCACCAGCACATGTCGCACATCACTCACACGGGCCATTGTCCGGCACCGCCGTCAGCCGTCCCCTCCCGTCCCCTCCTGTCTCCCGCACCGTCGGCACCGTGCCCAGCGACGCGATGCCGAACCGGTCCCGGTAGAGCGCCAGCACCTCCTCGTCCGCGGCGATCTCCCGCTCCTCCCGCGTCCCGTCCGGCGCGGTGACCGTGAACCGCCGGCCGCTGAGCGTGATCCGTCCCCCGTCCTCGGTGATCCGGGAGCACACCAGCGAGCGTGTGAAGTGGGAGAGCGGCGAACTGCTGTGCCACCAGGCCCCGGCCGTGAAGTCGGCGAGCGCCCTCGGCCGCGCCTCCAGGCGGTACACCGGCCGGCCGTCGCGCAGCACGTCCAGGTCCGCCGCCTCCACCGTGTTGTGCCCGCCGCGCACCCCGGCCGCGTCCGCGCCGGCCTCGACGATCCGGAACGTGCCCCCGGGATCCTCCTGCTCCCCCCGCTCCCCGAAGGCCAGCGGCAGATGGCAGTGCGCCCCGAAGCCGACGTCGGCCAGCCAGTCGCCCCCGTCCACCGTCCGTACCCGCAGCGCGAGATGGTCGTACGGGATGCCGAGCCGGTCCCCCTCGCCGTAGACCCGGCCGGCGAGCAGCGTGACGTCGTAGCCCAGCGCGGCGAGCAACGCACCGAAGGCACCGTTGAGTTCGTAGCAGAACCCGCCCCGCCGCCCTGCCACGACCTTGTCCAGCAGCCGCTTCTCGTCCAGCACGATCTCCTCGCCGAGATGGATGGAGAGGTTCTCGAACGGCACGGTCCTCAGATGCCGCAGGTGCAGCTCACGCAGTGCGTCCACAGTGGGCCAGGCCGGCTGCTCGACGCCGAGCCGGCCCAGATAGGCGTCGACCGCCGCGGTGTTCATGCCTTCAGTCATGTCCTCAGTGTCGCGCCACCCGCAGCTCCCCAGGCAGCGGAAGACCTCGCCCGCCTGCCGCGAGGCGCAGACGAGCGGGGCGGCCAGGGGGCTGCGTGGCCACCGACGGGCGGTCCATGAGCGCGCGGGCCTGTCGTGCGAACCGAGTGAAGTGATCAACCGGCACGGTGTCACGTCCTCAGGGAGGGCCGCCGCGTCGGGTCACCGCCAGGTGTTGTTCTCCGTTCCCGTTGCCGGTTACCGCCAGGGCGCCGTCCTGGTCCGTGCGGAGGACCGTGGCGCCGTCGGTCGTCAATGCGGCGACGGTGCCGGGGGCCGGATGGCCGTAGGTGTTGTCCTCGCCCGTGCTGATCAGGGCCAGCCGGGGGGACGCCAGGCCCAGGAGGGCCGGGTCCTGGTGGGCTGAGCCATGGTGGGCGACCTTGAGGACGTCCACGTCGGTCAGGCGGTCGGATGCCGGGGATCTCGCCAGGGCGCGCTGGGCCGGGGGTTCCAGGTCGCCGAGGAGCAGCAGGCGCAGGCCCGCCGTGCGGACCAGCATGGCCACGCTGGAGTCGTTCGGGCCTTCCGCCGCCGGGTGGGCGCCCGGTGGCGGCCACACCACCTCCCAGGACAGTCCGCCCACGCGCCGCACCTCACCGGCGACGGCGTGCGACACCGGGACGTTCCCGGCGGCCGCGAGTCTTCGTACGAACGCGGCCTGGTCGGGGGGTTCCTCGAACGCCGTTGTCCCGATTCCGCCCACCTTTCGTCCGCGCAGGACACCGGGCAGGCCCGCCACGTGGTCGGCGTGGAAGTGGGTCAGGACGACGAGCGGGACGCGGGTGATGCCCAGGGAGCGCAGGCAGCGGTCCACGAGGGCCGGGTCGGGTCCGGCGTCCACGACCACGCCGGAGTCCTCGCCGGCCGCCAGCACCAACGCGTCGCCCTGGCCGACGTCGCACATCACCATGCGCCAGCCGGGCGGCGGCCAGCCCGTGACGGCCCGGGTCAGGGGTCGTGGCTGCACCACCAGCAGGAGCAGGAGGAGTGCGCAGGCGGCGGACCACCAGGGGTGGTGCAGCAGGCGGCGGCCCAGCAGGAGTGCGGCCACGGTAGTGGCGCCGAGGGCCGCCGCTCCGGTCCAGCTCGCGGGCCAGTCCACACCCGCGCCCGGCAGCGCGGCCCCGGTCCTGGCGACCTGCGCGATCCATTCCACGGGCCAGCTCGCGCACCAGGCCAGTGCCTTGGCCACCGGCATCGCGACGGGCGCGGTGGCCAGGGCCAGGAAGCCGAGCACCGTGGCGGGCGCGAGCGCGAACTCCGCGAGCAGGTTGCACGGGATCGCCACCAGGCTCACCCGCGCCGCGAGCACCGCGACCACCGGCGCGCACAGTGCCTGTGCGGCGCCCGCGGCGGCCAGTGCCTCCGCGAGACGGGGCGGTACGCCGCGCCGGCGCAGGCCCGCGCTCCAGCGCGGCGTGAGGGTGAGGAGGGCGCCGGTGGCCAGCACGGAGAGCAGGAAGCCGTAACTGCGGGCCAGCCAGGGGTCGTAGAGCACCAGGAGCAGCACGGCCGTCGCCAGGGCCGGGATCAGTGATCTGCGGCGGCCGGTGGCGAGGGCAAGCAGGGCGACGGATCCGCAGGCGGCGGCCCGCAGCACGCTGGGGTCGGGCCGGCACACGACGACGAAGGCGAGGGAGAGCGCGGCTCCCAGGAGCGCCGTCGCGCGGAGGGGGATGCCCACGCGGGGGGCCAGGCCACGGCGCTCGGTGTGCTGGGCCAGGCCGGGTGGGCCGAGGAGCAGGGCGAGGAGGATGGTGAAGTTCGCGCCGGAGACGGCGAGCGTGTGCGTGAGGTCGGTCTCCCTGAACGCCTCGTCCAGCTCCGGGGTGAGGCGTGCGGTGTCGCCCACGACCAGGCCGGGCAGCAGTGCACGCGCGTCCTCCGTCAGTCCGTCGGTCGCCTCCCTCAGTCCGGCCCGCAGCCGGCCCGCCAGCCGCTGGGGGTCGGACGGCCCGTGCACCGCCTGCGGTCCGTCCTCGTCCTTCACCCGCAGGACGGCCGCGAACCGGTCGCCGCCCGCCCTCGCGGGGGCGAGCCGTGCCTCGACCCGCAGGCGGGTGGAGGGCAGCAGGCTCAGCCAGGGCGAACTCCTCTCATTCGTCGACGCGCTCGTCCGCCCGGGCGGGTGCGCGTCCACGATCAGCAGCACGGGTGCCCGGGTCGTCCGCACCCCTCCGCCGGGCCGCTCCACCCGTCGCACATCGGCCTCGATCAGCACGGACGGCGGGGCCATGTGGTTGCCGCTGACCCTGGGCAGGGTGAGCCGGGGGTCGGCGGTGATCTCGACCTCGGCGGTGCCCCGGGCGTACTCCCGCGCCAGCGCGGGCACGGGGCCGCGCCGCAGGTCCGCGCCGTGCAGCCCCGCCGAGGCGGCTGCCGCGGCGGCGCAGAGCAGCACGGCGGCTACGGCGTGGGCCGTGGCGCGTCCCCGCTGTGTGAGGCGGCCTCGTGTCACGAGGAGTGCGGCCGCCGTCAGCAGGGGCACGAGCACGACGCCCGCCACCAGGGAAGGCGGTGCGTGCAGCATCAGCGCCGCCGTGGCCCACGCGGTCAGGGCGGGCGGGACCAGCCGGAGGTCCGTGGGTCCTTCCTGCCTCGGGTGCGCGGCGCCGAGCCGCTTGCCGGACGCGGCGTGCACGGGTTGGCGGGCGGTGGGCGCCGGGGGTGTGGGGGTCTGCGGCGCGTCCGTCGTGCGGGGGTTCACGGCCGTACGAGGTTCCGGAGATCCGCGAAGCGGCGGTCGCCGATGCCGTTGACGTCGCGCAGTTCGTCCACCGAGCGGAAGCCGCCGTTGCGGGTGCGGTGATCGACGATGTGCTGGGCCAGCACGGGGCCGACTCCGGGGAGGGCGTCGAGCTGGTCCAGGGTGGCGGTGTTCAGGGACACCGGGGTCGGGGGGCCGGTCGCCGCCGTGCCGGAGCCGGGGGCGGGGGCGGGAGCTTGGGCCGCACCGGCGGGGGTCGGGCCTCCTACGACCAGTTGTTCGCCGTCGATGAGGAAACGGGCGCGGTTGAGGGCGTCGGTCTTCGTGCCGGGACGTACTCCGCCGGCCGCCCGCAGCGCGTCCTCGACGCGGGAACCGGCGGGCAGGCGATGGATGCCGGGGTCGCGCACCTTGCCGCTGACGTCGACCACGATCTCGGGCGCCGCCGAAGCGCCGGTCCTCGCCGCGCCGGCCGGGGTGCCGGGAAGGCTTTCCTTCTCGGCTGCCGGCTCACCGTGCGGGACGGCCGCCCGGACCACATCCGGGGCCTTGACCGGCTGGGTCCGGCCTGACCAGAAGTGCTGGACGGCGAAACCGAGGACGAGTACGAGCAGGGCCGAGAGTGCGATCACGCTGCGGCGTTCCAGACCGCAGTGGGTCTGCATCCATAGCGGGAGGCGATCCCGGAGTGCGAGGGCGGCGCTGTCCCGTCGTCGGTTCCGGGGAGGGTTCGGTTCGGGCGCTGTCCCGGGGCTCTCGCGGTCGGTGGCAGCCGTGGGTGCGGGAGCGGCCGTGCGGGCGGGGGTCAGTGATCGCACGGTGATCGTTCGGCTTCCCGCCACCGGGCGGAATGCGGGGGCCGTGCGGTGCGATGACGCGGTGTGGTCCGGCGTCGGCCGTCGGCTTGTGTCTGCCGTCGTTGGACGGTTCGCGGCCGCTAATGCCCAGCTCGGCGTTCGTCCGTCGCCTTCACGGTGGGCCGGCGTCGGTGTGGGCCGTGGGGTGGTCGCGCAGTCCGGCGCTTGCGGGGTGCCGTCGCGTCCGCCCGTGCCGCCCGACTGCCCGCGGTTCGCCTCGCTTTCGCCGAACAAGGTGTCCGCCCGGCGTCGGAGCTCCTCCGCCGAAGGGGGACGCTCCCGGGCCCGGTACCGGGGCCTGCCCGGGCGGCGGTGGCGGACTCGGTGGTCGGAAGCGGGGGCGCGGCCCGGGCCGCTGGTCGCATGTGCGGTGCGTGAGCGTGATCGAAGTGCCATGCGACGAGGATCGGGGACATCGGCCGACCCGCGATGATCATGGTGGAATCCCGGGGATTACCCGCCGGTTGTGGACAACTTCGTCACCCTTACGAAGTGCGCGGCCGTCGCCTCATCGCGCCGAGACCACGACCCCCAGCAACCCCGGCCCCGTATGCGCCCCGATCACCGCGCCCACCTCGCTGACGTGCAGCTCGGCCAGTCCCGGCAGCCGGGTCCGCAGCCGGTCCGCGAGGGCCGACGCGCGCTCGTGGGCGGCGAGGTGGTGAACGGCGACGTCGACCTCCGCGCCGCCCGCCCGGTCGGCCGCGATCTCCTCCAGGCGGGCGATCGCCTTCGACGCCGTCCGCACCTTCTCCAGCGGTTCGATACGGCCGCCCGCCAGCTGGAGCAGCGGCTTCACCGCGAGGGCCGAGCCCAGCAGGGCCTGGGCGGCGCCGATCCGGCCGCCCCGGCGTAGATAGTCGAGCGTGTCGACGTAGAAGTAGGCCGATGTCCCCGCCGCCCGCTTCTCCGCGGCCGTGACCGCCTCGTCCACGGTGCCGCCCGCCTCCGCGGTCTCCGCCGCCGCCAGTGCGCAGAAGCCGAGCGCCATGGCGATCATGCCGGTGTCCACCACCCGCACCGGCACCGGCGCCTGGCGGGAGGCGACGACCGCCGCGTCGTAGGTGCCGGAGAGTTCGGCGGACAGATGCAGGGAGACGATGCCGGTCGCGCCGGACTCGGCGACCCGGCGGTAGGTTTCGGCGAAGACCTCGGGACTGGGCCGTGACGTCGTGACGGGGCGCCGCTTCTGCAAAGCCTGGGCCAGGGAGCGGGTGGAGATCTCGGTGCCCTCTTCGAGCGCGCGGTCGCCGAGGACCACGGTCAGGGGTACCGCCGTGATGCGGTGCCGCTCCATCGTCGGGGCCGGAAGGTAGGCCGTTGAATCGGTGACGATCGCGACATGGCGGGACATGAGCTGGAGGTTACCTGCCGTAGTGTCCGTGCGGCAGCCCGGCCCCGCGGGCCGCGTCCGGCGGTGGCCGGATCAGGCGGTCCCGAGCATGCTCACGTGGTGCTCTCGGGACGCGGTTTCTTCTCCCAGGGGTAGGCCGGCCGGGGCGCGGGCGGGTCGATGGCGGCCCGCTCGGGGTCCTGTTCCGGCTTCCGCCCGGAGGCCGGCTCCGGCGTTTCCGCCGGCTCCGTTTCCGGCCAGGTCTGGCCGGCCGACGGGGCGGCGTCGGCAGCGGGGGCCTCGGGCCAGCGCGGGGGTGCGGGCTGTGCTTCGGTGGTGGTCCAGTGCCGCAGCGCTCCGGCCTCCATGTCGATCTGGCCGCTCAGCGAGTCCAGGTCGTCGTCCGCGAAGCGACGCGTGCGGTCGCGGACCGCCCAGCGCAGGGAGTCGGCGGAGCCCGTGATGCGCTCGGTGCGCTCGCGCAGCTCGGGCAGCCGCGCGGCGAGGGTGGCGCGGTCCGGTTCGGACTCCAGGCGCCTGAGTTCGCCGTCCAGTTCATGGCCGTGGGCGCTGAGGCGGTGGAACAGGTCCAGGGACTCCTTGAGGGAGGCGTCCTCGGTGGCGGCGGCCTCCAGCGCGTCCTGGGTGGCGCGCATGGAGGTGCGCAGCTTGAGGCGGAGCTGGGCGATCTCACCGGCCGGGCCGGTCTGGGCGAAGGCCTTGGCCCTCAGGGTGTGGTCCTCGACCGTGCGGCGGGCCTGGGTGAGGTGACGGTCCGCGCTGCGCTTGGCGGCGCCGACGACCTTCACCGTGGCATAGACGCCGAGCGCCACGAAGAGCACGAAGAGCAGGGCGATCACTGCGAACACCGCTTCCACGAGGCTCCTCCTCCGGGCCCTTCGGCCTTGTACCGGCGCGCTCCGCGCCGCTCTTCAACGGTAAACGCAACGGGCAGGTCAGGAGTTCCGAGGGAACCCCGAACCTGCCCGTAGGGGACTACCCGGAGCCCTGGTCCGGCATCCGGTCACGCCCGCTCAGCTGCGCTCAGCGCAGCTCAGCTCACCTCACGCCGGGACGATGTTCACCAGCTTCGGTGCGCGCACGATCACCTTGCGGATCCCTGCCCCGTCCAGCGCGGCGACGACCCTCTCGTCGGCCAGCGCGGTCTTCTCCAGCTCGTCCTCGCTGATGCCCGGGGACACCTCCAGCCGCGCCTTGACCTTGCCCTTGATCTGTACGACGCAGGTGACGGTCTCGTCGACCACGTACGCCGGGTCGGCGACCGGGAAGTCCCGGTGCACCACGGAGTCGGTGTGCCCCAGCTTGCGCCACAGCTCCTCGGCGATGTGCGGGGCCAGCGGCGCCACCAGCAGCACCAGAAACTCCGCGACCGGGCGCGGCAGCGCGCCCGACCGCTTGGTCAGGTGGTTGTTCAGCTCGGTGACCTTGGCGATGGCGGTGTTGAACCGCATGCCCTCCAGGTCGCCGCGCACGCCGTCGATCGCCTTGTGCAGGGCGCGCAGGGTGTCCTCGTCGACGTCGTCGGTGTCGACGACGGTCACCTCGCCGGTCGCCTCGTCGACGATGTTGCGCCACAGCCGCTGCAGCAGCCGGAACTGACCGACCACCGCGCGGGTGTCCCAGGGCCGCGAGACGTCCAGCGGGCCCATGGCCATTTCGTACAGGCGCAGGGTGTCGGCGCCGTACTCGGCGCAGATCTCGTCCGGAGTGACCGCGTTCTTCAGGGACTTGCCCATCTTGCCCAGCAGCCGCGTGACGCGCTCGCCCTGGTACCAGTAGCCGCCGTCGTGCTCCTCCACCTCGGCGGCCGGTACGGCGATGCCCCGGCTGTCGCGGTAGACGTAGGCCTGGATCATGCCCTGGTTGAACAGCTTGTGGAACGGCTCGGCCGAGGACACGTGACCCAGGTCGTACAGGACCTTGGACCAGAAGCGGGCGTACAGCAGGTGCAGCACGGCGTGTTCGGCACCGCCGACGTACAGGTCGACGCCGCCGTGCGGCATGCCCTCGCGCGGGCCCATCCAGTACCGCTCGACCTCCGGGGCGACCAGCTTCTCGCTGTTGTGCGGGTCCAGGTAGCGCAGCTCGTACCAGCAGGAACCGGCCCAGTTGGGCATGGTGTTGGTCTCGCGGCGGTAGCGGCGCGGGCCGCGGCCGTCGCCCAGGTCCAGGGTGACGTTCACCCAGTCCTCGTTGCGGGACAGCGGCGTCTCGGGCTGGGTGTCGGCGTCGTCGGGGTCGAAGGTGCGGGGGCTGTAGTCCTCGACCTCGGGCAGCTCCAGCGGCAGCATCGACTCGGGCAGGGCGTGGGCGATGCCGTCCTCGTCGTAGACGATCGGGAAGGGCTCGCCCCAGTAGCGCTGCCGGCTGAACAGCCAGTCGCGCAGGCGGAAGTTGACGGTGCCCTCGCCGTGACCCTCGCGTTCCAGCCACTCGGTGATGCGGGTCTTGGCCTCGACGACGCCCAGGCCGTCCAGGGAGACACCGGTGCCGGACGAGTTCATGATCTTCGCGTCGTAGGAGACGAAGGCGTCGTCCCAGGCCGCGGGGTCGGTGCCGCGGCCGTCGGTCGGTTCGACCACGCAGACGACGGGCAGCTCGAAGGCGCGCGCGAACGCGAAGTCGCGCGTGTCGTGGGCGGGGACGGCCATGATCGCACCGGTGCCGTAGCCCATCAGGACGTAGTCGGCGATGAAGACGGGGACCTGGGCGCCGTTGACCGGGTTGGTCGCGTACGCGCCGATGAAGACGCCGGTCTTGTCCTTGGCCTCGGCCTGCCGCTCGACGTCGGACTTCGAGGCGGCCTGCGCGCGGTAGGCGGCGACGGCCTCGGTGGGCGTCGCGTGGCCGCCGGTCCACACCTCGTGGGTGCCCTCGGGCCAGGCGTCCGGGGTGAACTTCTCGACCAGCGGGTGCTCGGGCGCCAGCACCATGTAGGTGGCGCCGAACAGGGTGTCGGGGCGTGTGGTGAAGACGGTGATGTTCTCGCCGTCGATGGGGAAGTCGACGCGGGCGCCCTCGGAGCGGCCGATCCAGTTGCGCTGCTGCAGCTTGATCGCCTCGGGCCAGTCCAGGGCGTCCAGGTCGTCCAGCAGGCGGTCGGCGTAGGCGGTGATGCGCATGTTCCACTGGCGCAGCTTGGCCTTGAAGACGGGGAAGTTGCCGCGCTCGGAGCGGCCCTCGGCGGTGACCTCCTCGTTGGCCAGGACGGTGCCCAGACCGGGGCACCAGTTGACCGGCGCGTCGGAGGCGTAGGCCAGACGGAACTCGCCCAGCACGTCGGCGCGCTCGGCCTCGGTCAGTGCGCTCCACGCGCGCGTGTGGCCGGGGACGGCGCGCTCACCGGACTCGAACCGCTCGACCAGTTCGGAGATCGGGCGGGCCTGCTTCGCCTCGTCGTCGTACCAGGAGTTGAAGATCTGCAGGAAGATCCACTGGGTCCACTTGTAGTAGTCCGGGTCGATCGTGGCGAACGACCGGCGCTTGTCGTGGCCCAGGCCCAGCCGGCGCAGCTGGCTCTGCATGTTCTTGATGTTGGCCTCGGTGGACACGCGCGGGTGCGTGCCGGTCTGCACGGCGTACTGCTCGGCGGGCAGGCCGAAGGCGTCGAAGCCCAGGGTGTGCAGGACGTTGTGCCCGGTCATGCGCTGGAACCGGGCGAAGACGTCGGTGGCGATGTAGCCCAGGGGGTGACCGACGTGCAGGCCCGCACCGGAGGGGTACGGGAACATGTCCATGATGAACTTCTTGGGCCGGGCGACCAGCTGCGGGTCGCCCGCCAGGTCGCCCTCGGGGTTGGGCGCGGCGTACGTCCCCTCGGCGTCCCAGAAGTCCTGCCAGCGTGCCTCGATCTCGGCGGCCAGGGCGGCCGTGTAGCGGTGCGGCGCGGCCTCCGCGGCTGCGGGGTTCGTCTCGCTCATGATCCTCAAAGCTCCATCGATCGTCTCTGCCTGCTGCTGCGACTGCCGGAAATGAAAAATCCCCTCGCACAGGAGGGGACGCCGCGCCGATTCCGACCTGCCGGTCACCGGCGGTCGGGACTGATCAGCGCGGCTCGCTAAGCAGAAGGCGTACGGCACGCATGGCGTCAGGGTACCGCAGCCACGGATCTCACCGCGACGGGCTTGCCCGCCACGCTGACCCAAGGTCAAAGGTTACTTCGCGTAACAACCACTAAGGGACATCACAACGGGCTCATTGTCTTTTGATAACAGCGCAATAACTCAAACCTCGTACTGATGGGTACGACGAGCCTTAGAGTTCGGCAGCGGGACCGCTTTACCGAACCGTTCGGAGTTGCCCCCATGAACCCTCGTCCAGACAGCAGCCCACCCCCCGCTCGGGGCCGGTCGGCTGCGACTCCGTCGTGCCCGCTCCACGTCGTGACGTCGGGAGGTAGGTCGTGAGGCCGGACGACAGCACGGCGGACGACTGGTTCGCCGAGTTCCTCAACTTCGGCGTCGGCGTCCTGTCGCTCGTCTGCCTGAGCTGTTCGGTGATCTGGGGACTCGTCGCCCAGGACCGGATCCTGCTCGGCCCCCGCCAGCGGATCCTGGCCCAGGCGGTGCACCGCACCACCGCGGTCGCCTCGATCGTCTTCCTGGTGATCCACATCGTCATCAAGCTGGCCCTGGACCACACCACGTGGATCGCCGCGGTGATCCCCTTCGGGCTGGCCTTCACCAACGACGAGGCCGTCGCCGGCCGGTCCTTCCTCATCGGTCTGGGCACGCTCGCCGGCATGCTGATGATCTTTGTGGGCATCACCGGGATCCTGCGCAACCGCTTCGCCTCCCCGGCCCCCGTCGCGGCCCGCTGGCGGGCGATGCACATGCTGGCCTATCCGGCCTGGTGTGCCGCGCTCGTGCACGGCCTCTACGCGGGTCGCGCGGCGAAGCCGATCTTCCTGATCCTCTACGGGCTGTCGCTGCTCGGGGTGCTGGCGGCGCTGGTGATCAGGGCCTCCCCGCCCCGGGTCAAGCGCAGAATCGCCGAACGGATCACCGCGTTCCTCGGCACCGACCAGCAGCGCGAGCGCGAGGAGATGCTGGAGGAGAGCCGGGCCCGGGCGGCCGAGGCGTCCCTTCCCGGTTACGGGGGGCGGGGCGACGGGCGGGCGCGCGGCGAACGCCCGCTGTACGAGACCGCCGAGCGCGCGCCCGCCCCGGAACCGGCGAACGGCTTCGCGGCCGCCTACCGCGCGGTGTCGGCACCCGGCCGGCCGGCGGCCGGACCGCCGCCCCTCTCCGACGCGACCGCCCGCATGGAGCTTCCGCTGGACATGCAGCCCACGGAGGCCATCCCGCGCGTGGACGGCCCCTCCAGCACCTCGGGCAACTGGCCGATCCCGTCCCCGCCGCCGGTCGGCGAGGCCCCGCCCTCGGCGTACGACCCGCTCAACGACACCGGATACAACATCCCGGCCTATGACAATTCGGTCGGCGCCGGCTACGGCTCGAGTGATGTGTACGACACCGGTGAGACGAACACCCTCTACGGCACGTACAACCCGAGTGACACGTACAACAGCGGTCCCACCCCTGAAACACCCTCCGGTGCGTCGCCGTCGTCGACCTACGACTTCGACGCACCGGGTTCGGGCGAACCTTGGAACACGCCGTCCGGAGGCTATAAGTGAACGAGGCTCTGCCCGACGTACCCGAAGTCCGCGTGGTCGGGCTTCCCCAGCTGACGTCGGGCTTCGACCTTGTGGACCGGCTCGATCTGCCCATGCACCTCAAGGTGCACGGGCCGCTCGAGCCGTTGGGCGGTGAGCAGCTCGCGCAGCTCGCCGAACGCATCAACCTCAGGGGCCGCGGCGGCGCGGGCTTCCCCTTCCACAAGAAGCTGCGCTCGGTCGCCGAAACGGCGATCAAGCGCGGCGTCCGGCCGGTCGTCGTCGTCAACGGCAGCGAGGACGAGCCGGCCTGCCGCAAGGACACGGTGCTGATCAACCGTGCTCCGCATCTCATCCTGGACGGCGCGCTGCTGTGCGCCGAGGCCATGGGGGCCCGCACGCTCGTGGTGGGGGTCACCCGTGAGTCGACCCAGCGTTCGATGGAACAGGCGCTCGCCGAGCGCGGCCTGAGCAACGGCCGCCGCTCCGCGCTGCGCGCCCGTGTGCAGCGCAACCCGGTCCGCATGGTGACGGGTGCCGCTGCCTCCCTGATCCGGTCCATCGACGGCGGCCCGGCCATCCCGCCGGGCCGCAAGACCAGCGCCTCGAAGAACGGCGTCGGCGGCGCGCCCACGCTGCTGTCCAACGCCGAGACCTTCGCCCAGCTCGCCATCGCCGCCCGCATCGGCCCGGAGCGCTACGGCAACACGGGCCTGTACGACGAGCCGGGCACCGTGATGCTCACGGTGTCCGGGGCGGTGGCCCGCCCCATGGTGATCGAGGTGCCGACGGGCGTGCCGCTGCGTTACGTCCTGCAGCTCGCCGGCGGCCCGCCGGTGCCGCAGGGCGTACTGACGGGCGGCTACCACGGCAAGTGGATCGACGCGGCGACCGTCAACGAGGCGATCGTCTCCCGCAACTCGCTGGACGCGGTGGGCGGTTCGCTGGGCGCGGGGGCGATCCTGCCGATCAGTCAGGACACCTGCCCGCTGGGCGAGTCGCTGATGGTGGCGAAGTGGCTGGCCGAGGAGAGCGCCGGCCAGTGCGGGCCCTGCTACCTGGGGCTGCCGGCCGCCGCGCGCGGTCTGGAGGACATCCTCAACGGCGGCGGTCCGGCCGCCCTGGAGGCCGTCAAGCAGGTCGCCAAGAACGTGAAGCGGCGTGGCGCGTGTTCACACCCGGACGGCTCCGCGATGTTCCTGGAGTCGACCATCAAGGCGTTCACCGACGACCTGGCCGCCCATGTCCTCGGCAACGGCTGCGGACGGCCCGTGGCGGGCGTTCTGCCGCTCTTCGAGGGAGGCAGGGCCCCTACCGGCATCCCGGGCGGCGGAGGCGAGGAGAACGGGCCCAGCCGTCAGAAGATCTACGTCGACTGGACGCTGTGCCGGGGCCACGGTCTGTGCGCGGACATCCTCCCGGAGGTCTTCCAGCTCGGCGCGGACGGCTTCCCGACGGTGGCTCAGGCGCAGGTGCCGCGCTTCGCGGAGGCCAAGGCGCTGCGCGCGGTGCGCCGCTGCCCGGCGCTGGCCCTGCGCATCGAGGACGAGTCGCCCCAGGCCAAGGCGCCCTCGCGCAATCTGCCGGTGCTCTCCCAGGGCCGCGGCCGGCGCGCCCTGGGACGCTGACGGCCACCGCCCGGAGCGGCCTTCGGGCCGCCCCGGCGCGGGCGGCCCGCGCCACCCGCGCCGTACAACCAGCGAGGGCGGACCATCCGTTCGGATGATCCGCCCTCGACTTCTGTGGAGCTAAGGAGAATTGAACTCCTGACCTCCTGCATGCCATGCAGGCGCTCTACCAACTGAGCTATAGCCCCTTGCCCTGCTCCGCCCGGTTTCCCCGGCGGCGTCGCCAACTTTACACGGTCGACCCGGGCCAACACCAAATCGGTTTCGCTTCGCTCGCCCATGTCCGGTTTGCCCGCACGGGGTCAGGCGGTCACGAACGAATAGAAGCGCTTGAGTGTGCAGTGCTCTTCCAGGAGCCGCCCGTAGATCGGCTCGCCCTCGAGTTCGCGGTACGTCTCGATGGGGTCGCCTTTTATGATCAGCGCCCGCGCGCACTCCTCGCACCAGTACTGGTAGTCGGGATTGATCGGCTCCATGTCACGGACGATCGGCGTCCCGCTGCCGCACCAGTCGCACTTCCGCCTGTGTGCACCCATCGGTCAGCTCCAGCTGTGGCCGCAGGCCGTGCACACGTAGGAGATCCCGCCGTTGTCGCCGAGTACCTGGGCGACGTGCGCGGAACCGCAGGAAGGGCAGCTGAGCCGGGTCGAGGTCCGTCGGGTCGACACCGCTCCGAGGAGGTGGTCGACCTCCTCGAGGATGCTCGCAGGCATCACAACTCCCTCCCGTCGGGCCGCGCCCCCTTCCGGTCGTTTGATTCTGCCACGACCGGGCCAATACGGTCAGCGACGCCGGGGTACCGGTCGGGACACGGCTCGGCGCCTCGCAGAGGTATACGCCTCAGGGGACCGTCCTGCTCATCTGCGGACGACGAAAAATCCCGCCTCCCTGAGGGGAGGCGGGATCATCGTCATGTGGAGCTAAGGAGAATTGAACTCCTGACCTCCTGCATGCCATGCAGGCGCTCTACCAACTGAGCTATAGCCCCGAGCCACACGGCGTGGCCGTTCGGTGTTCCGTCCCGCTCGGCGGGGCGAACAAGAAGAACTTTAGCCTGCGACCTGCCAGAAAGTGAAATCCGGGTCCCGGGGCGCCCCGGCCCGGATCCCACGGCTCCCACCTCGCCGGAGCCCGGGACCCTGGGTCACCGTGCCGGGACCCTCGGCCGCCGGACCGCGGGCCCTCGGCCGCCCGACCGCGGAGCCCTCAGTCGTCGTCGCCGAGTACGGGTTCCGGCAGGGTGCCGGCGTTGTGCTCCAGCAGGCGCCAGCCCCGGGCGCCCTCGCCGAGGACCGACCAGCAGCAGTTGGTGAGGCCGCCCAGGCTCTCCCAGTTGTGCGGGTCGAGGCCGAGCAGCCGGCCGATGGTGGTGCGGATGGTGCCGCCGTGGCTGACCACGACGAGCGTGCCGTCCTCCGGGAGCTTCTCGGCGTGCCGCAGCACCACGGGGGCGGCGCGGTCGGCGACCTCGGTCTCCAGTTCGCCGCCGCCCCGGCGGACCGGCTCACCGCGCTTCCACGCGGCGTACTCGTCGCCGTACCTGGCGATGATCTCGTCGTGCGTCAGGCCCTGCCAGACGCCCGCGTAGGTCTCCCGCAGGGCCTCGTCGTGGGTGACGTCCAGGCCGGTGAGCGCGGCGAGCTCCGCGGCGGTGGCGGCGGCCCGCTTGAGGTCGGAGGCGATGATCGCGTCGGGCCGCAGGCCGGCCAGGAGCCGGGCGGACCGGCGGGCCTGGGCGACACCGGTGTCGGTGAGCTCGACGTCCGTGGAGCCCTGGAAGCGGCGCTCCACGTTCCAGGAGGTCTGGCCGTGCCGCCACAGGATGACGCGGCGGCCCCGGCGCCCGGAGCCCCGCACCTCACCGGTGGCGCTCACCGCCAGTCACCGCCCGCCTGCGCCGCCTCCTCGGCCTCCTGCAGCCGGGCGTGCTCGGCGGCCTTGCCGCGGGTGGCCACGGCGTCCTCGGGCAGCTCCAGCTCGGGGCAGTCCTTCCACAGCCGCTCCAGGGCGTAGAAGACACGCTCCTCGCTGTGCTGGACGTGGACGACGATGTCGACGTAGTCGAGCAGCACCCAGCGGGCCTCGCGGTCGCCCTCGCGGCGGACCGGCTTGGCGCCGAGCTCCTTGTTCAGCCGCTCCTCGATCTCGTCGACGATCGACTTGACCTGTCGGTCGTTGGGCGCGGAGGCCAGCAGGAAGGCGTCGGTGATGGACAGCACGTCACTGACGTCGTAGGCGACGATGTCGTGCGCGAGCTTGTCGGCGGCCGCCTGCGCGGCGGTGCGGACGAGCTCGAGGGAACGGTCGGTTGCGGTCACTGCGAGGCTTTCGGTCGGCGGTCACTTGCCCTCAAGGGTCTCACGACCGCCGGGCGCACCCCACGTGATGACGGAGGGTGCGCCCGGCCGCGCTACGAGGCGGGGTCGTAGTCCTGGCCGAGGACGACCGAGACGCGGGCGTTCGCCGACGTTCTGCCCTTGCTGACGGAGTCGGCGCTCAGCCCCAGGGTCTTGGCGACCTCGGCGGCGTTCTCCTTGTCGGCGGCGTCCGCGTAGACGACCTTCGAGGTCGCCTCCGGGGCGGCGGCGGTGCCGGCCCCCCGGAAGGTGAAGCCGCCGTTGAGCAGGACCACGCGGGCCTTCTCGGTGCGGTTGTCGACACCGGTCGCGTTGCGCACGGAGACGCTGACCGCGGCGTCCGGGTCGGGGCTCTTGGCGGTGCCGCCGAGGACGTCCTTGACCACACTGTCGCTCGCCTCCGCGGTGAGCGTGCCGTCCTGCTGCACGGGCAGCAGCGCGGTCTTGTGGTCGCCGCCCTTGGCGAGGTCGGAGAGCCGGGCGAGGAAGGCGCCGAGGTCCTTGTCGGTGAGCGGCGGCTCGATGATCTGCCCGAGGGTCTGGATGGTGGTCGTGGCGGCGTCCGGGTCGGAGGTCAGCTTGCGCAGGACCCCGTGCAGCACCTGCCCGAACCGTTCCAGCTGGGCGTTCTGGGCCTCGCCGGAGCCGCGGTGGGTGGCGTAGGCGACGGCCATCTTGCCGCTGAGGGTCTGGCCCTTGCCCTTCCTGACCAGGGGCGCCTCGCCCTTCTTCTTGGCGTCCGGGTCGGGCACGTCGGTGTCGGTGTCGACCTCGATGTTGCCGACGAGGTCGACGAGGGTGAGCAGGAAGGGGGTGTCCAGCCGCCAGGTGCCCTCGATGTCGGTGCCGAGGACGGTGTCGAGGGCGGTCCTGGTGCCCGCGGAGCCGTCGTCCTCGACGGACTTGGCGAGCGTGGTGGTGGTGCCGTCCTCGGCGGTGAGGGCGAGGGAGTTCGGGAGCAGGACGGTGGTGCCCTGCTTGGTGGTGGTGTTGTCGACGAGCAGGGCGGTGGCGGTGCCGCCCCGCTCGGTGTCGTGCAGATGGACGACGATCACGTCCCGCTTCTGGGCGCCCGCGGAGGTCGTGGTGCCGGTCTCCGTGCCGGACGGGAGTCCGGGCAGCTTCCCCGCGTACCAGAGGTAGCCGACGCCGCCGGCCGCGACCAGGGCGAACACCACGACGAGGGCGACGATCCGGCTGCGGGCGCGGCGTCGGGCCTCCTCGCGCCGCTCGGTGCGGTTCTCGGTGAACTTGAGCCAGTCGATGACGTCCTCGGAGTCGTCGTCGGGCTCCTCCACGAAGGCGAACTGCTCGGTGCGGTACTCCCGGCCGGCGGGGTCGTCGGGGTCGTGGTCCTCGTCGACCGGGCCGGCCTGCTGCGGGATGTGCGCGGTCTGCTCGGCGACGCGGGGCTGCTGTCCGGTGCCGGAGGCGGCGTCGTGCGGGTGCTGCGCGTAGGGGTCGTACGGGGCGTTCTGGCCGGCCTGCTGGGTGCCGTAGGGGTCGTAGGAGCCGTACGAGGGGGCCTGGGGCTGCTGCGGGGCCGCGGTGCCGTGCGTCCCGTACGGGTCGTACGACGGCTGCTGGTGCCCGCCGGTGGCGTACGGGTCGTAGCCGTAGCCCTGCTGCTGGTAACCGTCGTACTGCTGGGGCTGCTGGGCCTGCTGGTCCGCGGCCTGACGGTAGACAGGCCGGCCGTACTCGTCGTAGCCGACGAGCTCGTACGGGGCGCCGCCCCCGTATCCCGCGTCGTATCGGTCGTTCACCGGTGCCCCTCTCGGATCACTCGCCGCGGTACAGCTGGCGCTTGTCGATGTAGCGCACGACTCCGTCCGGCACCAGATACCAGACGGGTTCTCCCTTGGCGACTCTCGCACGGCAGTCCGTGGAGGAGATGGCGAGGGCGGGCACCTCCACCAAGGAGACACCGCCTTCGGGAAGGCCGGCGTCGGTCAGGTGGTGGCCGGGCCGGGTCACGCCGATGAAGTGTGCCAGGGAGAAGAGTTCCTCGCTGTCGCGCCAGGTGAGGATCTGGGCGAGGGCGTCGGCGCCGGTGATGAAGAACAGGTCCGTGTCCGGGTTGAGGGCGCGCAGGTCGCGCAGGGTGTCCACGGTGTAGGTGGGGCCGCCGCGGTCGATGTCGATGCGGCTGACCGAGAACTGCGGGTTCTCGGCGGTCGCGATGACCGTCATCAGATAGCGGTCCTCGGCGGCGGAGACCGCGCGGTGGCTCTTCTGCCACGGCTGGCCGGTGGGGACGAAGACCACCTCGTCCAGGTGGAACTGGGCGGCGACCTCGCTGGCCGCCACCAGGTGCCCGTGGTGGATCGGGTCGAAGGTGCCGCCCATCACACCCAGACGGCGCTTGCCCTGCTTGGCCGGGCCGCTGCCGGGACCGGTAGGCATGTCCTGCTCTCCCATGCGTGCAGACCCTACCGGCCCGGCCCGGTCGCCCCGTCCGCCAGTGCCCTGCCGGGCAGCGGCGGGATCAGCGGTCGCGGTTGAAGCGGGTGGTGATCCACAGCAGGAGGAGCAGGGCGAACAGGGCCCCGCCACCGGTGAGGTAGGGGCTCAGGCTCTCGTGGTTGCCGCCGTGCTCTCCGCCCTCGGCGGCGAGGGTGACCAACTGGGCAGCGGTGCTGGGGAAGCTCATCTTCGGCAGAACCTATCGCGTGTGGGCGGGATAAAGACGTCCGCTCATCGTAAGCGGGAGCTTCCGCGGCGATCACGCCGACTCCGCCGTTGCGGGCGCGAGCGGTCACGGCCCCGCGGCGCCGGGCAACCACACGCGGCCCCCGGCCGTCCTTCCCGCTGTACCGTCCGCACTGCCCGTCCGAGGCGTCTGCGCCTAGGCTGGGCTTCGCCGCGGGGGAGCAGAGGGCCGCAGGCGGCCCTCGAAGGTCACAGACGCCCATGGGGGAAACATGTCCGACGGCCATCAGCACAACGGGCACGAGAGCGTGCCGAGCAGGCAGCGCAGGCGCTTCCCCGGAATCTCCTCGCGTGCGTACGAACATCCGGCCGACCGCTCCGCGCTGGTGGCGCTGCGGAAGCTGAGCGGCTTCGACACGGTCTTCAAGGCCCTGAGCGGTCTGCTGCCCGAGCGCAGTCTGCGGCTGCTGTTCCTGTCCGACTCGGTGCGGGTCTCGGACCGGCAGTTCGCGCACCTCAACGACATGCTGCGGGACGCCTGCTACATCCTGGACCTGGAGAAGGTCCCGCCGATGTACGTCAACCAGGACCCGAATCCGAATGCCATGTGCATCGGCCTGGACGAGCCGATCATCGTGGTGACCACGGGTCTGGTGGAGCTGCTCGACGAGGAGGAGATGCGGGCGGTCGTCGGGCACGAGGTCGGGCACGCGCTGTCCGGGCACTCGGTGTACCGGACGATCCTGCTGTTCCTGACGTCGCTGGCGGTCCGGGTCGCGTGGATCCCGCTGGGCAACTTCGCGATCATGGCGATCGTGACGGCGCTGCGCGAGTGGTTCCGCAAGTCGGAGCTGTCCGCGGACCGGGCCGGACTGCTGGTCGGTCAGGACCTGACGGCGTCGATGCGCGGCCTGATGAAGATCGCGGGCGGCAACCACCTGCACGAGATGAACGTGGACGCCTTCCTGGAGCAGGCCGAGGAGTACGAGGCCGGGGGCGATCTGCGCGACTCCGTGCTGAAGATCCTCAACGTGATGCCGCGCTCGCACCCGTTCACCACGGTGCGCGCCGCCGAGCTGAAGAAGTGGGCGGCCTCCCGCGACTATCAGCGGATCATGGACGGCCACTACCCGCGCCGTGACGAGGACAAGGACGCCTCGGTGCGGGACTCCTGGCGGGAGTCGGCGAGCAGCTACGCCGGTGAGGTGAAGAACTCCAAGGACCCGCTGATGAAGCTGGTCAGCGACATCGCGGGCGGTGCCGGTGATCTGGGCGGCCGGGTGCGCCGCGGCTTCGGCGGCTTCACGTCGGCGCCGAAGCCGGGACCGCGGGAGCCGGGTGCGCCGTCGGACACGGACGGCGGGGAGCCCCCGCGCGACGGTGCCTGAGGTCCGCCTGCCGGGCGTCGTTCACGGGGTCGGCTGCGCGTCCGCCGCCAGCGCGCCGCACAGGGCCGGGGCGCTGTCCGTGGCGTAGGGGTCGGTGCCGGCCGGCCCGCCCTTCTCGGCCGTCTGTCCGGCGAGCAGGGGGCGCATCCGGGCGGCGGCGTCCTGTGCGCAGGACAGGGGTCCGGCCTGGACGTGGGCGGTGACGAGTTCCGCCTGGTGCAGGCGCAGGTCGTCGCGGTCGAAGCGGAAGTGCAGTTCGCGGCGGACCGTGAACAGTGACACCTCGGCGTCCTGTCCGGCGCCCGCCGGGCGCAGTGCGTAGACGAAGGTGTGGTCGGCGGTGACCTCGAGGGTGGCGGAGTCGGCCTCGGCGGCCTGCAGGGTGCCGTGGGCCCGGATCTTGTCGTCGGCCAGTTCCACGCGGGAGGGGTCGAAGCGGACCAGCCATCCGGTGGGCGCGTGCCGGCCGTCGGCGACGGGCCGGTCGAAGCTCCGGTCGAACTGTTCCAGCTGGCCGGAGTCGAGCAGCACCCGCACGGAGCGCGTCTCGCCGCCGGTGAGCACGCCCGGGTCCAGGGAGGACCGCACGACGTAGTCCTTCGCGGTGAGCAGGGCGGTCACCACCTGGCCGTCGGAGAAGTGCGCGGTGCGCCGGGACGCCGGGAGCGGCACCCCCTCGGCACCGGTGCGGAACTGCGCCGCGGGGCTGTGCGCGTACAGCCGTTCGACGTCGGCGGTGCCGGGCACCTCGCCCCGCGGGGCGAGCGGGACGACGGTCATCCGCAGGGGCTCGGCGGGCGCGTCGGCGGCCGGGGTCCGGTAGGGGTTCCGGATGCCCATGTAGACGGCGGTGCCGAAGGCCACGGCGATCAGCAGGACCAGGACCAGCGCCTGCCGGGACAGGCCGCCCTTGCGCCGTGGCGGGCGGCGGCGCACGGCCGGGGCATGGTCGGTGATGCGCTCCTGGGCGGAGTACTCCTGGAGCCGGGCAGCGCGGACGAAGGACTCGTCGAAGACGACGGACCTGTACTCGTCCTCTCCGCCTCCGGGGGCTCCCTCGGGCGTCCCCTCGGGCGGGTCCGAAGGCCCTCCCATATCTTCAGGGTAGGTTCGGCGGACGCCCGGTAAACGCCCGCACGGACCGGAACTTCTGACAGGTCCTCACCAAGCGGACGCCGGCTCTCAGGGGGTGGCGCGCGGGATCACCGGGACGGTCGGCCGGGAGTAGTCGGCCGACGCGGAGGGGGTCGCCGCACCGCCCCGGTCGACGCCGGTCGTGGCCGGCGGCGGGACCGGGTCCTGACGGTTGGAGGAGGAGCCCCGGTAGACCGCCGAGAAGGCCAGCGCGACCATGCCTATGCCCATCACCAGGGCGAGCATCCAGGCGACGGGGCGGTGCCAGCGCACCGGCCCGCCGTAGGCGCCCGGGGAGCCGCGCTCGTCCTCCAGGACGTCGGCGTCGTCGTCCGGGTCGTCGTAGCCGGGGTCACCCCGGTAGCCGCCGTACCCGTCGTCGTAGCGCTCACCGCGCGCACGGGCCCGGCGGGCTTCGGCCTCGGAGGCCTCGGCTCTCGCCTCGGCGGCGGCCAGGAGACGTTCGACGGCGGTCGGCTCATGCACCTCGGCCGCACGCACGAAGGCCTCGTCGAAGACCACGGAGGCGAACTCTTCGTCCGACACCCCGCGGTCGTGGTCGTCGTCGGGCTCCCAGCCGTCAGGGAACGGCGTGCCCCCCACGTCCTCCGGCACGGATCCAGAGTAGACCTGGGGGGTCATTTTGGGCAGACGGTATGGAAATTCATCCGTCTGCTGAGACGCGCCCGGCGGCCGCTCCCCCGGTGTGCGCTTCAGCGCCGTACGTGGCCGTCGCCGGTGACGATGTACTTCGTGCTGGTCAGCTCGGGCAGGCCCATGGGGCCGCGGGCGTGCAGCTTCTGCGTGGAGATGCCGATCTCCGCGCCGAAACCGAACTGGCCGCCGTCGGTGAAACGGGTGGAGGCGTTCACCGCGACCGTGGTGGAGTCCACCAGCTGGGTGAAGCGGCGGGCGGCCTGCTGCGACGTGGTGACGATGGCCTCGGTGTGCCCTGAGGTCCACAGCCGGATGTGCTCGACGGCCCGGTCGAGGGAGTCGACAACGGCGGCGGCGATGTCGTGGGAGAGGTACTCGGTCTCCCAGTCCTCCGTGGTGGCCTCCACGACGGTGGCGCGGGAGTCCTTGGCGTACGCCATCACGCGTTCGTCGGCGTGCACGGTCACCCCGGCGTCGGCGAGGGCGTCCAGGGCGCGCGGCAGGAACTGGGCGGCGATGTCCTGGTGGACCAGGAGGGTCTCGGCGGCGTTGCAGACGCCGACCCGCTGGGCCTTGGAGTTGATGAGGATCTCGACGGCCGTGTCGAGGTCGGCCTGCGCGTCCACGTAGACGTGGCAGTTGCCGGTGCCGGTCTCGATGACCGGGACGACGGACTCCTGGACGACCGTGTTGATCAGGGAGGCGCCGCCGCGCGGGATGAGCACGTCGACCAGGCCGCGGGCGCGCATCAGCTCGCGCACGCTCTCGCGGCTCTCGCCGGGGACCAGCTGGACGGCGTCGGCGGGCAGGCCCGCGCCGTGCACGGCGTCGCGCAGCACCCGCACCAGCGCGGTGTTCGACCGGTACGCCGAGGAGGAGCCGCGCAGCAGGACCGCGTTGCCGGACTTCAGACAGAGGGCGGCGGCGTCGACGGTCACGTTCGGCCGGCCCTCGTAGATGATCCCGACGACACCGAGCGGCACCCGGACCTGGCGCAGGTCGATGCCGTTGGGCAGCGTGGAGCCGCGGACCACCTCGCCGACCGGGTCGGGCAGCGCGGCCACGTCCCGTACGTCGGCCGCGATGGCGCGCACCCGCTCCGGGGTGAGGGTGAGCCGGTCGATCATGCCCTCGCTGGTACCGGCCTCGCGGGCCTTGGCCACGTCCTGGGCGTTGGCCTCGACGATCTCGCTCGCACGGACCTCCAGCGCGTCCGCGATGGCGAGCAACGCGTCGTCCTTCGCGGCACGCGGCAGCGGCGCGAGGGTGGCGGCGGCGCCCTTGGCCCGGTAGGCGGCCTGGTTGACCGGGGACATCGAGTCGTACGGCGAGAGCGTGGTCATGTGGGGAAGGGTAGTGCGGCCGGCGGGCACCACCGGCCGTCATCCCGAACCATGAGACACGGGTTCAAAACGGGTGGACACCGACAGGGGTGGCCAGGACCGGTCCGTATCCCGCGGCGACGCGCTGTTGGTAGGTGGGCCGGTCGATGACCTCCAGGCCGACGATCTCCCAGGGCGGCAGGCCCGCGGTCTGCCGGTGCTCGCCCCACAGGCGCAGCGCCACGGCGGCCGCGTCGTGCAGGTCGCGGGCCTCCTCCCAGTAACGGATCTCCGCGTGGTCGTCGGCATAGCGGCTGGTGAGCAGGAACGGGTGGTCGTGGGCGAGCTGCTCCAGGGCCCGCCGCACCTCGGTGACCGGGGCCGGCGCCCCGGAGACACTGAGGGTGACGTGCCACAGGCGCGGGAGGTCGCCGGGGTCCCCGCCCGGGAAGCGGTCGCCGGCCGCGACGCTGGTCAGGGCGCGCTCGTCGCCCGCCGCACGGGAGCCGGAACCACCGTGAGACGCCGTCGTACCGGGGCGCACTCGTCTCACGACGGCCTCCTCCACACGCGGACCACCCGGGGGTCGGGCGGGCTTGTCCCTGCGACAAAGTTGAGCAGGCCGCCGGGGATCGCGGGGCGATTTTGCGGAACGTCCACCACCGCGGGCGGACGTTTCGGCACATTACGGATGCAGGACCACCAGATCGTCCCTGTGTACGACCTCGCGTTCGTACTCCGGACCGAGATCCCGGGCGAGCTCGTGGGTGGAGCGGCCGATCAGCAGGGGGATCTCCTTGGCGTCGAAGTTGACAAGACCCCGGGCCACGGCCCGTCCCTCGCGGTCCCGCAGCTCCACCGGGTCGCCCGCGCTGAACTCCCCCTCGACGCCGGCGATCCCGGCCGGCAGCAGGGACTTGCGGCCTTGGACGACCGCGTGGACGGCACCGTCGTCCAGGGTGAGCGAGCCCCGCGGGGTGGAGGCGTGCTGGAGCCAGAGCAGGCGGTCGGCGGAGCGACGGCCGGTGGGGTGGAAGTAGGTGCCCGTGTCGCCGCCGGAGAGGGCTTCGGCCGCGTGGACCGCGCTGGTCAGCACCACCTGGATACCGGCGGCGGCGGCGATCCGGGCCGCCTCGACCTTCGTGACCATGCCGCCGGTGCCGACGCCCGCCTTTCCGGCGCTGCCGATCTCGACGTGGGCGAGGTCCTCGGGGCGCCGGACCTCCGCTATGCGCGAGGTGCCGGGGCGGGCGGGGTCGCCGTCGTAGACGCCGTCCACGTCGGACAGCAGCACCAGCAGGTCGGCGCGGACCAGGTGGGCGACGAGGGCGGCGAGCCGGTCGTTGTCACCGAAGCGGATCTCGTCGGTGGCGACGGTGTCGTTCTCGTTGACGACCGGGAAGGCACCCATCGCCAGCAGCTTGTCGAGGGTGCGGGAGGCGTTGCGGTGGTGGGCGCGGCGGCTCATGTCGTCGCTGGTCAGCAGCACCTGGCCGACCCGTACGCCGTAGCGGGCGAAGGAGGCGGTGTAGCGCGCGACCAGCAGGCCCTGGCCCACGCTGGCGGCGGCCTGCTGGCGGGCGAGGTCCGTGGGGCGGCGGCGCAGCCCCAGCGGGGCGAGCCCGGCGGCGATGGCACCGGAGGAGACCAGCACGACCTCGCGCTCGCCACCGCTCCTGGTCTTGGCCAGCACGTCGACGAGCGCGTCCACCCGGTCGGCGTCCAGACCGCCCGCCGCGGTGGTCAGCGACGAGGAGCCGACCTTGACGACGATCCTGCGTGCCTCGCCCACGGCCTGCCTCGCGCCTGCCACCTTGCCGCCCGTCCCCTCGTGCCGATCACTTCACCCGTCAGGCAATCTACGCGAAGCGGAGCGAAGGACGCTCGGCGGTCCAGGGTCCAAGACGACGAGCCGCGGCACATAGCAGATCCGCGCGCCGAGGCTTCCCGGACACGCGCGTGTCGTACGGAGGTCGGCGGGCGTTAACCCGGGCGCACGCCCACGCACGACGACCCTGGAGTGACCGCAGTGCCCGATCCCACGTCCCGTCGGCGGTTCAGGGCGGGATTCCGCCGCCACCGCTCCCCACTGCTCCGTCCGCCCGGCCGTACCGTCCTCGCCAAGGTCCTGGTGGCGGCCGTCCTCGTCGGCGCCTGCGCGGTCCAGGCCGTCGCGGCCCTGTCCCCGCACGTGCCGTCGCTGGTCGCCGCGACCGCCCTGTCCCTGGTCGTCGAGGGTGTGCTGTACCGCTGGCAGCGGGGTGTGCTGTCGGTGTTCGCGAAGGCCCACGCGGACATCACCGTGCGCCATGTGGTGCGCGATCTGCTGCTGGTCGTGGGTCTGCTGCGGCTCGGGGAACAGGACCGGGAGACGGGGTACGCGGTGGTCGTCGCGGGGCTGCTGGCGTTCTACGTCCTGCACTGCGCGGTCCAGGCGGTGTCCGTGCTGGTCCGCCGCACCCGCACGCTGCCGGTGGTGACCCGGAACATCGACGCCTCCGCGCTGCGGCTCTCCCCCGCCCCTCCGGTGCTGCTGCGCCGCCCCGGCCACCGGCTGCTGGTGTTCGGCCTGCCCGCGACGGCAGGACTGGCGGCGACGGCGGTGACCGACGAGACCCGGTGCGCGGCGGCCGGTGTCGCGCTGTCACTGGTCCTGACCCTGGCCGGGCTGGGCATCCTCCTGCTGCGGCTGCTGCCCGGGCGGCGCCCGGCCGGCGAGCAGGAGGTGCTCGACTGGTTCGACGCGTGGCTGGCGGAGTACCGGCCGACGGTCGGGCTGTACTTCTCGGGCGGGGTGTCCTCCGCCTACCAGGCCGACATGTGGCTGGAGCCGCTGGCCCGGCTGGACGCCCGGCCGGTGATCATCCTGCGGGAGCGGTTCATGGTGCCGAAGATCGCGGCGACCGACCTCCCGATCGTGTGCCTGCCGAAGGTGCCCACGCTGATGCGGCTCGAGCACTCCACGTTGCAGGTGCTGCTCCACCCCTCCAACTCCGGCAAGACCTCACAGGTGCTGCGCATTCCGACGATCAAGCACGCCTTCGTCAACCATGGGGAGAGCGACAAGCTGTCGTCGTGCAATCCGTACGCGAAGGCGTACGACGAGGTGTGGGTGGCCGGTCCGGCGGCGCGCGAGCGGTACGCGCTGGCCGAGGTGGGGGTCGAGGACAAGGACGTGGTGGAGATCGGCCGCCCGCAGCTGGACGCCGTGCGCCCGTACGCGGGCCCGCCGGCCGGGCGCCGCACGACCGTGCTGTACGCGCCGACGTGGGAGGGCTGGGACGGCAACCCGGGCAACACCTCGGTGATCGCGGCCGGTGAGAACGTCGTGCGGGCGCTGCTCGCGGACCCGGACGTGCGGCTGCTGTACAAACCGCACCCGCTGACCGGCTCGGTGGACCCGCGGGCGGGCGCCGCGGACCGCCGCATCCGGGAGCTGATCCGGGCGGCCAACCGCTCGCGCTGCTCCGCGCCGTCGGCGGAACTCGTCCGTCTCACCGCGGAGTTGGACCGTCTGACCACCGCCGAGTTCCGGGCGGGCGCCGACCAGGCCGAGCGGATGCTCGCCCAGTCCGCCCCCGCACCGGGCCGGGCGGAGGCGGTGGCGCGGGCGACGGCGGCCTGGGAGGAGGCCTACTGGGCGTCGTTCCCCGAACACGAGCACCGGATCATCGACGACGCCCGCCCCTCGCTCTACGCCTGCTTCAACGTCGCCGACCTGCTGATCAGCGACGTGTCCAGCGTCATCACCGACTTCCTGGCCGGCGGCAAGCCCTACGCGGTCGCCAACACCGGCGACCTCCCGGAACCGGCGTTCCGCGCGGCCTTCCCGACGGTGGCGGCGGCGACAATCCTGACCCCGGACGCGACCGGGGTCCCGGCCCTGCTGGAGTCGGTGCGCCACCCGGAGAAGGACGAACTGGTCGCGGCGCGCGCGGAGTTGAAGCTGCGGCTGCTGGGACCGGCGGAGCCCGTGTCCCAGCAGCGCTTCGCGGCGGCGGTGCGGGCGCTGTGCTCGGCCGCCCAGGGACACCGCGGGCGGATGACGGTGCGCCAGGAGGCCGAAGTCCCGGGCCAGCGGCGCGAGTACGACCCGCGCGTCACCGCTCCGCCCGCCGGTCTGCCGTCCGGAGCGGCACCGCGGGGATAGGGGGTGTCGGACACCCCCTGGGTCCGTTCCGCTCCGTTCCGCCTACCGCCGGTGCCGCCACCCCTGCCAGGCCGACTCGATCATCTCGTCCAGGCCGTGCCGGGCCGTCCAGCCCAGTTCCTCGCGGATGCGGTCCGCCGAGGCCACCACACGGGCCGGGTCACCGGCGCGGCGGGGGGTCACCTCGGGGGCGACGTTCTCGTTGCCGGTGACCTTGAGGATGCGGTCGACCATCTCCCGTACCGAACTGCCCTCGCCGCGGCCGATGTTCAGGGTGAGGGCGGTGCCCTTGGGGGCCGCGTCGAGGCGGCGGGCGGCCGCGAGGTGGGCGGAGGCGATGTCCTGGACGTGAATGTAGTCACGGACGCAGGTGCCGTCGGGGGTCGGGTAGTCGTCGCCGAAGATGCGGGGCGCCTCCCCGGCCTCCAGCCGCTCGAAGACCATGGGGACGAGGTTGAAGACGCCGGCGTCGGACAGCTCCGGGGAGGCCGCGCCCGCCACGTTGAAGTAGCGCAGGGAGGCGCCGCGGACGCCGTACGCGGTGGCCGCCGCCTTGATCAGCCACTCGCCGATGAGCTTGGTCTCGCCGTACGGGCTCATCGGCGCGCAGGGGGTGTCCTCCGTGACGAGGTCCACATCGGGCATGCCGTAGACGGCGGCGGAGGACGAGAAGACGACCTTGTCGACACCGGTGGCGGACATGGCTTCCAGCAGCGTCTGCACGCCGGTGACGTTCTCGCGGTAGTAGTGGAGCGGTCGCTCCACGGATTCGCCGACCTGCTTCTTGGCGGCGATGTGCACGATCCCTGTCACAGCATGGTCACGAATTGCCTGCTCCAGCAGGTCACGGTCCACGACGCTGCCGACGACGAGAGGCACGCCGTCGGGCACCCGGTCCCTGCTGCCCGTGGACAGGTCGTCGTAGACGACCACGGACTCGCCGCCGTCGCGCAGGGCACGCACCACATGCGCGCCGATGTATCCGGCTCCACCGGTGACCAGCCAGCTCATGCTCATGCCTCCAAGGTCGCAGTCACTGCATGCAGAGTGTTCCGCGGGCCCCGGAAAATCGAATCCGGCCATTCGTGCACAGGGGGACCAACAGGTCGGATCGGGCGGCGGTCCACATGCTCAGCATGCGCACAGCGGCGAACAAGAAGCTCCTGGAATCGGTCGATTCCGTCACCGGGCGGTCGCCGGGCGACGGACCACCTCGCCCACGGAAACTTCGCATGAATCCTTTACGCTGATGCGGCGACGCCCTCCAGGTCCATGGATGCCCGGAGCGCGGCCAGGCCCCAAGCCCAAGCCAAAGCGCACGCGGTCAGTTCTCGGAACAGGTTGTAAGGATGCCCAGACTCTCCCTCGTTGTCCCTGTGTACAAGGTGCAGGGCTATCTGCCCGAGTGCCTGGATTCCCTACTCGGGCAGGACTACACGGACTTCGAGATCATCGCCGTCGACGACTGCTCGCCGGACGGGTCGGGCGCCATCCTGGACCAGTACGCGGCCAGAGACCCCCGCATTCATGTGATTCACCTCACCGAGAACGTGGGGCTGGGGCGCGCGCGCAACGCGGGCCTGGAGCGCGCCGAGGGCGACTACGTGCTGTTCCTGGACAGTGACGACACGCTGTCCGACGGTGCGCTGGCGGCGATATCCGACCGCCTCGACGCCACCGGGGACCCCGAGATACTCGTCTACGACTACGCGCGCACCTACTGGGACGGTGAGGTCCGCCCCAACCAGCGGGCGGACCTGCTCAAGAGCGAGGGTCCGGACGTCTTCCGCCTCGCCGACCGCCCCGAGCTGCTCAATCTGCTCCAGATCGTCTGGAACAAGGCCTACCGCCGCGACTTCATCGCCCGCACCGGCCTCACCTTCCCTCCGGGGTACTACGAGGACGCCCCCTGGACGTTCTGCTCGATGATCAGCGCCGAACGCATCGCCGTACTGGACCGGGTCTGCGTCCTGTACCGGCAGCGCCGCGAGGGCGGCAACATCCTGAAGACGGTCAGCCGCAAGCACTTCGACGTCTTCGACCAGTACGGCCGGGTCTTCGACTTCATCGCGGCGCACCCGGAACTCGACGAGTGGCGCGGGCCGTTGTTCCGCAAGATGGTCGACCACTATCTGACCGTGCTGGAGCGTCCGGGCCGGCTGCCGCAGTCCGCCCGCGCGGAGTTCTTCCACCGCGCCTCGGCCGACTACCGCGCCCACCGGCCCGAGGGCTTCCAGCGCCCGGCGGGCGGCCGCGGCCACAAGTACGCGATGCTCGAGCGTGACGCGTACGCGGCCATGGCCGGTGCCACCGCCGCCGTGAAGTTCCGGCGGAGGGTGCGGAACCGCGCGGCGGCCGCGATCAGCCGGTCCAAGCGCAGCGCGGTCGGCATGTTCTACCAGTCGCAGCTGCGGCTGCCCCTCGACGAGAACCTCGCGCTGTTCTCCGCCTACTGGAGCCGCAGCGTCTCCTGCAACCCCGCGGCCATCGACGCCGAGCTGGCCCGGCTCGCCCCCGGGATCCGCCGCGTGTGGGCCGTCCGGGCGGACGCCGTGGACAGCGTGCCCAAGGGCGTGGAGTACGTCCGGGTCGGCTCGCGCGAGTACTGGGCGGCCGTGGCACGTGCCAAGTACCTCGTGAACAACGTGAACTTCGCGGACTCCGTGGTGAAGCGGGAGGGCCAGATCCACCTGCAGACGCACCACGGCACCCCGCTGAAGACGATGGGCCTGGACCAGCAGAAGTACCCGGCGTCCACCCACATGAACTTCACCAAGCTCCTCGAGCGCTGCGACCGCTGGGACTTCAGCCTCAGCTCCAACCGCTTCTCCACCGCCGTGTGGGAGCGGGTGTACCCCTGCTCGTACACCACGCTGGAGACCGGCTACCCGCGCAACGACTTCCTGGTGAACGCCACGGCCGACGACGTCCGCCGGGCCCGTGCCGCGCTGGGACTGTCCGCCGGCACCAGGGCCCTGCTGTACATGCCCACCCACCGCGAGTACCAGCCCGGCTTCACCCCGGCCCTCGACCTCGCGCGGCTCGCCGACGAGCTGGGCCCCGACGTGACGCTGCTGATCCGCGGCCACTACTTCTACGGCAGCTCCCCCCACGTCGACGAACTGCGCCGCAGCGGCCGCATCGTCGACGTGTCGGGCCACGGCCGGGTGGAGGAGCTGTACCTGGCCGCGGACGCGCTCATCACGGACTACTCGTCGGCGATGTTCGACTACGCGGTGCTCGACCGGCCGATCATCATCTACGCCCCCGACTGGGACATCTACTCCGCGGTCCGCGGCACCTATTTCAACCTGCTGGAGGAGCCGCCCGGTTCGGTGGCCACCACCCAGGCCGAGCTGATCGGACTGCTCGGCTCGCGGGAGTACGAGGGACCGGACGCCGCCGAGCGCCGCGCCGAGTTCCGGCTCCGTTTCTGCGAGTTCGACGACGGTCACGCAGCCGAAAGGGTGGTGCGGCGCGTCTTCCTCGGCGAGGAGAGCACGTTGCCGTTCGTCCCGTTCGCCGAACGCCCCCACGCACCGACCCCCGACCAGGCGCTCGAACTGGTCGAGCGGGCCTGACCCCCAGGAAGGAGACCACCAAGCCATGGCCCCTCGGCTCAGTGTCATCGTCCCCATCTACAACGTCGAGCGCTATCTGCCCGCGTGCCTGGACTCGCTCGCCGCGCAGACCTTCCGGGACATCGAGGTCCTGATGGTCGACGACGGCTCCCCCGACGGCTCCGCCGCCATCGCCGAGGCGTACGCGAGCCGCGACGAGCGCTTCAAGCTGATCCGCAAGGAGAACGCCGGACTCGGCGCGGCCCGCAACACGGGCATCCAGCACATGTCGGACGCGTCGGAGTACCTCACCTTCGTCGACAGCGACGACCTCATCCCGCCGGACGCCTACCGGCAGATGCTCGCCAGCCTGGACGATTCCGGCTCGGACTTCGCCACCGGCAACGTCTTCCACCTCAAGGGGGAGAAGACGTGGCAGGTGCCGCTGCTGAAGATGCTCGCCGGTGAGGCCCGCAAGGGCACCCACATATCCAGGTACCCGAAGCTCATAGCCGACCGCATCGCCTGCAACAAGATCTTCCGGCGGAGCTTCTGGGAGAAGGAGGGCTTCGTCTTCCCCGAGGGGATCCTCCACGAGGACATCCCCGTCGTGCTGCCCGCCCACTACCGGGCGGAGGCCGTCGACATCATCGGTGAGCCGACGTACTTCTGGCGGCTGCGCGAGGGCGAGTCGGCCCCCTCGATCACCCAGCGCCGCAAGGAGCCCCAGGCCATCCGCGACCGGGTCACCGCGGTGAGCATGGTCAGCGACTACCTGGCCCAGCAGTCGGGCCCCGAGTTCGCCGAGTACAAGCGCCAGTACGACGACCGGGTGCTCCGCGACGACCTGCGGCTGTTCATGCGGGTGCTGCCGGACGCCACCGTCGAGTTCCACGAGGCGTTCCTCGAGGCCGCCAACCGCTACCTCGACATGGTGGACCCGAAGATCGTCATGGCACTGCCGACGGATCTGCGGGTGCAGTGGCTGCTGGTCCGCAAGCACGCCATGCCGGAGCTGATCGCCCTGCTGGCCTCGCAGCGCCGCAAGGAGCCGGTGGAGGTCTCCGGCACCTTCCGCAAGTACGCGAGCTTCCGCACGCTGGAGGAGAGCGGCTTCGACCTGCCGAAGTCGGCGCTGCGCATCGACGGCGACCTGGACCTGCGCGCCCCGCTGCGCTCGGTGACCTGGCAGGACGGCAAGCTGGTGCTGTCCGGCGACGCCTACATCGACAAGATCGACGTGTCGACCAAGCGGAGCAGCGTCAAGATCGTCCAGCTGAAGCGCAACGGCTCGCGCCGGCGCGTCTTCCTGCCGGCCAAGAACATCCACCGGCCCGAGTGCACCACCGACTCCGGTCAGCAGCGCTACAACTACGACTGGGCGGGCTGGGAACTGGCCCTCGACCCGGCGAAGCTGCGCAAGGGCGGCACCTGGCAGGAGGGCCTCTGGCACGTCGGCATCAACGTCTACGCCTCCGGTCTGGTGCGCCGCAGCGGCATCTGGACCCGCGGCGGTTCGGCCGCGAACTTCCCGCCCTACCAGTGGCTCGACGAGGACTTCCGGCTGCTGCCGACCGTCGAGCGCAGCGCGCTCAAGCTGCGCGTCGAGAAGGTGCGCGCCCTGATCACCGACCGCCGGCTGGACGGCGACGCGGTGGAGATCAGCGGTGACATCCGCGTCCCGCTGAAGACCGGGGAGACGGTGACGTTCCGTCTGAGTCACGGCAAGAGCGGCGAGGTGCGCACGTACCCCGTCGAGGTGGCGCAGCAGGGCAGCACCACGACCTTCCGTACGAGGGTGCCGCTGGCGGACGTGGCCCTGCTGAGCACCAGCACGGTCGACGACCAGGCCCAGCCGGACCGCCGCCGGTGGAGCACGGTGCTGGTGGCCACCACCGGGGACGGCACGGAGCGCCAGTTCAGCAGTGTGGTCCGGGAGGGCCTGGAGGACCTGTCCTTCGATCTGCCGGCCTCCTTCGGCGAGGAGGGCGCCCACCGCGAGATCGCCCTGACGTCCGGCCACAACGGCTATCTGAAGATCACCGGCCGGACCCGCCGGGCCGTGATCACCGACGTCCGCCTGGAGAACGGCAAGCTCGTGGTGGACGGCCGCGGCAGCCGGGAACTCGTCGGCTCCGACCTCGTCCTCAAGGCGACCAACCGCTACGACGAGCGCACGGCGCCCGCCGACTGGTCCGAGGACGGCACGTTCACCGTGGCCTTCGACCCGTCGGTGATGGGCGGCTCCGGTCAGGTGCCGCTGAAGGCGGGGCGCTGGAACCTGCTGCTCCGCTCCTCGAACCCGGACGTCCCGGACGCCCAGTTCGTCATCGACCGGCTGGCCCTGCCCCGGTTCCCGCTGCACAGCGTGCTGGGCGGCCGCCGCTACTGGTTCGAGAACCGCTGGAGCGACTACCCGCAGCTCAACTGCCGCTCCGAGCTCAGCGACCTGGAGCGCGGCCCGTACCGCCAGCTCCAGCTGCGCCGTGAGGTGTACGAGCCCGGCCGCCGCCAGCCGCTGCGCGACCAGGTGTTCTTCCTCAGCTACAACGGCAAGCAGTACTCCGACAGCCCCCGCGCGATGCACGAGGAACTGCTGCGCCGCGGCAGCGACATGAAGTTCCTGTGGGCCGTGCGCGACGGCCAGGTGGTCCTGCCGCCCACCGCGGACAAGGTGCGCATGTGGGGCCGTGAGTGGTTCGAGGCGCTGGCCACCTCCCGGTACATCGTCACCAACGGGCACCTGCCCGAGTGGGTGGAGCGCCGGCCCGGTCAGGTCATCGTGCAGACCTGGCACGGCACGATGCTGAAGAAGATCGGCCACGACATCGAGACGCTCTACTTCGACCGCGAGTACCAGAACCGTCTGGCGCTCGAGGCGAAGAACTGGAGCCTGCTGGTCTCCTCCAACCGGTTCTCCACGCCGATCCTGAAGCGGGCCTTCTCCTACGACGGGGAGATCCAGGAGGCCGGTTACCCGCGCAACGACTACCTGTACTCGCCCGACCGCGACAAGATCGCGGAGAAGGTGAAGGAGACGCTCGGGATTCCGAGCGGCAAGAAGGTCGTGCTGTACGCGCCGACCTGGCGGGACGACCAGTCGCACAGCGCCGGCCAGTACCTGTTCGACCTGCGGATCGACCTGGAGGACGCCCGTCGCCGGCTGGGTGACGACCACGTGCTGCTGATCCGGCGGCACTCCAACGTCGTCGACGCCGTGCCCGGCGCCGGCAACGGCTTCGTGTGGGACGCGTCGGAGTACCCGGACATCGCCGACCTGTACCTGGCGGCGGACATCATGATCACGGACTACTCGTCGGTGATGTTCGACTACGCCCACCTCAAGCGGCCGATGCTGTTCTTCACGTACGACCTGGAGCACTACCGGGACACGCTGCGGGGCTTCTACTTCGACTTCGAGAAGGACTCGCCCGGACCGCTGATCTCCACCTCCGAGGAGCTCGTCACGGCGATCCGCGACATCGACCAGGTGTCGGCGGAGTACGAGGAGCGCTTCGCGCGGTTCCACCACCTGTTCTGCGACCTCGACGACGGCGAGGCATCGAAGCGGGTCGTGGACCGGATGCTCGAGCAGGCCAAGGAGGTCTGAGCGGGCCCGCTCCCGGGAGCGGAGAAGAGCGACGGCCGGACGCGATGCGTCCGGCCGTCGCCGTTTCCCGCTTCCCCGGGCCCTGGCGTCTCAGTGCCCGGCCTTCCCGGCCGGACGCGTGCGGCCGGCCAGCGCGACGGTCAGGGCGCGGATCCGGCCTCGCAGACGCGGGCGCGTGTGCGGTACCGGCGTGACGGACGGGCACTCCGCCGCCGGTCGCGGCCTGGGCACCAGGGCGCACAGCGCGGTGAGCTCCTCCACCGCTCCCTGGGAGAGCAGCAGGCAGCGCAGCCGGGAGAGCGGCGGCAGCTCGGCCACCAGTTCCGGCGGGGCGTACTCGCGCACCAGCTGCCCGGCGAGCTCCACATGCAGGGCCCGTGTCTCGTCCGGCAGGTCGGCGAAGGACTCCTTGAAACGGCCGAGTATCTCCAGGGTGAGCCAGCGGTACAGCAGGCTGTTGCGCCGGCTGCCGGGTGGCACATGGTCCACCACCACGCCCAGTACGTCACGCAGGTTGGCGTAGAAGGGGGCGGGGTCGGGGACCTCGTGGGTCAGGTGCGGGAAGCCGTCCCGGTGGATCAGGTGGTAGCAGTCGTAGTCGGCCACCACGGAGATCGACCGGGCGTGCAGATAGGCCGGGACGACGAACATCTGCTCCTCGGCCAGCCGGACCCCCTCGGCGAAGCGCAGCCCGTGCTCCTCGACGAGGCTGCGACGGAACAGCTTGTGCGCGGTGAGGGTCCACACGGCCTTGCAGGAGAAGAGGTCCCCGCCCTCGACGTTCTTGCGGAACGGTGTGACCGGCGCCTTGCGGCCCACTCCCCTGATGCGTCCGAGCACCACGTCGGAGTCGCCCCGCCGGGCGGCCCCCACCATCCGTTCCAGCGCCTCGGTGCCGAGGCGGTCGTCGGGATCCGCGAAGAACAGGAACTCGCCGGTGGCGTCCTCGATGCCGCGGTTGCGCGGCCCGCCCGGGGCGCCGGTGTTCTCCTCCAGCCGCACGACGCGGACGCGCCCGGGGTGCCGTGCCGCCCAGGCGTCCAGTAAGTCCGCGCTGCGGTCCGTGGACGCGTCGTCCACGGCGACGATCTCGAGGCGGTCGAATCCCAGGGACTGGTCCGCGATCGACTGCAGACATTCCTCGAGGTGATCAACCGCGTTGTAGACCGGGATGACCACGGATACGGTGGGCCCCGGTACGGGCTCGGTGTTCAAAGTGCCCCCCACGAGCAGCGTTTCTGATCACCGTAACTCCCGATTTCTCCCGTCCCGTTTCGACGACCCGTCGGCCAGTGCAAGATCTCGTAACAGTTGACGCTCCGTCAATTCCCGTGTGTGCGGCCGGACATGGAGGTGCCCCGGGCCGATGACTCGTCCCGGGGCACCTCCCGCACGGAGCGTCCGGGATCTAGAACGGCTCGAAGTCGTCGTACTCCCGCTCGGACTCGTCCCGTTCGGCCTGGCGGTCGCGGCGGCGCTGCGCGGCCGGGCGGGGCGCCTCGAAGCGGTGGTCCTCGCCGCGGCGGCCGAGCATCTCGGCACCGGCGGTGACGGTCGGCTCCCAGTCGAAGACGACGGCGTTCTCCTCGGGTCCGATGGCCACACCGTTGCCGGTGCGGGCACCGGCCTTCATCAGCTCCTCCTCGACACCGAGGCGGTTCAGCCGGTCGGCGAGGTAGCCGACGGCCTCGTCGTTGTTGAAGTCGGTCTGGCGGACCCAGCGTTCGGGCTTCTCGCCGCGCACCCGGAACAGCGGCTCCCCGCCGACCTCCTCGCGGGTGACGGTGAAACCGGCGTCGTCCACGGCCTTGGGCCGGATGACGATCCGCGTCGCCTCCTCCTTCGGCCTGGCGGCACGCGCCGCGGCCACCAGCTCGGCGAGCGCGAAGGACAGCTCGCGCAGCCCGGTGTGGGCCACGGCGGACACCTCGAAGACGCGGTAACCGCGCGCCTCGAGGTCCGGCCGCACCATCTCGGCGAGGTCCTTGCCGTCGGGTACGTCGATCTTGTTGAGGACGACGATCCGCGGCCGGTTGTCGAGACCGCCGTACTGCCGCAGCTCCTCCTCGATGATGTCGAGGTCGGAGACGGGGTCGCGGTCGGACTCCAGGGTGGCGGTGTCCAGCACGTGCACCAGCACGCTGCACCGCTCCACGTGCCGCAGGAACTCCAGGCCGAGACCCTTGCCCTGGCTGGCGCCCGGGATCAGTCCCGGCACGTCGGCGATGGTGTACACGGTCGAACCGGCGGTGACCACACCGAGGTTGGGCACGAGCGTGGTGAAGGGATAATCGGCGATCTTCGGCTTGGCGGCGCTGAGCACGGAGATCAGGGACGACTTGCCGGCGCTCGGATAGCCCACGAGCGCCACGTCCGCGACGGTCTTCAGCTCCAGGACGATGTCCTGGAGGTCCCCCGGCTCACCGAGGAGCGCGAAGCCGGGCGCCTTGCGCCGCGCCGAGGCGAGGGCGGCGTTCCCGAGCCCGCCGCGTCCGCCCTGGGCCGCGACGTACGAGGTGCCGTGCCCGACGAGGTCGGCGAGGACGTTGCCCGCCTTGTCGAGCACCACGGTGCCGTCCGGCACGGGCAGGACCAGGTCCTGGCCGTCCTTGCCGCTGCGGTTGCCGCCCTCGCCGGGCTTGCCGTTGGTGGCCTTGCGGTGCGGCGAGTGGTGGTAGTCGAGCAGGGTGGTCACGGACTGGTCGACGGTGAGGATCACATCGCCGCCGCGTCCGCCGTTGCCCCCGTCGGGGCCGCCGAGCGGCTTGAACTTCTCACGATGGACGGAGGCACAGCCGTGACCTCCGCTACCCGCGGCGACATGCAGTTCGACGCGGTCCACGAAGGTGGTCATGGAATGTGCCTCCAGTTACTACGGGGTTGTCTCTTGGGTAACACGCGAAAGGCGGACCCGCTTCCCGTCGGGGAAGTGAGGTCCGCCTCGCGAAAGTGTCCGATCAGGCGACCGGAACGATGTTCACGACCTTGCGGCCACGGCTGGTGCCGAACTGCACCGAACCGGCCTGCAGCGCGAACAGGGTGTCGTCGCCGCCACGGCCGACGCCGGCGCCCGGGTGGAAGTGGGTGCCGCGCTGGCGGACCAGGATCTCGCCCGCGTTGACGACCTGACCGCCGAAGCGCTTCACGCCGAGGCGCTGAGCGTTGGAGTCACGACCGTTGCGGGTGGACGATGCGCCCTTCTTGTGTGCCATCTCTCCTCAGTCCCTTACTTCGCAGCCGCGGGGATCTCAGTGACCTTGATCGCCGTGTACTGCTGGCGGTGGCCCTGACGACGGCGGTAGCCGGTCTTGTTCTTGTAGCGCAGAATGTCGATCTTCTGGCCCTTGTGGTGGTCCACGACCTCGGCCTGAACCTTGATGCCGGCCAGCACCCACGGGTCGCTGGTCACGGAGTCGCCGTCGACGACGAGCAGGGTCGAGAGCTCGACCGTGTCGCCGACCTTGGCGGTGGAAATCTTGTCAACCTCGACGATGTCGCCGACAGCAACCTTGTGCTGGCGACCACCGCTGCGCACGATGGCGTACACGCGGATCTCACTCTCTCACTCGTAGAACGGCACCCCCGCAGGCCAGCCGCCCACGCACACACGCGGACGACCTCTCCCGATCGCGGTCCGCGTCCGGGAGGAAGAGGTTTACGGGGATGTGGCGGTCCCGATGGACACGCCGACGGTCAAGGTTACGGGGCCCGGCCCACGGGGGTCAAACCGGACCCCCTGCGTCAGCCGCCGACCGACGCGACGTAGTCCGCGTACGCGTCCTTGATCTGCGCCGGCGACAGCTCCAGGTGCTCCAGGATCGTGTAGCGGCCCGGGCGGGTCTCGGGGGCGAACCCGACGGCGCGGACGAACTCCTCGTCGTCGAAGCCGATCTCCCGCGCGACGACCGGCAGCCCGTGCCGGCGGAGCGCGTCGGCCATCATCCGGGAGCTCTCGTGGTCGCCCCGCAGATGCATCGCGAACGCCGCGCCGATGCCGACCTGCTCGCCATGGCTGGCGGCACGCCGGGGATACAACAGGTCGAGCGCGTGACTGATCTCGTGGCAGGCCCCCGAGGAGGGCCGGGTGTGCCCCGCGATCGACATGGCGATGCCCGACAGCACCAGGCCCTCGGACAGCACGGTCAGGAAGCCGTCGTCGCCGCAGCCACCGGGGTGGCGCAGCACGGCCTCACCGGCCTGCCGGGCCATCGCCGCGGCGAGGCCGTCCACCTTCTCGCCGTTGACGCGGTGGGACAGTTCCCAGTCGGCGACCGCGGAGATGTTGGACAGCGCGTCCCCGATCCCCGACCGCACGAACCGGATCGGCGCCTCGCGTATCACCGAGAGGTCGATGAGCAGCGCGATGGGCGTGGGCACACCGTACGAGCCGCGGCCCGCGTCGTTGTCCAGGATGGAGACGGGCGAGCAGATGCCGTCGTGCGAGAGGTTGGTGGCCACGGCGACCATGGGCAGCCCGATGCGCGCCGCGGAGTACTTCGCGCAGTCGATGACCTTGCCGCCGCCGAGTCCGACGACCGCGTCGTAGCGGCCGGACTTCATCTTGTCGGCCAGCCGCACCGCGTCGTCGATGGTGCCGCCACCCACCTCGAACCAGTCGGCCCCCGGCAGGGCGGGCGACAGCCGCTCCCGCAGCCGGGCCCCGGAGCCGCCGCTGATCGCCACCGCGAGTCTGCCCGACTGGGAGATCCGCTGGTCCGCGAGGACGTTCGCCAGGTCGTCGAGGGCGCCCGGGCGGATGTCGACGACGACCGGCGAGGGGATGAGCCGGGTCAGTACTGGCACGCGATCTCCCGTCCGCGGGCGAGGTCGTCGTGGTTGTCGATCTCGACCCACTTGACGTCGCCGATCGGCGCCACGTCGATCCGGAAGCCGCGGTTCACCAGCTCCTGGTAGCCGTCCTCGTAGTACAGCTGCGGGTCGCGCTCGAAGGTCGCCTTCAGCGCGTCCGCCAGCTCCCCGGCCGCCTCGCCCTCGATCAGCGTGACACCGATGTACTCACCGGTCGCCTCCGCCGGGTCCATCAGCTTGGTGATCCGCGTCATCCCCTTCTCGGGGTCGACGACGACCTTCATCTCCTCGTCGGCGAGCTTCTTCACCGTGTCCAGCGCGAGGATGATCCTCCTGCCGTCACCGCGCGCGGCCAGCAGGGTCTTCTCCACCGACACCGGGTGCACCGTGTCGCCGTTGGCGAGGATCACACCGTCCTTGAGGGCGTCACGCCCGCACCACAGCGAGTAGGCGTTGTTCCACTCCTCGGCCTTGTCGTTGTCGATGAGCGTCAGCTTCAGCCCGTACTTCGCCTCCAGGGCCGCCTTGCGCTCGTACACGGCCTCCTTGCGGTAGCCGACGATGACACCGACCTCGGTCAGCCCGATCTCGGCGAAGTTGGCGAGGGTCAGGTCCAGGACCGTCACCCCGTCCGGGTCGCCCTCCGCGCCCACCGGCACCAGCGCCTTGGGCAGGGTGTCGGTGTAGGGGCGCAGACGGCGTCCGGCGCCGGCCGCAAGCACGAGGCCTATCATCGCGGTTGTCTCCTTACGTTCCCCGGGTCCGACCGAGTCGGGGATGTGTCATCTCGGCGGCAGAACTGTCTGACGGGCACGTCCGCGCGCTGTGGGCGCAGGTGGGCGCTGCCCTTGGGAAAGGGTGTGGTCCTGTCCACGGGGGACAGGACCACACAGCGTAGACGGCCGCTCAGCCCTCGTCGGTCACGGCCGTGACCGAGGACGGCGGCTGCTGGTCCGCGGCCGCGGTCTTCTTCGGCGCCGCCTTCTTCGCGGTCGTCCTGGCGGTCGTCGTCTTGGTGGCGGCCGCCTTGGTGGTCTTCGCCGCCTTCTTGGCCGTCGTCTTCTTCGCGGCGGTCTTCTTGGCCGTCGTCGTCTTCTTCGTGGCGGCCTTCTTCGCCGTGGCCTTCTTGGCCGCCTTGCGGGCGGTCTTCTTGGCCGGAGCGGCTTCCTCGGCGGCCTCGCCCTCGGCACCCTCGCCGGCGGGCTCCCCGGCCGGCTCCTGCGCCGGGGCCGACGGGACGACCGTCACGGCCGCGTCCTCGGAAGCGGTGGAGGTGCTCGGCTTGCGCACCGCGCGACGGCGCGGACGGGCCGGGGCCTCGGGCTCCGCCGGGGCAGCCGCCTCGGCCGGGGCGCTCACCTCGGCCGGGGCCTCCTCGGCCTGAGGCGTCTCCTCCGCCTTCGCGGTCTCGGTGACCGTCACCACCGCGGCCTCCGCTCCCGCCGGGGAACCGGCCGGCGCGGACACCTTGCGGGTGGCCCGACGACGCGTGCGGCCCTTGGGGGCGGCCTCCTCGGCGGCGGGCTCCGGGACCACCGCGTCCTCGACGGCGGCGGGCTCGGCCAGCGCCTCGGCGGCCGACTCCGGCTGCACCGGACGCGCCACCTCCTGCGCGGCGGTCACGTCCTGGGCCGTCGGGACGGCCTCGGGCTCGGTCTCCACGGCCGGCGCGGGCTCCTGTGCCTTGTGCCGGCCGGCCTTCTCGGCCTCCCGCTTCGGGGCCCCCGCCGGGGCGGACACCCGTCGGCTCGCCCGGCGGCGCGTACGCCCACGGGTGGCCGCGGCCTCCGCCTCGGCCGCGCTGCTGTACAGCTCCTCGTCCGGGGTGAACTCGGGGGCCGGAAGCGCGACGGGCTCCGCGGCCTCGGCGGCGACCTCGGCCACCGACTCCGCCTCGGCCTCCTGCTCGGGCGTCTCGACGGCCACGGCGGCCTCGTGCTCGTGCGGCTGCTCCGCCGCACCGGCCCGCGCCCGCTTGCGGCGCTTGCCGCCGCCACCGACGGCGGACGGCTGGTCCAGGTGCACGATGACACCGCGCCCGTTGCAGTGGACGCAGGTCTCCGAGAACGACTCCAGCAGGCCCTGGCCGACCCGCTTGCGGGTCATCTGCACCAGGCCCAGCGACGTCACCTCGGCGACCTGGTGCTTCGTACGGTCCCGGCCCAGGCACTCCAGCAGGCGCCGCAGCACCAGGTCCCGGTTGGACTCCAGCACCATGTCGATGAAGTCGATGACGATGATGCCGCCGAGGTCGCGCAGCCGCAGCTGACGCACGATCTCCTCGGCCGCCTCCAGGTTGTTCCTGGTGACCGTCTCCTCGAGGTTGCCGCCCTGGCCGGTGAACTTGCCGGTGTTGACGTCGATGACGACCATCGCCTCGGTCCGGTCGATCACCAGCGAACCGCCGCTGGGCAGCCAGACCTTGCGGTCCAGCGCCTTGGCGAGCTGCTCGTCGATCCGGTACGTGGCGAAGGCGTCGACCTCGCTGGTCCACCTCGACAGCCGCTCGGCCAGGTCCGGCGCCACGTGCGACACGTACCCGTGGATGGTCTCCCAGGCCTCGTCACCGCTGACGACGACCTTGGAGAAGTCCTCGTTGAAGATGTCCCGCACGACCCGGACGGTCATGTCCGGCTCGCCGTACAGCAGCGTCGGCGCGGTGCCGCCGTTCTTGGACTTCTTCTTGATCTCCTCCCACTGCGCCTGGAGACGCTCGACGTCGCGGCGCAGTTCGTCCTCGCTGGCGCCCTCGGCGGCGGTGCGCACGATGACGCCCGCGTCCTCGGGGACGACCTTCTTGAGGATGGTCTTCAGCCGGGACCGCTCGGTGTCGGGCAGCTTGCGGCTGATGCCGGTCATCGAGCCCTCGGGCACGTACACGAGGTAGCGGCCCGGGAGGGAGACCTGGCTGGTCAGACGGGCGCCCTTGTGGCCGATCGGGTCCTTGGTCACCTGGACCAGGACCGACTGGCCCGACTTCAGCGCGGACTCGATGCGGCGCGGGCCGCCCGACATGCCGAGCGCCTCGAAGTTGACCTCACCGGCGTAGAGCACCGCGTTGCGGCCCTTGCCGATGTCGATGAAGGCGGCCTCCATCGACGGCAGCACGTTCTGCACCTTGCCGAGGTAGACGTTGCCGACGTACGACGTCGCCTGCTCCTTGTTGACGTAGTGCTCGACGAGCACCCCGTCCTCCAGGACGCCGATCTGCGTGCGGTCGCCGTGCTGGCGCACCACCATGACGCGCTCGACGGCCTCACGGCGGGCCAGGAACTCGGCCTCGGTGATGATCGGCACGCGCCGGCGGCCCTGCTCGCGGCCTTCGCGGCGGCGCTGCTTCTTCGCCTCCAGACGCGTGGAGCCCTTGATGGACTGCACCTCGTCCGACGGCTCGGACGCCTTGCGCGGCTCGCGCACCTTGACGACCGTGCGCTCCGGGTCGTCGCCGGAGGACTCGCCCTCGGCGGCGCCGTCACCGGCCCGGCGACGGCGGCGGCGACGGCGACGGCTGCTGCTGGAGCCACCGGAGTCCTCGCGGTCCTCGGCGTCCTCCTCCGCCTGCTCGGCGGTGTCCTCGGCGTCCTGGGCGGCCTGCTCGGCGGAGATGCGCTCGGTGTCGGCGTCCCCTTCGCCGGACTCGTCGCCCTCGGCCTCCGTCTCGGCGGACTCGCCGCGACGGCGGCGACGGCCACCGCGGCGACGGCGACGGCGGGAACCGGAGGACTCGCTGTCGTCCTGGTCCTCGGTGTCGGCGTTCGCGTGGTCCTCGGCCGGCTCCTCGGCCTCCTCCGCCTCGTCCTCGGCACGAGCCGCGGGGGCTTCCTCGGCGGCCGGGGCGGCCTGCGCGGTCTCCTCGGCGTCACCCGCGCCCCGGCGCCGGCGACGGCGGCGGGAGGCTGCGGGCTGCTCCTCCGGCAGCTCCTCGGTCTCCTGCGGCTCCACCGGCTCGGCAACCTCGGCCGCCGCCTCGGCGGCGGCACGCTCGGGGGTCTGGAAACGGGGCTCGGTGAACACCGGCGGCTGGAACACGGCGACGGCGGGGCGCGCGGGGCGCCGCGGCGAGTTCTCCGCCTCCTCCGCCTCCTCGACCTCGGCGGCCCGGGCGGTGCGCGCGGGTTCGGCGAACCCGGCGGCGGCCTTGCGGACGACGCGACGGCGACGGCGCGGCGCGGCCTCCTCGGCGGGGGCCTGCCCGGCCTCGGGAGCTTGGGCGGCGGGCTGCTCGACGGGGGTCTCGTCCTGCTTGTCGTGCTCGGTCACCAGGGCCTCCTCGGCGGTCGGGGCGGCCTGCTCGGTCTCCTCGGCGCCGCCCTCCGCCGTCGCGGCGGTCACCGGCGCGCCGGCCGGAGCGGACGCACTGCGCGAGGCGCGGCGCCGGGTGCGGCGGGGAGCGGTGTCTTCGCCGGCCTCGGAGGCTTCGGCGGCGACGGGGGCCTCGGATGCCTCGGCGGGCGCGGCCGTGGTCTCCGCGGGCGCGGTCACCGTGCGGGTGGCCCGGCGACGGGTACGGCGCGGAGCGGCGTCGGCCTCGGCGGCCTCGCGGGCCTCGGGGGCGTCCTGCGTCCCAACGGTCTCGGCGGCCTCGGCGCTGTCCGCGGGCGCGGTCGTGGTCTCCGCGGGCGCGGTCACCGTGCGGGTGGCCCGGCGACGGGTACGGCGCGGAGCGGCGTCGGCCTCGGCGGCCGGGTCGGCCTCGCGGGCCTCGGGGGCGTCCTGCGTCCCAACGGTCTCGGCGGCCTCGGCACTGTCCGCGGGCGCGGCCGTGGTCTCCGCGGTCTCCGCGGTCTCCACCGGCGAGGTCACGGAGCGCGTCGCCCGGCGACGGGTACGGCGCGGAGCGGCGTCGGCCTCGGGGGCGGGCTCAGGGACGGCCTCGGCCGCCGGAGCGGTCCCGGACGCGGCCGGAGTCGTCGGCACGACCGTCTCCGCGGCCTCCGCGGACGCCGGTGCCCCGGCGGGCGCGGCCGCACGGCGGACCACACGACGACGCCGAGGCGCGGCGGCCTCGGTCTCCTTCTCCGCGCTCTCCCGGTCCTCCACGAGCTCAGCGGGCTCGGGCGACTCAGGGACGTCGGCACTCTCCGCGGCCGGTATGGCCGGCTCGACGGTCTCGGCCGTCGTACCGGCCGTGGCGGCGGGCGGACCCGCCGGGCGGGACGCGGCACGGCGCCGCCGCCTCGGCGGCAGGGTGTCGCTCGGAGTGTTCGGTTCGGAGCCCTCGGTGGGCTCGATCGGTTCGAGCATGCGGGCGTTTCTCCCGTCAGGCTCCCGGGCGCCGCACCTGGTCCGGCGATGCCGGTGACGTCCGCGGCTCGCGCGATGCGCGGTTGCCGCCGTCCGGGGCGCGGGCGCCGCTCGGGAGCTCTCTGTGTCCTGTCTCGCCGGTTCCGTACGCCGAATGCGTACGGCCTGGCGAAAGTCTTCTGGTCGGTGCGCTGCCCGACCCAGGTGGCTCCCGAGTTCAAGGGCGGCGCTTACGACGTACGTCCCTGCGCGGGACCTTCCTTACGCCGGCGCCGGCGCGGCGGCAGTGGCGCCGGCCGGATGCGGCTCGGTCGCTGCTGCCTCGCGGTCGGGCGCGAGCGGGTCGGTCACCGTGCCGGTCTCTTCATCGAACAGCCCCTGCGCCAGCCTGGTCACCGCTGCGGGGACCGGCGGCGCCAGGTCGGCCACGGCGCGGAGACCGGACAGGACGTCGTCGGGTCGTACGGCAGGCGTCACGTGCCGAACAACCAGGCGCAGTATCGCACAGGGCTGGTCGGTCGGCCTATCAGCCGGCGACGAGTGCGTTTCCACGCTCTCCAGGTGGGCCACCGCCGAGCGGGCGTCGAAGGTGCGGACGCCGTTCTTGGTGCGGCGCTGGACCTCCACGGCCTGGGCCGCGTTGAAGACGTCCACCGCGCGGCGGGCGTCCTCGGGGGCGACGCCGTCCAGCCGCAGCTCCCACACGGAAGCCGTGAGCCGGTCGGCGAGACCCGACGAGCGGGCCTCGACCGCCTCGACGATGTCGAGCCCGGCGGGCATCGACTCGTCGAGAAGGGCCCGGAGCCGCTCGGGGTCGCGCGGCTCGGTGAGCGCGATCTCCAGGTACTCCGCCTCACTGCCCGTGCCGGTGGGTGCGGCATTGGCATACGACACCTTCGGGTGCGGCGTGAACCCCGCCGAGTACGCCATCGGCACCTCGGCGCGGCGCAGCGCGCGCTCGAAAGCACGCTGGAAGTCACGGTGGCTGGTGAACCGGAGGCGGCCGCGCTTGGTGTAACGCAGTCGGATGCGCTGCACCGCGGGTGCGGGCGGCGGGCCTTCGGGCTGTCGCTTGCCCAGTGTTCTTCAGTCCTTCGTGAGAGCGGTCGTACTGCTACCAAGAGTACGTGCCTCCCGGCCGGTAGGTTCCCGCCGGTGCGCGAGCTGCGGTTCCTCCCGTCCGCCCAGCAGCATCCGGCGGAAGTCGGCACGGGCCTGGCGGACCGAGGCACGGGCGGACTGAAGCGCCTGCCGGGTGGCCCGGCCCACGGCACGCGCGGCCTGGCCGGCGGGCCGCAGCACGGCGTCGCGCACCGCATGTCCCACCGGGGTCAGCACACTGCGGTACACCCAGCGCGCCGGCTCCACGAAGATCCACCGGAAGAGGGCCGCGAGGGCCCGCCCCACGGCGAGCGAGACATACCCGGCGACCCGCCAGGCGTGCCCCAGCGCCGCCCCGATCTCCCGCGCGACCACACCGAGCACCCGTCCGGCCGGCGCCAGCACCCAGCGCCACACCGCGAGCGCGGGCAGCACCAGCAGGATCCGCGCGATCCAGTACAGCCCCGTGCCGATCCCGACGGCGATCACCGTCACCAGCCACACGCAGCCCCGGCCGCACCACACGAGCCCCCGGCCGCACCAGGCGAGCGCTTGCCCCACCGGTGTCAGCACCCACCGGTACACCCACACCGACGGCACGACGAGGAGATGCCTCCCCAGCCACACCACTCCCGCCCACAGCCCTGCCCCGGCGGCGGCGAGCGCGTGCCCGACCGGCGTCAGCACACGCGCGTACACCCATGTCGCGGCATGCCCGAGGGGAGTCAGCACATATCGGTAGAGCCACACGGCCGGAAGGACGAGAAGCACCCTCCCCAGCCACGCCACTCCCCTGCCCAGCGGCACGAGCACATACCGCCACAGCCCCACCCACGGCCACACGAACACCGCGCGCCCCACCCACAGCAGCGCCCGCCCGACCGGCCTCAGCACCGTGTCGTTCAGGAACCGCCCGGCGACCACCAACGCGTCCCACAGCATCCGTACGGGCACGACCAGCACCAGCACCAGGATCCGCAGGGGAACGCGGATCGCCACGACGAGGCACCCCTCACCGCCCGCGGGCCGCTCCGACGACTTCTCAAGCTCCATACCCGCAAGGACGCCGCAGCCGCCCGCGCGGATCCCGCAACGCCGGAAAAGTATTTCTCATATGCTGAACGCCAGTCGAAAAACCGCAATTACGAGGCTTATACAAAGCAATTGTCACCACGGCCGTTCACTCATTCGCCGCGCATCCAAGTGAAACAGCCGCCGTTAGTCGCTGTATGAAGGAAAGCAGGTCAGGGCCGCTCCAACTCCACGTCGCAGAAACGCTGTTGACCGTCGCCACCGGCCCGACGAATCAATCCTGACATGAATGATGAACGCTACGACCATCTCTGGTACGGCGCCGACGTCCCGGACCAATTCCCCGAAGCGGGCACCGGACGGCACCGGGCCGGAGCCGTCTACGCGGATCCCGTGGAACCGGCCGTGCCCCCCTGGGACCCGGCCGAGGAGCTGGCCTATCTGCTCCAGGAGGCCCGCAGCGAGGAGTACGGCAGAACCGTGCCACCCCCGCGCGAGGAGGCCTCGGTCACCGCGCCCCCTGCCGGCAGCCCCATGGGCAACCTGCAGGAGATCACCGCCGAACTGCCACCCCTGCGCGCCCCGCGCGGACACCGCAAACCCCCGCGCAAACGCCCCGACGCACTGCGCGTCGCCAGCTATGTCATCGCCGCCATGGCAGCGGTCACCGTGTCGATGGTGAGCGTCTTCAGCGGCGTGGTCACCTACGAGCCCCTGCTGCTGGTCACCACGGCCCACAGCAGCGGCAGTTCGTCGGCCTGGTGGCCCATCCTGGTCTACGGCCCCTGGCTCGCGGGATCCCTCTCCATCCTCCGCGCGGCACTCCACCAACGCCGCGCGCTGCACTCCTGGTTCGTCGTCCTGCTCTTCTCCTCCGTCGCGGTTCTCCTCTGCGTGGCCCAGGCCCCCCGCACCATCACCGACACGGCCGCGGCGGCCCTGCCGGGCGTCGCCGCCCTGGCCTGCTTCCAGCAGCTGGTCCGCCAGATCACCCTCACCCGCCCGCCCCGCCGCACGGTCGCCCCCCGCCACCGCATCCGCCCGTACGGCCACGAGACCCCGTAGCGCCGGCCCCGGCCACGAACACGAAGAAGCGGCCCCCGCCATCGGCGGGGGCCGCTTTCTGTGGGGCCGCTTTCAGTGGCAGCCGCTTTCAGTGGGAGTGACCACTCGACGCGGGCGTGGGAGCGGCGTTCTTGACCGTCAGCGGCAGCAGCTTCTTGCCGGTCGGGCCGATTTGAATACTGGTGTCCATCTGAGGACACACCCCGCAGTCGAAGCACGGGGTCCAGCGGCAGTCCTCGACCTCCGTCTCGTCGAGGGCGTCCTGCCAGTCCTCCCAGAGCCAGTCCTTGTCGAGGCCGGAGTCGAGGTGGTCCCAGGGCAGGACCTCCTCGTAGGTGCGCTCACGGGTGGTGTACCAGTCGACGTCCACGCCGAACTCGGCCAGGGCCTTGTCCGCGCACGCCATCCAGCGGTCGTAGGAGAAGTGCTCGCGCCAGCCGTCGAAGCGGCCGCCGTCCTCGTAGACCGCGCGGATGACCGCGCCGATGCGGCGGTCGCCGCGGGAGAGCAGGCCCTCGACGATGCCGGGCTTGCCGTCGTGGTAGCGGAAGCCGATGGAACGGCCGTACTTCTTGTCGCCGCGGATCTTGTCGCGGAGCTTGCCGAGACGCTCGTCCGTCTGCTCGGCGGAGAGCTGCGGCGCCCACTGGAAGGGGGTGTGCGGCTTGGGGACGAAACCGCCGATGGAGACCGTGCAGCGGATGTCGTTCGAGCCGGAGACCTCTCGGCCCTTGGCGATCACGCGGGTGGCCATGTCGGCGATCTGGAGGACGTCGTCGTCGGTCTCGGTGGGCAGGCCGCACATGAAGTACAGCTTCACCTGGCGCCAGCCGTTGCCGTAGGCGGTGGCGACGGTCCGGATCAGGTCGTCCTCGGAGACCATCTTGTTGATGACCTTGCGGATGCGCTCCGAGCCGCCCTCGGGGGCGAAGGTGAGGCCGGAGCGGCGGCCGTTGCGGGTCAGCTCGTTGGCCAGGTCGATGTTGAAGGCGTCGACGCGGGTGGAGGGGAGGGAGAGGCCGATCTTGTCCTCCTCGTAGCGGTCGGCCAGGCCCTTGGCGATGTCGCCGATCTCCGAGTGGTCGGCGGAGGACAGGGAGAGAAGGCCGACCTCCTCGAAGCCCGTGGCCTTCAGGCCCTTGTCGACCATCTCGCCGATGCCGGTGATCGAGCGCTCGCGGACCGGGCGGGTGATCATGCCCGCCTGGCAGAAGCGGCAGCCGCGGGTGCAGCCGCGGAAGATCTCCACGGACATGCGCTCGTGGACGGTCTCGGCGAGCGGGACGAGGGGCTGCTTGGGGTAGGGCCACTCGTCGAGGTCCATCACCGTGTGCTTGGAGACACGCCACGGGACGCCCGACTTGTTCGGTACGACGCGGGCGATACGGCCGTCGGGGAGGTACTCGACGTCGTAGAAGCCGGGGACGTACACCCCGCCGGTCCGCGCGAGGCGGAAGAGGAGTTCCTCGCGGCCGCCGGGGCGGCCCTCCTCCTTCCAGGCGCGGATGATCCGCGTGACCTCGAGGACGGCCTGCTCGCCGTCGCCGATGACCGCGCAGTCGATGAAGTCGGCGATCGGCTCGGGGTTGAAGGCGGCGTGGCCGCCGGCCATGACGATCGGGTCGTCCAGCGTCCGGTCCTTGGCCTCGAGGGGGATGCCGGCCAGGTCCAGGGCGGTGAGCATGTTGGTGTAGCCGAGCTCGGTGGAGAAGCTCAGGCCGAACACGTCGAAGTTCCGGACCGGGCGGTGGCTGTCGACGGTGAACTGCGGGACGTGGTGCTCGCGCATCAGCGCCTCGAGGTCCGGCCAGACGCTGTAGGTGCGCTCGGCGAGGACGCCGTCCTGTTCGTTGAGGACCTCGTAGAGGATCATGACGCCCTGGTTGGGCAGTCCGACCTCGTAGGCGTCGGGGTACATGAGCGCCCAGCGGACGTCGCAGGAGTCCCAGTCCTTGACCGTGGAGTTGAGCTCTCCGCCGACGTACTGGATCGGCTTCTGCACATGCGGGAGCAGAGCTTCGAGCTGCGGAAACACTGATTTCACAGACTCGGCGGCTTCGGCAGGCATCTCGCGAACCTTTGTGTGCTGACAGGGGTGACCATCCAGCGTAACCCGGCCGGAGGGGTCCCCCGTACGCCGTTCAGAGGGCGGTGCTCTTCCTGATCGAGGTCCAGGCTTCGGGGAGGGCGGCCTCGGCGACCTGTGCGCGGTGTTCCTCGCGGCCGTGGAGGACGCCGTAGGTGAAGGTGTTCTCCCCTGCCGCGTGGGCGACGGCGGCGAGCTCGCGCAGGGTCTGTCGGGCCATGACGCTGTCCTGGTGGTCGCCGAGCAGGCCCTGGAGCGACTTCATGGCGCCGACGAGGTCCTTCGCGGGTCCGCCGAGTGCGGGGGCGGCGGCCTCGGCGGCGTAGCGGGTGCGCTTGGTCTTCTTGCGGGCCTCGTGCAGGGCGACGTCGCGGTCGGTGCCGGGTGGGAGGTCGAGGGCCCGGGTGACGAGGCCTGTGAGCTTGTCGAAGTCCTTGCGTACGGCCTTGGTGAGGGTCTTCGCCGGCTTGGTTCCGGCCTTCTTGTCCAGGGGCGGGTCGGCGAGGAGGGCGTCCAGGGTGTCGAGGAGGGTGAGGTAGCGGCGGGAGTCGAGGATGCCGGTGATGCGGCCGTGGGCTCCGCTGTGCCGGGCCCGGGACCAGGCGGCGAGGCGGTCGGCGACCGGGCCGTGGACGAGGGTGCCGGGCAGTTCGCCGAGGGCGGTGGTGAGGCGTTCGGCGAGGACTTCCTGGTCGCGCTCCAGGCCGAGCTCGCCGGCCAGCCATTTCAGGTCGGTGGCGACGGGGTCGGTCGTCTCGCGGTCGAGGACGGTGCGGTAGGTGCGGAAGGTGCTGCGCAGGCGGCGGGTGGCGACTCTCATGCGGTGGACGGAGTCGGGGATGTCCTGGCGTACGGCGGGGTCGAGCTCGACGAGGGCGTCGCGCTGGGCGCGGACGTAGGCGAGGACGTGGTCCGCGGCGGTGACGGGCTGTCCGGCCGGCCGTGAGCGCCGTTTCTGTTTCGGGGCCGCTTCGGGTGCGACGGCGGGGGTGGGTGCGGTCGCGGGGGTCGTGGTGCCGTCCGGGGCCGTCTCGGCCAGGGCCCGGGCCAGTTTGGAGGCCGATGCGGAGGGGCGTACGCCGGCCTTGCGCAGGCGTTTTTCGACCTTGTCGAGGAAGGCGGGGTCGCCGTCGTCGGCGAGTTCGACCTCGATCTCGGTCCACCGGGCGGTGCCGCCGTCGCCGGTGAGGCGCTGGGCGTGGACGGTGTCGACGCTGACCTCGGCGAGGAGCCGTCCGTCGGTGTCGAGGAGGTGGCGTACCGCACGGTCGGAGCGGAGCCGGACCACGGGCAGCAGTGCGTGGTCGCGGACGCGGGAGCGGACGAGGGCGGCGAGTTCGTCCGGGAGGGTGTCGGAGAGCGGGGCGCGGATCTCGTCGCGTACTCCGGGGGCGACGGGGAATTTCAGGTGCCAGCCGGCGTCGGAGCCGCCGGTGCGGCGGCGGAGGGTGACGGCGGACGCGGCGAGGCGTTCGTCGGCGGTGTCGTGGTAGGTGGCGTCGAGGTGGGTGACACCTCGGTCGAGGACGGATGCGACGCCGGGGACGCGGGTCAGGTCGGGCAGGCCTTCCTGGTCCGACTCGTATTTCCGCTCGATCTCGCGCTTGGTGTCCGCCATGATTCGAATCTAGCCGCCAGGGGTGCGGAGCGGCAGTGGGCCGCTCCGCACCGGTGATGTGCGGGCCGGGCGGGGTGTTACGCGGACATCGGGCGTTGTATCCGGATCGATTGCAGCAGGCCCACGGCCAGCCAGACGGCGAACATGGAGGAGCCGCCGTAGGAGACGAACGGCAGGGGCAGTCCGGTGACCGGCATGATGCCGAGGGTCATGCCGATGTTCTCGAAGGTCTGGAAGGCGAACCAGGCGACGATGCCGGCGGCGACGACGGTGCCGTACAGGTCGGTGGTGTCGCGGGCGATGCGGCAGGCGCGCCAGAGGATGATGCCGAGCAGGCCGATGATCAGTGCGCCGCCGACGAAGCCGAGTTCCTCCCCGGCGACGGTGAAGACGAAGTCGGTCTGCTGCTCGGGGACGAACTGGCCGGTGGTCTGGGAGCCGTGGAAGAGGCCGGAGCCGGTCAGTCCGCCGGAGCCGATGGCGATGCGGGCCTGGTTGGTGTTGTATCCGACGCCGGCGGGGTCGAGCTCGGGGTTGGCGAAGGCGGCGAACCGGTTGATCTGGTACTCGTCGAGGATGCCGAGCTGCCAGACGGTGACCGCGCCGGCGGCGCCCGCTCCGAGCAGCCCGAAGACCCAGCGGTTGGAGGCGCCGGAGGCGAGCAGCACCCCGAGCACGATGACGACCATGACCATGACCGAGCCGAGGTCGGGCATGAGCATCACGATCAGCATGGGGACGACGGCGAGGCCGAGTGCCTGGAGGACCGTGCGGTGGTCGGGGTAGGGCTTGTCGCCGGCGTCGACTCGCGCGGCGAGCAGCATCGCCATGCCCAGGATGATCGTGATCTTCACGAACTCGGAGGGCTGGAGCGAGAAGCCGCCGGGGAGTTTGATCCAGCTGTGGGCGCCGTTGATGGTGGAGCCCAGCGGGGTGAGGACCAGCAGGATCAGGAAGACCGAGGCGCCGTACAGCAGGGGGACGGCGGTGCGCAGGGCGCGGTGGCCGAGCCAGAGGGCGCCGACCATCAGGGCCAGTCCGATGCCGGTGTTGAGCCAGTGCCGGACCAGGAAGTAGTAGGGGTCGCCCTGGTTGAGTTCGGTGCGGTTGCGGGTGGCCGAGTAGACCAGGAGCGAGCCCAGCAGGGAGAGCAGGATCGCCGAGAGCAGTATCGGCCAGTCGAGGCGGCGGGCCAGGGAGTCGCGGGCGAAGACCCGTGTCCAGCCGGCCCGCTCGGGTCCGTATCCGGAGACCTGGAAGCTGTTGACGCCGCCGGTCATGACGCCGCCCCGCGTGACGCGGTCCTGCCGGACCGGTGGCGGGAGCGGGCGCGGAGGCGCCCGTCGCCGCGGCGCGGTCCGCCGCCCCGTCGTCGCTCGCGGCGGCGGGTGTCGCGGTTGGTGTTCTCCGGTGAGGGGACGGTGCCGGCCTGCTGCGGGTCGGCGGGGTCGCCGTCCTGCGGGGTGGTGGCGGTGGCGCCGGGCGAGGGGGTCGCGCGGTCCTTGGCGGGGTCCTTGGAGACCTTCGGGGACTTGATGGTGCCGTCGGTGCGGACCTTGGGGAGGGTCTTCTGCGGGGTGGGCAGCAGTGCCTTCTTCTTGTCGATCTCGCCGTCCTCGGAGACGCCGTACAGGGCGTTGTAGATGTTGCGCACGGCGGGGCCCGAGGCGCCGGAGCCGGTACCGCCCTGGGAGATCGTCATGACGATCGAGTAGTCCTTGGTGTAGGTGGCGAACCAGGAGGTGGTCTGCTTGCCGTACACCTCGGCGGTACCGGTCTTGGCGTGCATCGGGATCTCGTCCTGTGGCCAGCCCCCGAATCGCCACGCGGCCGTACCGCGGGTGGCGACTCCTGCGAGGGCTTCGTCCATCTGGGCGAGGGTCTTCTTGCTCGTCGGCAGCTTGCCGTGCGCCTTGGGCTCGATCTCGGTGACGGTCTTGCCGTCGGGGCTGATGACGGCCTTGCCGATGGTGGGGTCGTAGAGGGTGCCGCCGTTGGAGATGGCGGCGTAGATGGTGGCCATCTGGATGGGGGTGACGAGGGTGTCGCCCTGGCCGATGGAGTAGTTGACGGAGTCACCGGCGCGCAGCCGGTTGCCTTCGAGGCAGTTCTCGTAGGCGATGCGCTCGGCGTAGCTGCCGTCCTTCTTGCCGGTCTTGCACCAGGCGTCCTTGTTGGCCTGCCAGTAGTCCTTCTTCCACTGGCGGTCGGGGACGCGGCCGGTGACCTCGTTGGGCAGGTCGATGCCGGTCTTCTCGCCGAGGCCGAACTGGTGGGCGGTCTTGTAGAACCAGTCGTTGGGGTCCTTCTTCGGCTTGTTGCCGCCGTCGCGCTTCCACTCCTCGTGGGAGAGCCGGTAGAAGACGGTGTCGCAGGAGACCTCCAGGGCGCGGCCGAGGCTGATGCCGCCGAAGCTCTGGGACTCGAAGTTCTTGAAGACCTGCCCGCCGATGGAGTACGAGCTGGAGCACTCGTAGGGGCCTTCGAAGGAGTAGCCGGCCTGTATGGCGGCGGCGGTCGGGATCACCTTGAAGATGGAGCCGGGTGCCGACAGGCCCTGGGTGGCGCGGTTGAGCAGCGGGTAGTTGGACTTCTTGCCGGTGAGGGCCGCGTAGTCCTTGGCGGAGATGCCGCCGACCCAGGCGTTGGGGTCGTAGGTGGGGTTGGAGGCCATGGCGACGACGCGGCCGGTCTTGGCCTCCATGACGACGACGGCGCCGGAGTCGGCCTCGTAGTTGCGGTTGGTGTTGCGGTCGTGCTGTTTGCGGGCTTCCTTCATCGCCTCGTTCAGCTGGTACTCGGCGATGCGCTGGACGCGGGCGTCGATGCTGGTGACGAGGTTGGCGCCGGGCTGGGCGGGGTCGGCCTCGGCCTGGCCGAGGACGCGGCCGAGCTTGTCGACCTCGTAGCGGGTGACGCCCGCCTTGCCGCGCAGCTGCTTGTCGTACTGACGCTCGATGCCGGAGCGGCCGACCATGTCGGAGCGCAGGTAGGGCGAGTCGGTGTCCTGCGCCTTCTGGATCTCCTCGTCGGTGACGGGTGACAGGTAGCCGAGGACCTGGGCGGTGTTGGCCTTGCCCGGGGAGGTGTAGCGGCGCACGGCCTGGGGTTCGGCGGTGATGCCGGGGAAGTCCTCGGCGCGCTCGCGGATCTGCAGGGCCTGCTTGGGGGTGGCCTCGTCGGTGATGGGGATGGGCTGGTACGGCGAGCCGTTCCAGCAGGGCTGGGGGGTCTCGGCGTCGCAGAGCCGGACCTTCTCCCTGACCTCCTTCGGCGACATGCCGAGGACGCCGGCGAGTTTGGTGAGGACCGCCTTGCCGTCGTCCTTCATCTTCAGCAGCTCGGTGCGCGAGGCGGAGACGACCAGCCGGGTCTCGTTGTCCGCGAGGGCCACTCCGCGGGCGTCCAGGATGGAGCCGCGGACGGCGGGCTGGACGACCTGCTGGACGTGGTTGCCGGAGGCCTCCTTGGCGTACTGGTCGCCCTCGCGGATCTGGAGGTACCACAGGCGCCCGCCGAGGGTGCCGAGGAGGGAGATGACGAGGACCTGGATGACGACGAGGCGGATCTGGACCCGCGGGCTGCGGCCGGTCTCGGGGATGTTGGTCACGCGGTTTCCTCCTCTCTCAGAGCGCGTGCGGGTGTGCGGGTACGAGGGATGAACGGCCGGTACGGGTCCCGGCGTTCCGTCGACGTTCACCCGTTCTGGTGAAGTTCCGCCAGGTCACAGGCGCTTGACCCCCTTGATGCGTCCGGCGCGGGCCATCCGGGCCCGGGCCGCCTTGACGCGCAGTCCGCTCTTCTGGCCGCCGATGCGCAGTCCGGTGCCGCCGGAGAGCCAGCCGGAGGAGATGTCGCCGGACTTGGCGGAGCCCGTCTCGGCGAGCGGATCGTGCTCGGCGCGCCGGGCCAGGGCCATGACGCCGGGGACGACGAACGGCGCGAGCAGCAGGTCGTACAGCGCGGCGGTGAACAGCAGCGAGCTCAGGCCCACATGGCGGGCGGCGGTGTCGCCGACGAGGGCGCCGACACCGGCGTAGAGCAGGGTGGAGCCGACGGCGGCGGCGACGACCACGACCATGGGGCCGGTGGCCGACTTCACCTGGCCGCTCTCGGGTTTGACGAGTCCGGCGAGATAGCCGATGACGCACAGCACGAGGGCGTAGCGGCCCGCGGCGTGGTCGGCGGGCGGGGCGAGGTCGACGAGGAGACCGGCGGCGAAGCCGACGAGGGCGCCGCCGACATGGCCGTAGACCAGGGCGAGGCCGAGGACGGTGAGCAGCAGCAGGTCGGGGACCGCGCCCGGGAGGTGGAGGCGGGCGAGGACGCTCACCTGGATCACCAGGGCGACGACGATCAGCGAGCTGGAGAGCAGGATCCGGTTGACGCGCATGGGGTGACAGCTCCTACTGCTCTTGCTGGTACTGGCCGTCGGCAGGGGCCGAGGGAGTGACGGTCACCGTCACGGTCGGCGTGGGGGTCGGCTCGGGCTTCTTGGGCAGCACCGTGTCGCGCGGGTCCTTCTCGGGGGCCTGGACGACGACGCCGACCACGTCGAGCTTGCTGAAGCTGACGTACGGCGTGACGTAGACGGTGCGGGTGAGGTCGCCGCCGGAGGGGTCGACGCGGGAGACGACGCCGACGGGGACGCCGGGCACGAACGGCTTGTCGGCCTGCGAGCCGAAGGTGACCAGGCGGTCGCCCTTCTTGATCTCGGCCTTGCCGTTGAGCAGTTCGACGCGCAGCGGGCGGTCGCCCTGGCCGGAGGCGAAGCCGAGTTCGTCGCCGGCTTCCATGCGGGTGCCGACGGTGAAGTCGGGGTCACTGGCGAGCAGCACCGTGGCGGTGTTCGGGCCGACGGTGGTGACGCGGCCGACCAGTCCGTCGCCGTTGAGTACGGTCATGTCGCGCTGGATGCCGTCGTTGGCGCCGGCGTCGATGGTGATGGTCCAGGAGAAGCCCTGGGCCGCTCCTATGGCGATGACCTGGGCGCCCTTGATGCCGTACTGGCCCTTGCCGGAGATCTTCAGCAGCTTGTCGAGCTGGTCGAGGCGGCTGCGGTTGCGGTCGTCGCTGCCGAGCTCGGCCTTGAGCGCGGTGTTCTCCCGCTCCAGGTCGGCGAGCCGGTCGTGCCGGTCGCCGGACTCACGGACGGCGGTGACCGCGTTGCCGATCGGGTCGACCGCGCTGGACACGCCGTTCTCGATGGGGCCGAAAACGGTCGCCGCGGCCTGCCGGGCACCGTCGACCGGCGAATCCTCCCCGCCGCGGATGTCCACCGTGATCAGTGCGAACGCGATGGCGATCAGCAGCACCAGGAGCAGCCGGCTCTCTTTCGTGTCCCTCACGTGCGGCGGCCGTGCCTTCCTCGTCGAGAACGGGTATGAGGTGTCGTCTTGTTCAGGTGTGGGGTGGCGTGTTCAGGGGCTTTCGGGGCTTGTGGGGGAGCCTATGCCCCTATGCCAGCGATCCGCCGTACGAGAGGGGAACATCCCGTACGGCGGAGTCGAAGAGCCGGGTCATCTGCGGGGCTGGGCGTCCAGCACCTGCTGGAGCGCCTCGAACTCCTCGACGCACTTGCCGGAACCGAGCGCCACGCTGTCCAGCGGGTCCTCGGCGATGTGGATCGGCATGCCCGTCTCCCGGCGCAGCCGCTCGTCGAGGCCGCGCAGCAGGGCGCCGCCGCCGGTCAGCACGATCCCCCGGTCCATGATGTCGCCGGAGAGCTCCGGCGGGCACTTGTCGAGGGTGGTCTTGACCGCGTCGACGATGGCGTTGACGGGTTCCTCGATCGCCTTGCGTACCTCGGCCGCGGAGATGACGACGGTCTTGGGCAGTCCGGACACCAGGTCCCGGCCGCGGATCTCGGTGTGCTCGTCGGTGTCGAGGTCGTACGCCGAACCGATCGTGATCTTGATCTGTTCGGCCGTCCGCTCACCCAGCAGGAGGGAGTACTCCTTCTTGATGTGCTGGATGATGGCGTTGTCCAGTTCGTCGCCCGCGACACGGATGGACTGGGCGGTGACGATGCCGCCGAGGGAGATGACCGCGACCTCCGTGGTGCCGCCGCCGATGTCCACCACCATGTTGCCGGTGGCCTCGTGGACCGGCAGCCCGGAGCCGATGGCGGCGGCCATGGGCTCCTCGATGATGTGCACCTGGCGGGCGCCGGCCTGGGACGACGCCTCGATGACGGCGCGGCGCTCGACGCCGGTGATGCCCGAGGGCACGCACACGACGACCCGCGGACGAGCCAGATACCGCCGCTTGTGGATCTTCAGGATGAAGTAGCGGAGCATCCGCTCGGTGATCTCGAAGTCGGCGATCACGCCGTCCTTCAGCGGACGCACGGCAACGATGTTGCCGGGCGTGCGCCCGATCATCTTCTTCGCTTCGGCACCGACCGCGAGGATGCCACCGGTGTTGGTGTTGATCGCGACCACGGACGGCTCGTTGAGTACGATCCCGCGACCCCTGACGTACACCAGCGTGTTGGCGGTCCCGAGGTCGACAGCCATGTCACGGCCGATGAACGACATTGAGTTCCCCATCAGGATTCGTCTGGCCTTCCCACGAGCTTTTGAGGGCTTTTCAGGTTGGCGAGGTGGGTGCGGTGACGTGAAGGCTTCCATGGTAGACGCGCCTTCGCGAACACTGTGCGAGGGTCTTCGCCATTGTCATCAGATGGCGTGTCGCCCTGCTTGTGGAGACGGGCCATCGGGGGCATCCGTTCCCCCGAACGCCGCGCATATGCCAAAAAAAGGTCCGGGGGCAAAGCCCCCAGACCATCAGGCACACGGCAAACGCCGCGTATGCGGCCGCGATGTGATCGTTATGCGCGGGATACCCGCGGCCTGCTGTACGCGCTCACGCGCGGCCCGGGAAGAAGATCTTCACCTCGCGCTCGGCGGACTCCTCGGAGTCGGAGGCGTGGATCAGGTTCTCCCGGACGATCACACCGAAGTCGCCGCGGATCGACCCGGGCTCGGCGGCGATGGGGTCCGTGGGACCCGCCAGCTTGCGCAGCCCCTCGATGACCCGCTCGCCCTCGACGATCATCGCCACGACCGGGCCGGACGCCATGAACTCCACCAGCGGCTCGTAGAAAGGCTTGCCCTTGTGCTCGCCGTAGTGCTGCTCCAGCGTGTCCTGGTCCAGGGTGCGCAGTTCCAGCGCGGTGATCTGCCAGCCGGCCTTGCGCTCGATACGGCTGATGATCTCGCCGGTCAGGCCACGACGGACGGCGTCGGGCTTGAGGAGGACGAGGGTGCGCTGGGTCACGACGGAGCTCCTTGTGCGTGAAGTGCTGAAGTGCGTGAAGTGATGCGGAGTGATGAGGTTACCGGGCGTGTCGCGGCATCTGTCACGCAGCGTCAGGTTGGTCGGCCCGGGCGGCGAAACGCTCCTTCGCTTCGTCCACCTTTCGCCCGAAGTGCACCGAGGCCCACCACAGCAGCGCGAAAATCGCACCCATGAAGAACATCATCGGGACGAAGACCCCGGAGGCGATGAGGGCGATCTGCAGCGCCCAGCCCAGGGCCACTCCGCCCGGCCGCGTGATCACCCCGCACAGGGCCACGCACAGGAACATCGCGATGCCGCAGACCGTCCACACCGTGCCGGTGGACAGGTCCGCGTCCTTCATCGCGACCAGTCCGGCGAAACCGATGATGAAGAACTCGCCGATCAGCGTCGAAGCACAGAGCGTACGCACGGGAACTCAGCCCCTCCTCAGGAGCAGTCGGGCCTCGCCGACGGTGATGACGGAACCGGTGACGAGGACACCGCCGCCCGTGAACTCGCCCTCCTCCTCGGCCAGCGTGATCGCGGCCTCCAGCGCGTCCGGCAGCCGCGGCTCGACCTGGACGCGGTCCTCGCCGAACACCTCCACGGCGACCGCGGCCAGTTCGTCGGCGTCCATCGCGCGGTGACTGGAGTTCTGCGTGACGACGATCTCGGCGAAGACCGGCTCGAACGCCTCCAGCAGCCCGCGCACGTTCTTGTCGCCGCTCGCGCCGACCACACCGATGAGCCTGCTGAACTGGAACGCCTCCCCGATCGCCTCGGCCGCCGCCCGCGCACCCGCCGGGTTGTGCGCGGCGTCCAGGACGACGGTCGGCGAGCGCCGTACGACCTCCAGCCGGCCCGGGGAGGCGACGGCGGCGAACGCCTTGCGCACGGTGTCGATGTCGAGCGGCTCGACGCGCTGCGCGCCGACGCCGAAGAACGCCTCCACGGCGGCGAGCGCCACGGCCGCGTTGTGCGCCTGGTGGGCGCCGTGCAGCGGGAGATAGACGTCGGTGTACTCACCGCCCAGCCCGCGCAGGGTCACCTGCTGGCCGCCCACCGCGACCTGCCGGGCGACGACGCCGAACTCCAGACCCTCACGGGCCACCGTCGCGTCCACCTCGACGGCCTTCTTCAGCAGCACCTGAGCGGCGTCCACCGGCTGCTGGGCCATGATCACCGTCGCGTCCCGCTTGACGATGCCCGCCTTCTCGGTGGCGATCTCCGCGGGTGTGGTCCCGAGCCGGTCGGTGTGGTCGAGGTCTATCGGCGTCACCACGGCGACGCCGGCGTCGATCACGTTGGTCGCGTCCCAGCTCCCGCCCATCCCGACCTCGACGACCGCGACGTCCACGGGAGCGTCGGCGAAGGCGGCGTACGCCATGCCGGTGAGCACCTCGAAGAAGGACAGCCGGTACTCCTGCTGGGAGTCGACCATCTCGACGTACGGCTTGACGTCCTGGTACGTCTCGATGAACCGCTCCGCGGAGACCGGCGCCCCGTCGAGGCTGATCCGCTCGGTGACCGACTGGACGTGCGGGGACGTGTACCGGCCGGTACGCAGCTCGAACGCGCCGAGCAGCGCCTCGATCATGCGGGCGGTGGAGGTCTTGCCGTTGGTACCGGTGATGTGGATCGACGGGTACGAGCGCTGCGGCTCGCCCAGCACGTCCATCAGCGCGGAGATCCGGGCGACCGACGGCTCCAGCTTCGTCTCGCCCCAGCGGGTGGCGAGCTCCCCCTCGACCTCGCGCAGGGCCCGGTCGACCTCGGGGTCCTCGGGCCGCGCGGGCGCGTCCGCCTGCGGCGGGCCGCCCTGGGTGCGCAGGGTGCGGCTGCCGGCCTCGATCACCGCGAGATCGGGGTCGCGGCGGGTCTCCTCCTCCACGAGCTCCGCGAACTCGTCAAAGGTGTCGTCCGGGTCGGGACCTGCTGATTCTGGGCGCTCGCTCACGGTCCCCAGTCTACGGAGCCGCCGGGCCCGCGCCGGGCAGGCCCCGGCTCCCGCGTCAGCCGAGCCATTTCCGCAGCCCGAGCCTCCCCCACAGGACACTCACGGCGAAGGACAGCACGGCGGCGGCGACCGCCGTCACAGCGAGCGCCGCGGGCGCCCACCACCCCGCCGGGAGCCCCTCCGCGACCGGCCCGGCCAGCAGCATCACCCACAGCAGATGCACCAGATACGTGCCGAACGAGGCATCCGACAGCCGCACCAGCACCCCCCGCGCCCGCTCCGGCACCCGCACCCCGGCCACCGCCCCGAGCACCGCAAAGGTCAGCGCGGCCACCGCCGCACTCCCATACGCGGCGGGATGCCGCACCGTGAGCTGGTACACGGTGAGGGCGGCCAGGCCGGCCGCCGCGCCCGCGAGCCACAGCGGGCGCGGGCCGCGCCGCCGGGCGGCGAGCAGGGCAGCGCCCGCCACGGCGTACCCCAGCGAGGACAGCGACACACTCCACTCCCAGGAGGGCAGCGCCGGCCCGGTCAGCGTCCGCAGGTCCCCGGTGGCCGCCGGTGCGACGGCGAAGGCGACGAGCAGCACCAGCGACCGGCGGGGCACGGCGCGCTGCCGCAGGACGAGCACGGCGCAGCCGAGGAGCAGCAGGAGCGGTACGTAGGTGTAGAGGTACCAGAGGTGGAAGGCGGCCTCGACGGAACCGAAGAGCGCCCGCAGCGCCTCCCAGGGGCCGCCGTCCGGGGGCGGCCCGGTCACGTACTGCCAGAGGAGGTAGAGCACCGTCCACACCGCCATCGGACGCAGGATCCGTCCGAGCCGGGTGAGGAGCCGGCGCTCGTCGGGCACCGGCGAGCCGGCGAGGGCGGCCCACCCGGCCATCGCGAAGAAGGCGGGCACGGCGAACCGGCCGGCCGAGTCGCCGACGACGCCGGTCGTGCGGTGCCCCGCGTCGAGGAACTCGGCGGAGGTGTGCACCAGGACGACGGCGGCGGTGCACAGGACGCGCAGCAGGTCGATGTCGAACCGCCGGTCGGCGCCGGGGCCGTCCCGCGCGGTCGGCTCGGCGGGCAGCGGCGCGGCGGAGGGCGCGGTTCGGGGCATGGCGGGCGTGCTCCTGACGGCGGCGGCCAGTTCGGCCTGGCGGTGGGCGAAGCCGCAGGTTCCCGCGGGCGGGTTACACGCCCCCCACAACGACGTGAACGGCCCCCGACCGGAGGGGTCGGGGGCCGTGGGCGCTGTGAACCCGTGTCAGGCGGCGGGCAGGCGGTCCAGCTGGGAGCCGATGCGGACGATGTCCTCCTCCGCCTTCGCCAGCCGCGTGCGGATCTTGTCCACGACGTGGTCCGGGGCCTTCGCCAGGAACGCCTCGTTGCCGAGCTTCGCCGTCGCCTGGGCCTTCTCCTTCTCGGCGGCGGCGAGGTCCTTGGCGAGCCGCTTGCGCTCGGCGGCGACATCGATCACGCCGGACAGGTCCAGCGCGACCTCGACACCGGCGACGGGCAGGGTCGCCGTCGCGGTGAAGGAGTCGCCCTCCGGCTGCAGGCGCAGCAGCTGCCGGATGGCCGGCTCGTGCGGGGCGAGCGGCGTGCCGTCGAGCGTCAGCCGGGCCGGAACCCGCTGGCCGGGCTGCAGCCCCTGGTCGGCACGGAAGCGGCGGACCTCGGTGATCACCGACTGCAGTGTCCCGATCTCCCGCTCGGCGTCGGCGTCCCGGAAGCCGCTGTCGGCGGGCCAGTCGGCGACGACGACCGACTCGCCGCCCGTCAGAGTCGTCCACAGCGTCTCGGTGACGAACGGGACGACCGGGTGGAGCAGCCTGAGCGTGACGTCGAGGACCTCGCCGAGGACCCGCTTGCTGACCTCGGCCGGCTCGCCGCCCGCCTGGAACGTCGTCTTGGACAGCTCGACGTACCAGTCGAAGACCTCGTCCCAGGCGAAGTGGAACAGCGCGTCCGACAGCTTGGCGAACTGGAAGTCGTCGTAGTACGCGTCGACCTCGGCGACGACCGAGTTCAGCCGGGAGAGGATCCAGCGGTCGGTCGGCGACATCCTCGACGCGTCGGGCAGCGGGCCCTCGACCGTCGCGCCGTTCATCAGGGCGAAGCGGGTGGCGTTCCAGATCTTGTTGGCGAAGTTGCGCGAGCCCTGGACCCAGTCCTCGCCGATCGGCACGTCGACGCCCGGGTTGGCGCCGCGCGCGAGCGTGAAGCGCAGGGCGTCGGAGCCGTACTTGTCCATCCAGTCCAGCGGGTTGACCGCGTTGCCGAAGGACTTCGACATCTTCTTGCCGAACTGGTCGCGGACCATGCCGTGCAGGGCGATGGTGTGGAACGGCGGGGTGCCGTCCATCGCGTAGAGGCCGAACATCATCATCCGGGCGACCCAGAAGAAGAGGATGTCGTAGCCGGTGACCAGGACGGAGTTCGGGTAGAACTTCGCGAGCGACTCGGTCCGCTCGGGCCAGCCGAGGGTGGAGAACGGCCACAGGCCCGAGGAGAACCAGGTGTCGAGGACGTCGGTGTCCTGGTGCCAGCCCTCACCGGCCGGCGGCTCCTCGTCCGGGCCGACACAGACGACCTCGCCGTTCGGCCCGTACCAGACCGGGATTCGGTGGCCCCACCACAACTGCCGCGAGATGCACCAGTCGTGGAGGTTGTCGACCCAGTCGAAGTACCGCTTCTCCATCTCCTGCGGGTGGATCTTGACGCGGCCGTCGCGGACGGCGTCACCGGCCGCCTTCGCCAGCGGGCCGACCTTGACCCACCACTGCATGGACAGCCGCGGCTCGACGGTGGTCTTGCAGCGCGAGCAGTGGCCGACCGAGTGGACGTACGGCCGCTTCTCGGCGACGATCCGGCCCTCGGCGCGCAGCGCGCCGACGATGGCGGAGCGGGCCTCGAGCCGGTCCAGGCCCTGGAAGGGGCCGTGGGCGGTGATGACCGCGTGCTCGTCCATGACGGCGATGGCGGGCAGGTCGTGCCGCCGGCCGATCTCGAAGTCGTTCGGGTCGTGTGCCGGCGTCACCTTGACGGCGCCCGTGCCGAACTCGGGGTCGACGTGCTCGTCCGCGACGACCGGGATGGAACGGTCGGTCAGCGGCAGCTTGATGAGCTTGCCGACGAGGTGCTTGTAGCGCTCGTCGTCCGGGTGAACGGCGACGGCGGTGTCACCGAGCATGGTCTCCGCGCGGGTGGTGGCGACGACGATGGTGTCGTCCCCGTCGCCGTACTTCATGGAGACGAGCTCGCCGTCGTCGTCCTGGTACTCGACCTCGATGTCGGAGATCGCGGTCAGGCAGCGCGGGCACCAGTTGATGATGCGCTCGGCGCGGTAGATCAGCTCGTCGTCGTAGAGCCGCTTGAAGATGGTCTGGACGGCCTGGGACAGGCCCTCGTCCATCGTGAAGCGCTCACGCGACCAGGCGACGCCGTCGCCGAGGCGGCGCATCTGACCGCTGATCTGGCCGCCGGACTCGCCCTTCCACTGCCAAACGCGCTCGACGAACGCCTCACGCCCGAGGTCGTGACGGGACTTGCCCTCCTTGGCGAGCTCCCGCTCGACGACGTTCTGCGTGGCGATGCCGGCGTGGTCCATGCCGGGCTGCCACAGCGTCTCGAAGCCCTGCATGCGCTTGCGGCGGGTGAGGGCGTCGATGAGCGTGTGCTCGAAGGCGTGCCCGAGGTGCAGGCTGCCGGTGACGTTCGGCGGCGGGATGACGATGGTGTAGGGCGGCTTCTCGCTCTTCTCGTCCGCCTCGAAGTAACCGCGCTCCACCCAGCGCTCGTACAGCGGCCCCTCTACATCGGCCGGCGCGTACTGGGTCGGCAGTTCGGTGGTGGGCGCTGGTGGCTGCTGCTGAGCGTTCTCGGTCACGCGGCTCAGTTTAGAGGCGTCACGGGCCTGTCCCGAAACGCGTTTCGTTTGTAACGGTGCGACCCCCGCCGACCTGAACGTGTCACTCCTGAGTCAGGATGTCAGCAACGCATAAGCATCTGGAGGGGAACCCAGAGATGAGCTACAACCAGCCGGGCCCGTACGGCGGGCAGCCCCAGCAGCCCGGACCGTACGGCCAGCCGGGTCCTTACGGCCAACCGCCGCAGGCTCCGGGGCCCGGCTACGGCTACCCCCAGCAGACGCCCCCGGCCGGCCAGCCCGGATACGGCTATCCGCAGCAGCCCGGCCAGCCCGGGGTCCCGCCCCAGCAGCCCCCCTACGGCCAGCAACCGCCCTACGGCCAAGCCCCGTACGGCATGCCGCCCCAGCCGCCGGCCCCGGGCGGCGGCGGCAAGAAGGCCGCGATCATCGTCGGCGCGGTCGCGGTCGTGGCGGCCATCGGTGTGGGCGCGTACTTCGTGATCGGCGGGGGCGGCGGCGCGGGCGGCCTGGAGGACGACGGACCGCACAAGCTGTCGACGCCGCAAACGCTGATGAGCGAGTACACCCGGGTCGGTGAGGGCGGCGAGGACGCCAGCTCCAACACGGTGGACGACCTGGCCAAGGGCGGCGTCAAGGACGGCAAGTCCGTCGGCGCCTCCTACTCGACGGCCGACTTCAGCGGCTACGACCCGCAGGACCCGACCACGCTCCCGGACCAGTCCGAGCTGCTGACCGCGCGGGGCGTGTCGTTCATCGGCGCCTACGGCGAGGTCACCGACCCGGAGGCGGCACTCGACAAGATCTTCGCGTCCCTCAAGAAGGAGACGGACAAGGGGTCGAGCAACGAGCTGATGTCCGAGCTGGTGGGCGAGCCGGAGTCGGTCGACATCGACGGCGCGGCGATGAAGTGCCAGGCCGCCAAGGGCACCAACAACCTCACCAAGAAGGAAACGACCAACTGGTTCTGCGCCTGGGCCGACTACAGCACGATCGCTATCGTCTCGCCCGGTGACAACACCAAGGACATCACCAAGAGCGCCGCCTCGGACATCACGACCAAGATCCGCAACGAGGTCCGCGTCAAGGCCTGACCGCCGGCGCATCGCCACCTGGAGGGGAATCCAGTAATGAGTCACAACCAGCCGGGCCCGTACGGGGGACAGCCCCAGCAGCCGGGGCCGTACGGACAGCCGGGTCCCTACGGCGGCCAGCCGCCGGGGGCACCGCAGCCCGGCTACGGCTACCCGCAGCAGGCACCCCCGCCCGGGCAGCCCGGCGTTCCGCCGCAGCAGCCCCCGTACGGCCAGGCGCCGTACGGCATGCCGCCCCAGCCCCCGGCCCCGGGCGGCGGCAGCGGCAAGAAGACCGGTCTGATCATCGGCGCGGTCGCGGTCGTGGCGGCGATCGGTGTGGGCGCGTACTTCGTCTTCGGCGGGGGCGGCGGTGCGGACATCGCGGACGACGGGCCGCACAAGCTGGAGCCGCCGGCCTCGGTCGGCGAGTACAAGAAGGGCGGCTCCGGTTCGAGCGACGGGGGCCCGACGGGGGCCGAGTCCGCCGCCGACCTGGAGAAGCTCGGCATCAAGAGCGGCACGGTGGTGAAGGCGTCCTACGCCAGCGGCTCGTCCACCAAGCTGGGCAAGGCCATGGCGTTCAACGGCGCCTACGGGGAGATCGGCGACCCGGAGGCCACCATCGACAAGGGCTTCGCCACCGCCCACGAGAACTCCAAGGACACCGGCGACAACGCGGGTGAGCCGGAGGCGGTCACCTGGAAGGGCAGCCCCGAGACGGTCGAGCCCAACGGTCTCGACGGTGCCGTCATGAAGTGCCAGACGGCCTCCATCTCCGAGGGCGACCAGAAGCTCGAGATGCCGGTGTGCGTCTGGGCCGACCACAGCACCTACGGCGTGGTCAACGGGCTGGACCTGGCCGCGGCGCAGAAGGGCGGCAGCGGCGGTCTGGCCACGGACGACGTCGCCTCGTTCGCCACCGAACTGCGCTCCGCGGCGCGGGTCAAGGCCTGAGCACACCACCGCAGGAACGCCGAAGGGGCCCCGGATCGACCGGGGCTCCTTCGCGTTGCCGGTGCGGTGGCGGCTACGCCGTCTTCTGCTCGCCCGAGCCCCGGCCGCGGGCGTCGCGCGGGATCAGGGTGGGGTTGACGTTGGAGAGGACCACGTCGGCGGTGATGACGACGCGGGCGACGTCCTTGCGGGACGGGACCTCGTACATCACACCCTGGAGGACCTCCTCCATGATGGCGCGCAGGCCGCGGGCGCCGGTCTGGCGGAGGATGGCCTGGTCGGCGATGGCCTCCAGCGCCTCGCGCTCGAAGTCCAGCTCCACACCGTCGAGTTCGAAGAGGCGCTGGTACTGCTTCACCAGCGCGTTGCGCGGCTCGACCAGGATCTGGAGCAGGGCCTCACGGTCCAGGTTGTGGACGCTGGTGATGACCGGGAGCCGGCCGATGAACTCGGGGATCATGCCGAACTTGACCAGGTCCTCCGGCATGACCTCCTCGAACTGGTCCTTGGACTCCCGCTCCTGCTTGGAGATGATCGTCGCGCCGAAGCCGATGCCCTTGGCGCCGGCCCGGCCCTCGATGATCTTCTCAAGACCGGCGAAGGCACCGCCCACGATGAACAGCACGTTCGTCGTGTCGATCTGGATGAACTCCTGGTGCGGGTGCTTGCGGCCGCCCTGCGGCGGGACGGAGGCCGTGGTGCCCTCGAGGATCTTCAGCAGGGCCTGCTGGACGCCCTCACCGCTGACGTCACGGGTGATCGACGGGTTCTCACTCTTGCGGGCGACCTTGTCGATCTCGTCGATGTAGATGATCCCGGTCTCGGCCTTCTTGACGTCGTAGTCGGCCGCCTGGATCAGCTTCAGCAGGATGTTCTCGACGTCCTCGCCGACGTATCCCGCCTCGGTGAGCGCCGTGGCGTCGGCGATCGCGAAGGGGACGTTCAGCATGCGGGCGAGGGTCTGGGCCAGCAGGGTCTTGCCGGAGCCGGTGGGGCCCAGCAGGAGGATGTTGGACTTCGCCAGCTCGATGGCGTCCTCACGGCCCTGCGCGCCGCCGTTCTCGCCGGCCTGGACGCGCTTGTAGTGGTTGTACACGGCGACGGAGAGGGCCTTCTTGGCCGCCTCCTGCCCCACCACGTACCCCTCGAGGAACTCGTAGATCTCGCGGGGCTTGGGGAGCTCCTCCCAGCGGACCTCGCTGGTCTCGGCGAGCTCTTCCTCGATGATCTCGTTGCAGAGATCGATGCACTCGTCGCAGATGTACACACCGGGCCCTGCGATGAGCTTCTTGACCTGCTTCTGGCTCTTGCCGCAGAACGAGCACTTGAGCAGATCGCCGCCGTCACCGATGCGTGCCACGGTGTGCTTCCCCTTCGCCTGGGAGACGACCGGACGTCCGTGTCCGGCGGCTCCTGGTGCTGCCTTATGTCCGACGGTACCTTGCCGAGCCCCCCGTTCGGGCCCCCCTTGGCACGGTTCACTTTGACGTGGACCGTGCCAAACCGTGCCAAGGGGCGGCAGACGTTACACCCCGCCCCGCGTCAGCGCAGGCTGGAGTTGTCCATCTTCCGGGTGGTGATGATCTGGTCGATCAGGCCGTACTCCAGCGCGTCCTCGGCCGTGAGGATCTTGTCGCGCTCGATGTCCTCGCGGATCTTGTCGATCGGCCGGGTGGAGTGCTTGGCCAGCATCTCCTCCAGCTGCGTACGCATCCGGAGGATCTCGTTGGCGGCGATCTCCAGGTCGGAGACCTGACCGCGGCCGGTCTCGCTGTACGGCTGGTGGATCAGCACGCGCGCGTTCGGCAGGGCCATGCGCTTGCCGGGGGTGCCGGCGGCCAGCAGGACGGCGGCGGCGGAGGCGGCCTGGCCCATGCAGACCGTCTGGATGTCCGGCTTCACGTACTGCATCGTGTCGTAGATCGCCGTGAGCGCGGTGAAGGAGCCGCCGGGGCTGTTGATGTAGACCGAGATGTCCCGGTCGGGGTCCATCGACTCCAGGCACAGCAGCTGGGCCATGACGTCGTTGGCGGAGGCGTCGTCGATCTGGACGCCGAGGAAGATCACCCGCTCCTCGAAGAGCTTCGCGTACGGGTCGTACTCGCGGATGCCCTGGGAGGTGCGCTCGACGAAGCGCGGGATGACGTAGCGGGACTCGGCCGCGGGGCCGGTGTACTCGGCGCGCGTACGGTCGTACAGGCCGCTGCCGGGGAAGTCGTTCACGGTGTCTCCTGGAAAGGGGCTGAGGCGGTCGGCCGGGGCTGCTGGGGCTGTGCACCGGGCCCGGGGGCCCGGCGGGGCGTTACGGGGCCGCGAGGGCTCCGTGCGGCCGCTCAGGCCCCGGTGCCGCCGCCGCCCGGCATGCCGGCGGCCGTGGCGATCACGTCGTCGATGAGGCCGTACTCCTTGGCCTCGAAGGCGTCGAACCAGCGGTCGCGGTCGGAGTCGCGGGTGATCTGCTCGACCGTCTGGCCCGTGTGCTGGGACGTCAGCTCGGCCATGCGCTTCTTGGTGTGCAGCAGACGCTCGGCGTGGATCTTGATGTCCGAGGCCGAACCGGCCAGACCGGCGGACGGCTGGTGGATCAGGATCTCGGCGTTCGGCAGCGCGAAGCGCTTGCCGGGGGTGCCGGCGCTCAGCAGGAACTGGCCCATGGAGGCCGCGAGGCCCATGGCGATCGTCACCACGTCGTTCTTGATGTACTGCATGGTGTCGTAGATCGCCATGCCCGCCGTGATGGAGCCGCCGGGGCTGTTGATGTACAGGTAGATGTCCTTGTCCGGGTCGGAGGCAAGGAGCAGCAGCTGTGCGGTGATCTTGTTGGCAATGTCGTCGTCGACCGGCTGGCCGAGGAAGATGATCCGCTCGCCGAGCAGCCGGTTGTAGACCTGGTCGCCGAGGCCACCACCGATGGAAGGCTCGCCGGCGGCTGAGGGCATCAGATTCGTCACGTATCCACCTGCTCGTCTTACGACGGCGCCGGGCCGTCTCACGTGTCCCTACGGGGTCGGAGCCGTATTCGGTGACTCACGTCCCCTGGTATTCAAGGACCCTAACGCGGGGACTCCGCCGGGGAATCCCGGTAACGGGGGTGTTCGCCGGGGGCGTAGAGAGGTGCCTGTTCGGTTTGCGGCGGCTGCGGGCCGTCCGTGGCCGGTCGCGCCCGCGCGGCGGAGCCGCACACCGAGACGGCCTCGCGCCCCTGAGGTGGGTTCCCCGACGCCGGACAGGAAGGCCCCGGGGTGTTGTACACCCCGGGGCCTTCCTGATCACGTCAGAGGGGACGCGAGGGTCAGCCCTCGGTCTTCTCCTCGGCGGGGGCCTGCTCGGTGCCCTCGCCCTCCGCAGCGGCCTCGGCCGACTCGGCGGACTCGTCCTCTTCCTCGTCCTCGAGGTCGACGATCTCGCCGTTGGTGTCCTTGACCGTGGCCTTCTCGACCACGACGGCCAGGGCCTTGCCGCGGGCGACCTCGCCGACGAGGAGCGGGACCTGGCCCTGCTCGACGACGGCCTGGGCGAACTGGTCGGGCGACATGCCGGAGGAGGCCGCGCGCCGCATGAGGTGCTCGGTGAGCTCCTCCTGGTTGACGTTGAGCTTCTCCTGCTTGACGAGCTCGTCGAGCACGAACTGGGTCTTGATGCCCTTGACCGCGGCCTCACGGGTCTCGGTCTCGAACTCCTCCTCGGTCTTGCCCTGGATCTCCAGGTACTTCGCGAGGTCGAGGCCCATCTGGCCGAGCTGGTGGTGCTCGAGGTTGTGCTTGCGGGTGTTGATCTCGTCCTCGAGCAGCTTCTCGGGGACCGGGACCTCGACCAGCTCGAGCAGCTTCTCCAGGACCCGCTCCTGGGCCTGCGTGGCCTGGTCGTACTGCTTCATGTTCTCCAGGCGCTTGCGGCTGTCCGCGCGCAGCTCCTCGAGGGTGTCGAACTCGGAGGCGAGCTGAGCGAAGTCGTCGTCCAGCTCGGGCAGCTCGCGCTGGGCGACCTGGGTGACCTTGACGGTGACCTCGGCCTCCTTGCCGGCCGCCGAGCCGCCCTTGAGCTCAGAGGTGAAGGTGGCCTCGCCACCGGCCTCCACGCCCTTCACGGCGTCGTCGATGCCGTCCAGCAGCTCGCCGGAGCCGATGGTGTAGGAGACGCCGTCGGCCACGCCGTCCTCGAGGACCTCGCCGTCGACCTTGGCCTGCAGGTCGATGGTGACGACGTCGCCGTCCTCGGCGGCGCGCTCCACCGGGGAGGTGGAGGCGAAGCGCTCGCGGAGCTGCTCGACCGACTTGTCGACGTCCTCTTCGGTGACCTCGACGGCGTCGACCTCGACCTCGATGCCGGAGTAGTCCGGGATCTCGATGGCCGGGCGGATGTCGACCTCGGCGGTGAAGTTCAGCGTCTCGCCGTCCTTCAGCTCCGTGATGTCGACCTCGGGCTGGCCCAGCGGGCTCAGCTCGGCCTCGTTGACGGCGTCGGTGTAGAACTTCGGAAGGGCGTCGTTGACGGCCTCCTCCAGCACCGCACCGCGGCCGAAGCGCTGGTCGATGACCCGGGCCGGGACCTTGCCCTTGCGGAAGCCCTTCACCGTGACCTGCTGGTTGATCTTCTTGTACGCCGCGTCGAGGCTGTCCTTGAGCTCCTCGAAGGGCACCTCGACAGTGAGCCGAACCCGGGTCGGGTTCAGGGTCTCCACGGCGCTCTTCACGGTTCGGTCTCCTTGTGGCTGACTTCTCGGGTTCTGCCGGGACCAGAACGGTCCGGCCGATTCGCCGCCCGGAGGACTTCAGAGACACACAGGGCGCGCAGCTTGCATAGTAACGGCAGCGGCTACGGCACCCAAAAGGCGATCACCGGTGCGTGAGCAGGTGGGTGGTCGGGGTGGCGGGATTTGAACCCACGGCCTTCCGCTCCCAAAGCGGACGCGCTACCAAGCTGCGCCACACCCCGTCTGGTGCGACACGTAGGGTACATGCACCCAGGCCGGATCGGCCGCCGCATTTCCCGGGCGTGGTGCGGCGTCGGTGGCGGGCCGGAAACGGGGTGTGCGCCGGAGGCGTACGACCCGCTACGATGCCTGTCAGTGCCGCGGTCGCCCGACGCGCGGCGCACTCCGTGCGGGCGTAGCTCAATGGTAGAGCCCCAGTCTTCCAAACTGGCTACGCGGGTTCGATTCCCGTCGCCCGCTCCACATGGCTCAGGGCCAGGTCAAAGGATCCTTCCTCCGCCTGGCCCTGATTCGCTTTCCGGGGCACCCGCCCGTCCGCGCCGGTTCGGCGTACCGATCAGTTGCGCTCGGGCCAGACCGGGCCCTGGTCGGTCCAGATGACGCCCTTGTTGCGGCACAGGCAGAAGGGGTGGCCGATCGGGTCGGTGTAAACCCGCCAGCCGTAGCCGTTGGGGCCTATGCGGTCCTGCCTCAGCGTCGCGCCGAGGTCGAGGACGCGGCGCTGTTCGGACTCGATCTCGTCCACTTCGAAGTCGAGGTGGAACTGCTTGGGGTGCTCGCTGTCGGGCCACTGCGGAGCGCGGTAGTCGTCCACCCGGATGAACGCCAGCTCGATCTCGCCGAACCGGATGCCGGCCCAGTCCTCGGAGCTGTCCTCCTTGACCGGACGGCCCGTCACCTCGGAGTAGAAGGCCGCCAGCCTCATCGTGTCCGGGCAGTCGATGATGAAGTCGGTGAGTCGCAGCATCTCGCGATCTTGTCACAGGCACACCCGACTCGGACGGGGTGCGCGCGGGGCGGGGCGGGGTCAGAAGCTGATCGAGTTGATCATCTCCGCTATCGAGTCCAGGAACCGCTGGATGTCGTCGGCCATGCCGGTGGAGGCGAGGAAGAAGCCGAAAAGGACGGCGACGACCGCCGGCCCGGCCTTGATGGAGCCGCCTCTCAGCAGCACCACCAGGATGATCGCCAACAGCAGCACCACTGACAGTGAAATGGCCACAACTGATCACACCCTCGGTCGGTTCGGCTTCCCCGGCCCGGGCGACGCGACCCCGCGCACCCCGCCAGAACCATCGTGCCACCAACAGGGCCCCGTCATGCGACGGCTGACGCATCGTCCGCGTCACGGTGTCCCGGCAGGTGTGCACACGCCCGTCCCCGAGGGCCAACGGCACCTGGTCGCACGACAATTCGAAGTGACACCCGCACAGGGAATTCGGGAGGATCGTTTCCGTCTCCACACAACGCGTTCGCAGGTAATTCGAATTGCCACCGCAGATCACCCAACGAGCCCCGGGGTCAGCCAGGAAAGGCTGACGAAGCCGGACATATCGCCGGAGTCGCCTGCCGGTCTTATGCACCGCTTAGTGCGGAACTGTCATGACATAGAGGGGCCATGAGACGACCGAACGGTGCGTCTACTTGATGTGTTGACCATCACCCGAGCGGCATGCGCACTTTCTTCAATCCGGGGTACCCGAACCGAATAACCAGGAATGACGTCGGGCGTTTTACGAAATCCCAAGGACAACGCTAGGGTGCCTCAGATGTTCCACGCTGCCTCGTCCCCCGCAAGCGCAGCGAGCTCACCGATCGTCTCCCCGAGCCCCTGCCGGGAGGGTCAGTGACGAACTCGCAGCGACCGTACGGCAACCACAGGACGCCGCTCCCCCCGGCACAGTCGCCGGCGGACGGAGTGCCGAGCCCGCGCACCAAGAACAGGGAGAGCGACCGGCCGGCGCCGTCCGGCAAACAGCGCGACGCGTTCTTCGACAACGCCAAGTTCCTGGCGATCGTGCTGGTGGCCGTGGGTCACGCCTGGGGTCAGATCCTGGACGACGGAGCGGTGGAGACCGCGTACCGCGTCCTGTACACGTTCCACATGCCGGCGTTCATCCTGATCTCCGGCTACTTCTCGCGCAGTTTCGATCTGCGCCCCAAGCACGTGAAGCGGCTGATCACCGGTGTGATCGTCCCCTATGTCGTCTTCGAGACGGCGTACTCACTGTTCCAGCGCTACGGGAACGACGATCCGGACCACGGCATCACGCTGCTGGACCCCACCTACCACCTGTGGTTCCTGTGCGCGCTGGTCGTCTGGCGGGTGACCACCCCGGTGTGGCGGACGATCCGTCATCCGCTGGCTGTCTCGCTGGCCCTCGCCGCCCTCGGCTCCGTGTCGCCCCAGATCGGCGACGACCTGGAACTCCAGCGGGTGCTGCAGTTCCTGCCGTTCTTCGTGCTGGGCCTGCTCCTTCGGCCCGAGCACTTCCAGCGGGTGCACCGCCGCTCGGTGCGCCTGATGTCCCTGCCCGTGCTGGCCGCGGCGACGGCCGTCGCCTGGTGGTCGATGCCGCACATGAAACTCGGCTGGCTCTACCACAGCAGTGCCGCGGAGGAGCTGGGCGCGCCGTGGTGGGCGGGTCCGGTCATGGTGTTCGGGACGCTCGGCTGCTCACTGCTGCTGACCGCCTGCTTCTTCGCCTGGGTGCCGCGCCGGCACATGTGGTTCACGGCGCTCGGCGCGGGCACGATCTACGGCTATCTGCTGCACGCCTTCCTGGTGAAGGCGGGCAACTACGCGGGCTGGTTCGACGACCCGGTGTTCGGGGAACCGCTCGGCGTGATCGGGCTGACCGTCCTCGCGGCCGCCGCCGTCACGGTGCTGTGCACCAAGCCGGTGCAGCGGACCCTGCGGTGCGTGGTGGAGCCGAAGATGGCGTGGGCCTTCCGGCAGGACCCGGGTGAGACGGCCCGCGACCGTGAGCGGCGCACCGGCACCGAGGTGCGCACGCCGGGCGAGAAGGTCCCGGTCTAGCGCCCGGACCGGCTCATTCGCCCAGACCGAGAAGTGCGCGCATGTGTGCGTACTTCTCGGTCAGCCGTTTCCGCGTGGGTTCGTCGAGGACCGCGAGGCGGGCCGGGTCGGCGTTGTGCGCCAGGTCCGCCTCCTTCACCAGCAGCGCGCCGGGGGTGGCGAGGATGCGGGCCGCGTACGCCTCGGGCGGCTCCCCGGACCGTTTGGTGACCGCGAGGACGATGTCCTTGGTGCGCCGGGTGAGCGCTGCCTCGTGGAGCCACTGTTCCGTCAGCCTGTCGTCCTCGACGGCGTCGTGCAGCCAGGCCGCCGCGATCTGTTCCTCGTCGCCGCCCCGCGCCCGTACGCCCTCGGCGACGGCCCGGAGGTGCTCGGCGTAGGGGCGGCCCGCCTTGTCGGTCTGGCCGTCGTGTGCGGCGCGGGCGACGGCCTCCACCCGGTCCGGGGTCAGCGGGATGCGCGGTGTCTGGGTCACGCCCCCAGTGTGCCGGGTCAGCGGGCCGCGGCGGCCGTGGGGCCTTCCCGGCATATGAGCAGCAGCGCCCGGTCGTCGTTGACGTCCTTGGCGACCGACTCGATGAGGTGCCAGGCGGCGCCGTGGAAGCCGCCGGCGACGTAGCGGTCGGCCTCGCCGGTGAGACGGTCGATGCCCTCGACCATGTCCCGGTCGGAGGTCTCGACCAGACCGTCCGTGAAGAGCATCAGGACGTCCCCGGGGCGCAGCGAGCCCTTCACCGGGTCGAACTGGGCGCCGTCGTACACGCCCAGCAGGGGGCCGTCGGCGGCCTTCTCCTCCCAGCGGCCGCTGCCCGCGCTGAGCTGGAGGCCCGGCGGGTGCCCGGCGGAGTAGAGCTCGTAGTCGCCGGAGTCCAGGTCGAGCACCAGGTGGATGGAGGTGGCGAAGCCCTCGTCCCAGTCCTGGCGCAGCAGATAGCCGTTGGCGGCCGGGAGGAAGGCATGCGGGGGCAGGCTGCCGAGCAGACCGCCGAAGGCGCCGGACAGCAGCAGGGCGCGCGAACCGGCGTCCATGCCCTTGCCGGAGACGTCCGTCAGCACGACCTCCAGGGTGCGCCCGGAGTTGGTGCGGGCCGCGACCACGAAGTCGCCCGAGAACGACTGTCCGCCGGCGGGGCGCAGGGCCATCTCGCGGTGCCAGCCGTCGGGCAGTTTCGGCAGCTTGCTCTGCACCCGGATGCGTTCGCGCAGGTCGAACAGCATGGTGCCGCCGCGCCGCCAGGGCACGCCCACCCTGCTGCGGAACTGGGCGACGAGCAGTCCGAAGAAGCCGCAGGCCGCGACGACGAGGACCACGCCGGGGGTGACCCGTGCCGCGCCCTCGGTGTAGGGGCCGAGCCGTACCGCCTCCACGATGAGTGCGGTGGCCGCGGCCGCGTACAGGCCGAGCAGACTCGCCGGGCGCAGCAGCAGTCCGCCCGCGACGATCGGGATGACGAGTGCGGACGGCGCGCACCACACGGAGTTGGCGAGTGTCCCGGCCGCGATGAGCGGAACGGTGAGCAGCAGTCCGGCGAGCGCGATCCAGTCCGAGCCGTCGCCGCGGAAGTAGTCGACGGCGGCCCGGCGCACGCCGACGCGGGCCCGGTGCCACTGCTTCTTCAACCGGGCCGTGAACGTGTCGGCTTCCGCGCGCCGCTCTCGTCCTGCTGCCATTAGTTCGGGACCCTATCCATCGGACCGGCCGCTTGGCACGGGAGGTCCTGGTTGTCCCCCCTGACGGGGACCGGACTCACAGTGAACTTCACGGGACGCATGCGTGGGGCCGCACGGGAGAAATTCCCTCGCTCGTCCCGCATTGCCCTGGTAGGCATGGCTCATGGCGATCGAGCAGACGGGCCCCGCGCCCGAACTCCGGGCACTGAAGCCGGACGAATGGGACAACATCTACGCGAATCTCATCCGTGCCTTCGGCGGGCCCCAGGAGGCGCCCGAGGAGCGGGAACTGTGGAACTCGCTCACCGAGTTCGACCGCTTCCTGGGCGCCTGGGACGGCGACGAGTGCGTGGGGTCGGCGGGCGCCTTCTCCTTCCGGCTGACCGTGCCGGGCGGTGCGTCCGTGCCCGCCGCCGGCGTCACCATGGTCGGCGTGGCCGCCACCCACCGCCGGCGCGGGCTGCTGACGTCGATGATGCGGCGGCAGCTGGACGACGTGCGCTCCTGGGGCGAGCCGCTGGCGGTGCTCACGGCGTCCGAGCCGGCGATCTACGGCCGGTTCGGCTACGGAGCGGCGACCTTCCAGACGGACGCGACGATCGACACCCGGCGCGCCGGCCTGTCGGTGCCGGCCGGTACCGATGACGTACGGCTGCGCTATGCGGAGCCCGCCGAGGTGCTGGACGCCTGTGAGGCGGTCTACGCCCGGCTGGTGCCGGGCCGCCCGGGGATGCTGGCGCGCCGGCCCGGCTGGGAGCGGCTGGGGGTGCTCGACCCGGAGAGCGACCGGGGCGGGGCGTCGCCGCTGCAGTGCGTGGTCGCCGAGCGGGACGGGGAGACGGTCGGGTACGCGCGGTTCCGTGTGAAGCCGTCCTGGGGACCGGCCGGGGCCGACGGCGAGGTGGCCCTCAGCGCCCTGGAGGCACTGGATCCGGCGGCGAAAGCCGCGCTGTGGCGGTTCCTGTTCGAGATCGACCTGACGTCGACGCTGGTGGCACGCGGGCGGCCGGTCGACGACGGCTGGCAGTACCTGGTGTCGGACATACGCCGCTGCCGGCCGACCCTGCGGGACGCGCTCTACGTACGTCTGGTGGACCTCGGCGCGGCGCTGACGGCGCGGACGTATCAGGCGCCCGTGGACGTCGTGTTGGAGGTGGCGGACTCCTTCTGCCCCTGGAACGCGGGCCGTTGGCGGCTGACCGGGGACACGAAGGGCGCGTCCTGCGAGCGTACGGAGGATCCGGCCGACCTCGCCCTGTCCGTGAGGGAGTTGGGGGCGGCGTATCTGGGCGGCGTGAGCCTTTCGGCGCTGGCCGCGGCGGGCCGGGTGCGTGAACTGCGGCCGGACGCACTGGCGGAGGCGTCCCTGGCGTTCGGCAGCGCCGGTGCGGCGCCCTGGCTGCCGCACGGCTTCTGAGGGATCTCAGGGGCGCTGGCAGGCGGGGCACCAGAAGAGGTTGCGGGCGGCGAGGTCGGCGGTGCGGATCTCGCCGCCACAGATGTGGCAGGGCAGGTGGGCCCTGCGGTAGACGTACACCTCGCCGCCGTGGTCGTCGACGCGCGGCGGGCGGCCCATCGCCTCGGGGGTGTGCTCGGGGCGGACGGTGTCGATGCGGTTGTTGCGGACGCCCTCGCGCATGAGCGCGACCAGGTCGGCCCAGATCGCCTCCCACTGGCCCGCGGTGATGTCCCGGCCGGCCCGGTAGGGGTCGATGCCGTGCCGGAAGAGGACCTCGGCGCGGTAGACGTTCCCCACGCCGGCGACGACCTTCTGGTCCATGAGGAGCGCGGCGATCGTCGTACGGCTGCGGCTGATCCTGCGGTAGGCGTGGGCCGGGTCGGCGTCCGGGCGGAGGGGGTCGGGGCCGAGGCGGTCGTGTATCGCCCGCTTCTCGCCGTCCGTGATCAGGGCGCAGGTGGTGGGGCCGCGCAGATCGACGTACGAGGCGTCGTCGGCGAGGCGGAGGCGGACGGTGTCGGTGGGCGGCGGCGCCGGGGCCGGGCCGAAGGTGACCTTGCCGAAGAGCCCGAGGTGGATGTGGACCCAGTCGGTGTGCCCGGCCCCGGGGCCGCCGAAGCCGAGGAAGAGATGCTTGCCGTGGGCGTCGGTGGTGTGCAGCGGGGTGCGGTCGAGGAGGGCGGCCGCGTCGGTGAACTTGCCCTGGGGGCTGGTGACGCGGAGGGGGTCGCCGGTCGCGAAGGCCCCGGCGTAGTCCGCGGCCAGCCGGTGGATCGTGTGACCCTCGGGCACGGGTCCCCCCCTCGTTCGCTCTTCTGCCTCGTCCCGCGTTCCGCCTACTGCTGGGGGTGGTGGGCCGGGATCGGAGGGAGATCGCCGGTGGTCTCGTAGGCGGAGAGCATGTCGATCCGGCGGATGTGACGCTCGTCTCCCGAGAACGGGGTGCTCAGGAAGGTCTCGACGAACTTCGTCGCCTCGTCCTGGCTGTGCATGCGGGCGCCCACCGCGACCACGTTGGCGTCGTTGTGCTGACGCCCCAGCGCCGCCGTCTCCTCGCTCCAGGCCAGGGCCGCCCGTACGCCCTTGACCTTGTTGGCGGCGATCTGCTCGCCGTTGCCGGAGCCGCCGATCACGATGCCGAGGGAGCCCGGGTCCGCGGCGGTCCGCTCGGCGGCGCGGAGGCAGAAGGGCGGGTAGTCGTCCTGGGCGTCGTAGATGTGCGGGCCGCAGTCGACGGGCTCATGACCCGCCGCCTCGAGCCACTCGACGAGGTGGTTCTTGAGTTCGTAGCCCGCATGGTCGGAGCCGAGATACACGCGCATGCGACGAGTGTGACACGGCCGCTGCGGGGAGGCGGCGCGGGGTGGCGGCGCCCGGCGGAGACGCGCGGCGGATCGCGTAAGGAGAGTGAGCGATTCCGGGAAGATCATCGAGGCGGAGGCGCCGGAGAAGCTGGTCGTGCGGATGTGGCTGTACCCGTATCCGACGTGGGCCGGCGCGGCGCTGATCGTGTTCGTGCTGGGCTGCATGCTGACCGACAGGGAGCACAACGGCCGGACGACGGTGCCGCTGTCGCTGCTGGTCGCCGTCGTCGTGGTCGCCATCGCGTTCGTGCGGCAGCGGAGTTCCGCCGTGGTCAAAGCACGGTGAAGCTCTTCTTCACCTCCTCGTACGTCCTCAGCGCCGCCGCCCCGTTCTCCGGCCGGTACCAGGTGTTGATCTGGTACGACTTCCCGTCGACGTTGAAGCCCAGCAGCCGGGCGTGCCAGGGGACGCCCTTGAGGGTGAACGTGTACTCCCAGACCACCGCCGGGTGACCGCGGAACGTCGTCTCCTCCAGACGGATCTTCACGTAGTCCTGGCCCTGGTGGGCGTTGCGTTCGGACGTCTGCCAGGTCTCCAGCAGATCGCCGCGGGCGAGGGAGGACTTGGCGGCGAGTTCCTGGCCGCCGTCCGGTGCGGTGTAGTGGATCTCCGCCCCCGTCTGCACGTCGCGCCGCCAGCCCTCGGGCGGTACCCAGGCGAACCCGCCCGCCTCGCGGCGTGCGCCGGGTGGGAGGGTGGCGGGGCGGGAGGTGCCCTCGACGGTGGGTGAGCCGCCGCCGGTGACGGCCGACGCGCTCGCCGGGGTGTCGGCCCGGTCGCCGTGTCCTCCCTCCCCGGACCTCGTCACCAGGACGACGGCCAGGGCGGCCGCGGCGGTCCCGACGACGGCGGCCACCACGACCCGCCGCCGTCCGCCACGGCGCCGGTCCGACGCGGCCGGGGCGGTCCCGCCCGCGGGCCGGGGAACCGAGGACGGCCGCTGCTCGGTGACCGCCCGGGCCAGTTCGACGGCGGGCCCTCCGCCCGCGGCCCCCGGGCCCGCGGCTCCGCCCGCCGCCCCGGGAACCGGAGACACGCCGCCGAGCCCGGAGCGATCCGGACCCACACCAAACTCCGGACCATGCGGCCCCCCACCGGGCCGAAGGCCCCCTCCCCCAACTCCGGAACCTCCGCCCGCACCCTCGGGACCCGCAGACACACCCCCGAGCCCGGAGCGCTCCGGACCGACACCAAGCTCCGGACCATGCGCTCCCCCACCGGGCCGGAGGCCCCGTCCCCCCACTCCGCCCTCCACTCCGGGACCCGCAGACACGCCCCCGGGTCCGTCTCCGGGGCCGGGGCCCCGGGCCGCGGGTCCGGAACTTGAGCCTTCGTCGGTCGCCTCGGAAGCGTTCGCCGCGGCCCCGGCTCCGGGACCGTGCGGTGTGTGGTCCGGGCGGGAGGTCCGGTTCTCGGAGGCCGGAGCTGGGGGTTCGACTGCGGGGCCAGGGAGCCCGGGGTCGGCGCCGGGAGCGGAGTCGGGCGGGATGACGTCGGGTCCGGGGTTCTCGTTCACGGCCTCGGGAGCCGGAGGTCCGCCTGCGGGCCCGGGGGCCGGCTCACCCGCCCCGGGGGTGCCTGCGGCGGGGGGCGGGGGCGCCGGGAGGGACGGGAGCGTGGGGGGCGGGGGCGGGTGGGCGATGGGGGTCAGGGTGGAGCGCAGGGTCTCGAGACCGGGGCGGGCGTCGGGGTTCTTGTCGAGGAGGGCGGTGAGGATCTCGCGCAGCGGGCCCGCCGCCGTCGGGATCTCGGGGGGCTCGTAGAGGACGGCGTGCAGGGTGGCCAGGGTGGTGGCGCGGGCGAAGGGGGAGTGACCGGCCAGGGCCGCGCACAGCGTGGCGCCCAGGGACCACAGGTCGGACGGCGGCCCCTGCGGCCGGCCGGAGACGCGTTCCGGGGCCATGTAATCGGGGGATCCGACCAGCATCCCCACCATGGTGAGTGCCTTGGCATCCTGGATCGCGGCGATACCGAAGTCCGTGAGGACCATACGGCGCCGCTGCCCCTCCTCGACCAGCACGTTCCCGGGCTTGATGTCCCGGTGCAGCACCCCCCGCGCGTGGACCTGCGTCAGTGCCTCCAGCAGCCCGAGGCCGATGTCCGCCGCACCGCGGGGCCCCAACGGCCCGTCCTCCGCGATGATCCGCTCCAGCGAGCGGCCGTGCACCAACTCCATGACGATCCACAGGCGTTCGCCCTCGTCGACCACGTCGTAGACCCGGACGACGTTGGGATGGTCGATCCGGGCGGTCGCCCTCGCCTCGCGCAGGCTGCGTTCGCGGCGCGTGCCCGAGTCCTCCGCGTCCAGGCCGGCCATCCGCATTTCCTTGACGGCGACCTGCCGGTCGAGTATTTCGTCGGCGGCCCGCCACACCCGCCCCATTCCTCCCTGACCAATACTCTGGACCAGCCGATATCGCCCCGCCACGAGTATCCCTGGAACACCGCCGTTGTTCGCATTTCCCGGCAATGGGCTGCACCCCCTCCGCGATGCGCCGCGTGGAACTCAATGGTCACACTTCAGGCCGTCCCAGCATAGTGCGGACAAATCTTGTGGTACCTCTTCGAGTACTGCGAATTCAGGCGCAGGCAAGGGGGGCGAACATGAGTTCTCGTCGCACGCACCGCACGACGATCACCACGGGATCACTGGTCATAGCATCCTTCTCGGCGGTCCTGATCCTTTCGGGAACGGCCGGAGCGGACGATCAGGGGCCAGGGAGCAGCAAAGGGGGAAAGGCCGTCGACCAGGCGCCGACGGGTGTCGAACTGACGACACTCCTGCCCGAGAAGATCTCGGTCGACAACAGTTCGAAAAGGACGGAGATCACCGCCACGGTGAAAAACGGAGGAACCAAGGAAAGCGGAAGGATCAGCCTGCTCGTCGTCGGATTCGACGGTCTCACCGTCAAGGACGTCAAGGGCTGCTCCCCCCTCGCCGAGAACAATCTGCCGGAGGGTGCGAACAGCGGATTCTCCTGCCCCGTCGGCAATCTCACGGCGGGCGCGTCGACGTCGTACGCGGTGGACGCGACGTACGACCTGGGCAAGGCCGGGAAGATCTGTCTGCCCGTGCAGAACGCGGACGGCACCAAGACGTTCTGGCAGCAGGGGCCGGTGCCGTTCGGCACCACCAACCCCTCCCCGGACGCTCCGGCGACCCCGCTGCTCCTCGGCACCGACAACCAGCCCGTCAGCCCCGGTGCCGATGAGCTCCCGAAGACCGGGCCCGTCGAGCAGCCGGCGGTGCTGGGGGCGGCCGGTGCCTCGATGGTCGCGGCCGGCGCGGCGGCGCTGTGGTGGTCACGGCGGCGGAGCGAGGACGCGCGCGGCTGACGGCACCACGCACAGAGGCCCGCCGGCGGTCGGCCGGCGGGCCTCTGTGCGTGGACCGTGCGGCGGTCAGCGCTTGTTGACGAACTTCCAGGCCGTCGGCAGCACGCCCATCGCCAGGAGCGCCTTCAGGGCGTCACCGATGAGGAACGGGGTGAGGCCGGCCGCGATCGCGGCGGAGGCGGACATGCCGGTGGCGAGGGCCAGGTAGGGCACGCCGACGGCGTAGATGATCGCGGAGCCGAGCACCATGGTGCCCGCCATCCGCCAGGCGGAGCGGTCCGCACCGCGGCGGGCGAGCGCGCCCACGACGACGGCGGCCAGCAGCATGCCGAGGATGTAGCCGAAGGACGGCATCGACATCCCCGACCTGCCCTCCGCGAACCACGGGACGCCGGCCATGCCCACCAGCGCGTACACCGCGAGGGAGGCGAAGCCGCGGCGGGCGCCGAGGGTGGTGCCGACGAGGAGCGCCGCGAAGGTCTGGCCGGTCACCGGCACCGGGGAGCCGGGCACGGGCACCGCGATCTGGGCGGCGAGGCCGGTGAGCGCGGCACCGCCGAGCACGAGCGCGGCGTCCCGGACGCGGGAGGCCGGGACGAGGTCGGCGAGGACCTGTCCGGAGCGGGCGGACGTGACGGTGGCGGTGCTCATGAGGTCTCCGCGGGATGAGGGCGGTTGGGGACACCGTGACGCTATACCGGCGGCCCCGCGCTGATCACCGTCAGCGCTCGACAAAGGCTCGAACACGGACTTGGTGGGCTCCGGACAAACAACGGCCCTCATCGGGGGTGCGAGGTGACGCCGGTCACGGAGGTGAGGTGGCGTCGCCGACACCTGGCACCGGAAGGGCGACTGTAGGGAACCACCAAAGGCATGGCCGGGCATGCCCGGGCGCCAGGTAACCGGACTGTCACCGTCCGTATGACCGCCGTCCACATGCTGGGCGGCTTCCCCGTGCCCGCGGGGAGGGCACCCAGACTGGGCGGCGTTTTTGTCATCTCCCGCATTGGACGAACAGCGCCCATGCCCAGCACCACCGTCGAGTCGCCCCCGAAGCCGGACGGCGCCTCCCTCTCGCACGGCCTGAAGCAGCGCCATCTGTCGATGATCGCCCTCGGCGGGGTGATCGGCGCCGGGCTGTTCGTCGGCTCCGGCGCGGGGATCGCCGCCGCCGGCCCCTCCATCGTCCTCGCCTACACCCTCTCCGGCCTCCTGGTGATGCTGGTGATGCGGATGCTGGGCGAGATGTCCGCCGCGTATCCGTCCTCGGGTTCGTTCTCCGCGCACGCCGAGCGGGCCATCGGCCCCTGGGCGGGCTTCACCGCGGGCTGGTCGTTCTGGGTGCTGCTGTGCACGGCGGTCGGCCTGGAGGGCATCGGCGCCGCGAAGATCGTCACCGGCTGGCTGCCGGGCACGCCCGAGTGGGCGTGGGTGGCGCTGTTCATGGTGGTGTTCTGCGGGACGAACCTCGCGGCGGTGAAGAACTTCGGCGAGTTCGAGTTCTGGTTCGCGGCCCTGAAGGTCGGTGCGATCACCCTGTTCCTGGGGCTCGGCGTCCTGGCCGTCGCGGGCGTGCTGCCGGGCACGGACTCCCCCGGCACCTCCCACCTCACCGACTTCCTCCCGGGCGGCGGCGAGGGCCTGGTCATCGGACTGCTCGCCTCCGTCTTCGCGTACGGCGGTCTGGAGACGGTGACGATCGCCGCGGCCGAGTCGGAGAACCCGGTCAAGGGCGTGGCGAGCGCGGTCCGTACGGCGATGTGGCGGATCGCGCTGTTCTACATCGGCTCGATGGCCGTCATCGTCACCCTCGTCCCGTGGGACTCCCCGGCGGTCGTCGAGAACGGCCCCTACGTCGCCGCCCTGGACACCCTCGGCATCCCCGGCGCCGGTCAGCTGATGAACGTCGTGGTCCTGGTCGCGCTGCTGTCCGCGATGAACGCCAACATCTACGGCGCCTCGCGCATCGGCTACTCGCTGGTCCAGCGCGGCCAGGGCCCGAAGGCGCTCGGCCGGGTGTCGGGCGGGGTACCGCGGATCGCCGTGCTGGCCTCCTCGGTCTTCGGCTTCCTGTGCGTACTGCTGAGCTACTGGCGGCCGGACGACGTCTTCGCCTGGCTGCTGAACATGATCGGGGCGGTGATCCTGGTCGTCTGGATCTTCATCGCCGTCTCCCAGCTGCGGCTGCGCCGCCGGCTCGAGCGCGAGGCGCCCGGGAAGCTGGTGGTGCGGATGTGGGCGTACCCGTGGCTGACGTGGGTGGCGCTGGCCGGCATGGCGGCGGTCTTCGTCCTCATGGCACGGGAGCCGGACACCCGTGTGCAGCTGTACTCGACGGGCGGGATGACGCTGGCCCTGGCGGCGGTCGGATACGCCTGGCAGCGGGCGCGCGCCCGGAGCTGACGCCCCCGCCCGACGGCCCCCGCGTGGACACGCGGGGGCCGTTTCGCGTGCTCGGGCTCACGGACGACCCTTCCCGCTGCTAGCGTGTAGTTGCAACCTTGTTGCAATAAGGGCGTCTGCCTCGTGATCGTCTTCTCACCGTTCACCCGGCAGGCGGAAAAGGGGAAGCCCTCGCGAGGACGTGACTCGCGAGGGCTTCCGGCGTACGGCGGTCCGGGGCATCGTTGCGCAATGGCGACACCGAGGACGATGACCGCATACTGCTGGACCTGCGACGGGGACCAGCAGCACCGCCAACTGGACAAGAAGGAGCAGGACTGGCTCAGGGAACGGCTGGGACGGTCCGGGGTCGGCGAGTTCTGGCTCTGTGTGAACGTGCTCGACCCCGACACCGGGAAGCAGTGCCGCAATCTGCGCACGGGCTTCAACAAGAAGCCGTTCGCCGAGCCGGTCAAGGTACCCGTGCCGGACTGACCGTCACAGGTTGCTGAAGTCGGGCCCCTTCGTCCGCGTGCGCTTGATCTCGTAGAAGCCGGGGACGGAGGCCACCGCGAGGGTGCCGTCCCACAGGCGGACGGCCTCCTCGCCCTTGGGGGCGGGAGTGACGACCGGGCCGAAGAAGGCGATCTCCTCGCCGTCGGGGCCGGGGACGGCGATGACCGGGGTGCCGACCTCCTGGCCCACCTTCTCGATGCCCTCCTTGTGGGAGGCGCGCAGCTCCGGCTCATAGGGGGTGGAGTCCCAGTGCTCCATGAGGGAGTCGGGCAGACCCACGTCCTTCAGGGCGGCGGCGACCGTCTCCTTCTCCGTGCCCTCGCCCCGGTTGTGGATACGGGTGCCGAGCGCGGTGTAGAGGTCGCCGAGCACCTCGGGGCCGTGCTCCTGCTGGGCCGCGATGACCACCCGCACCGGACCCCAGGCCTTGACCTCGAGCATCTCGCGGTACTCGGCGGGAAGCTCGTCGAGCTTGTCCTCGTTGAGCACCGCGAGACTCATCAGGTGCCAGCGGACCTTGATGTCGCGCGCCTTCTCCACCTCCAGCACCCAGCGGGACGTCATCCAGGCCCAGGGGCACAACGGGTCGAACCAGAAGTCGACGGGCGTCGCGGGGGACTTGTCCGACATGTCACTCCTCGTGAAGACGGTATCTCCGAGGGAGAACGCCGCAGCTCGTCCCGGCCATTCCCGGCTGCCCCGCGTCAGGGGCACATGGCAGGATCGGTGCTGTTCATCCATGTCGACGACGCATGAGGAGTCCGCCCGTGCCCGGTGAGAATCTTGCCCGAGACGAGGCCCGGGAGCGGGCAGCCCTGCTGTCCGTCGACGGGTACGAGGTGTCCCTCGACCTGCGGTCCGCGGTCGGCGAAAGCGGCGGGGAGGGTCCGCGCACGTTCCGCTCCGTGACCACCGTGCGGTTCCGCTGCGCCGAGCCGGGCGCGAGCAGCTTCGCCGACCTGATCGCGCCGAGCGTCACGGCCGTCTCCCTCAACGGGCGGGACCTCGATCCGGGGGAGGTCTTCGACGGCACGCGGATCCTTCTGGAGGACCTCGCCGCCGAGAACGAACTCGTCGTCGACGCGCAGTGCGCCTACTCCCGCACCGGCGAGGGCATGCACCGTTTCGTCGACCCCGAGGACGGCGAGGTGTACCTCTACACCCAGTACGAGCCGGCCGACTCCCGGCGCGTCTTCGCCAACTTCGAGCAGCCCGACCTCAAGGCCCCGTACCGGTTCGAGGTGCGGGCGCCCGAGGGCTGGACCGTGTGGAGCAACGGCGCCGGTGAGCTCACCGACGGTGTGTGGCGGTTCGCCGAGACCAAGCCGATCTCGACGTACATCACCTGTGTGGTCGCGGGCCCGTACCACTATGTGACGGACACCTACGAGCGGGAGTTCGAGGACGGCACGCGTCTGCGGATCCCGCTCGGCGCGATGTGCCGCAAGGGTCTCGCGCCGCACTTCGACGCCGACGACGTGTTCCTCGTGACCAAGCAGGGCCTGGACTTCTTCCACGACCACTTCGACTACCCGTACCCGTTCGGGAAGTACGACCAGGCGTTCGTGCCCGAGTACAACCTGGGCGCGATGGAGAACCCGGGGATGGTCACCTTCCGCGAGGAGTTCATTTTCCGGGGCAAGGTCACGCGGGCGTCGTACGAGGGCCGGGCGAACGTCGTCCTGCACGAGATGGCGCACATGTGGTTCGGCGACCTGGTCACCATGGAGTGGTGGGACGACCTGTGGCTCAAGGAGTCCTTCGCCGACTTCATGGGCGCGTTCTCGCTGGTCGGCGCGACCCGCTTCACCGACGGCTGGATCACCTTCGCCAACCGCCGCAAGGCGTGGGCCTACCGGGCGGACCAGCTGCCCTCCACGCACCCGATCACCGCGGACATCCGCGACCTCCAGGACGCCAAGCTCAACTTCGACGGCATTACGTACGCCAAGGGCGCCTCGGTGCTCAAGCAGCTGGTGGCGTACGTCGGTCAGGACGCGTTCCTGGAGGGCGCCCGGCGCTACTTCAAGCGGCACGCGTACGGCAACACACGCCTCGGTGACCTGCTGTCGGTCCTGGAGGAGACCAGCGGGCGGGACATGGGCGCGTGGGCCCGGTCCTGGCTGCAGACGGCGGGCGTCAACTCGCTGACCCCGCAGGTGCTGCTGGCCGCCGACGGCCGGATCGACGAGCTCGCGGTCGTGCAGGAGGCGGCCGAGTCGCATCCCGAACTGCGCCCGCACCGGGTGGCGGTGGGCCTCTACCGGCGCACGGGGTCCGGCACCCTCGAGCGGTACGCGCAGGCCGAGACGGACGTCGAGGGCCCGCGCACGGTCGTGGCGGAGCTGGCGGGCGCGGAAGCGCCGGAGCTGGTGCTGGTCAACGACGACGACCTGACGTACTGCAAGACCCGCTTCGACGAGACGTCGCTGGTGACGCTGCGGGAGCAGCTGGGCGCGCTGACCGACCCGCTCGCCCGCGCCCTGTGCTGGTCGGCGCTGTGGAACATGACGCGGGACGCGCTGCTTCCCGCCCGGGAGTTCATCGACCTGGTGCTGAGGTTCGCCGACCGGGAGTCCGACATCGGCGTGCTGCAGATGCTGCACGCGTGGGCCGAGTCGGCGGCGGTGCACTACACCGCGCCCGAGCTGCGGGAGCAGGCCGGCCGACGGCTCGCCGAGGGCGCGGTCTCCCAGCTGTACGCCGCGGAGGCCGGGAGCGAACACCAGCTGGCCTGGGCGCGGTTCTTCGCCCACACGGCCGACGCGCCGGCCGACTTCGAGCTGCTGACCTCGCTGCTGGACGGCACCTCGACGGTCGAGGGACTGGAGGTGGACCAGGAGCTGCGCTGGGCGTTCCTGGAGCCGCTGGCCGCACACGGGGTGGCGGACGAGAAGCGGCTGGACGAGGAGCTGGCCCGGGACGACACCGCGTCCGGCAAGCGGCACCACGTGCGCTGTCTGGCCGCCCGTCCGTCGGCGGCGGTCAAGGCCCAGTGCTGGGCGCAGGTGGTGGAGTCCGACACGCTGTCCAACGCGCTGGTGGAGGCGACGATCGCGGGCTTCGCCCAGCCGTCCCAGCGGGAGTTGACCGCCCCGTACACGGAGAAGTACTTCGCGGCGATCGAGCGGGTGTGGACGGAGCGGTCGATCCAGATCGGCATGCACGTGGTGCGGGGCCTGTTCCCCTCCTTCCAGGACTCGCAGGAGACGCTGGACGCGACGGACGCGTGGCTCACGGCCCACGAGGACGCCGCCCCGGCACTGCGCCGCCTGGTCCTTGAGACCAGGGACGACCTGGCCCGTGCGCTGCGCGGCCAGGAGTGCGACCGGGCCGCCGCCGGCGGCTGAGGTGCGTACGCCGGAGCCGCGCGCCTCTGCGGACGCGTAGCTTTGGCCCATGATGGGGCGTTCCGTCATCGTTACGGAATCCAGTCAACAACAGCCGTGACCCCTGGCCCGGACACGAACGGACCAGGGGTTTTCGGTATCCGAACAGGCGTCCTTTAGCCCACGCTTGTCCTCATTTGTCGACGAGCCTGTAACAGGGGTTCAGGGACCGCCCGGAGACGGGAAATTGCCGGGCATGAACCACAACACCCCGCTCTCCCCCCGCCCCCTGCACCACCTCTCCACCGGCACCGGACGGCGTGTGCTGACCCACGCACAGCTCCGCGCCCACGGCGTCTCGGCCGCGGAGGCCGGTGAGCAGTGCCGCCCCGGGGGGCCCTGGCAGCAGCTCCTGCCGGGCGTCGTGCTGCTCCACCCCGGCCCGCCGACCAGTGAGGAGCGCCTGCACGCGGTGCTGCTGTACGCGGCGCGGGAGCGGACCGCGAGCGTCCCCGTCCAGCCCGGCGCGGATGCGTCGCCCGCGTCCCCCTACGGCGAGGTGATGATCAGCGGGCTGGCCGCGCTGACCCTGCACGGCTTCTCCTCCGCTCCCCCGCTGCCGTCCCTGGCTGCCTTCGACGTCCTGGTCCCACGGTTGCGCCGGCTGCGCTCGACGGGCTGCGCCCGCGTCGTCCGCACGGCCGCCCTGCCCGTCCCGGAGCAGGTCACGGGCCTGCCGGTGGCGCCGGTCCCGCGCGCCCTGGCCGACGCGGTGGCGGGTCTGGAGGACGCGGGCACCGTGCGACGGCTGCTGACGGAGGCGGTGCGGGGCGGCCACTGCGAGCCGGCGGCGGTGGTGCGGGAGCTGACCGGCGCGAAGCTGCTGAACCGGCCGCACGTGGTGGACGCGGTGGACTCGCTGCTGGCCGAGGGCCGGACGCTCGCGGAGGCACGGCTGTACCGCATGGTCCGCGATCACGGCCTGCCGGACCCGTGCTGGAACGTCGACCTGCGCCTCCCGGGCGGCCCTCATCTGGGCGGTGTGGACGCGTACTGGCCCGACCAGGCGGTGGCGGTCGAGCTGGACACCCGTGCGCCCCGCCCGGGCCGGCGCCCCGAGGACGACGCCGAGTGGGCGGACTGCACCCGCAAGCGCGAGCACCTGGAACGCCTGGGCATCACGGTCGTGCACCTCACCCCGCGCAAGCTCCGGGACGCGATGGAGCAGCAGGCGGCGGTGGTCCGCACGGCCCTGATGGCCTCGGCCGACCGCGACCCGGCGGCGTACGTCGTGGCCCTGCCGCGCTAGGGGGTGCCGTGCGGACCTTGCCGGGGATCGCGGCCCCCGGCACGCACTTCCCCGCTGTCCGGAGGGCAGGGGCGGCCCCGCGGCGGCGTAGGGTCCACCTGCGGCTTTCCTCCCCCGCGAGCCGTCGCTCTCCCCCGAACCGGTCCGCCGCGCTCGTGGCTATCCCTCGACGGGCTCCACCCGACCCGCGGCCGGACGTTCGCGCCACAACCGCAGGGCGATGTCGACCAGGCCGACCCGGACCAGGCCCGGGACGGCGTCGAGGGGCTGCCAGGCGGCGAGTTCCGTGGAACCGCCGACTTCGTTGCACAGCTCGCCCCCGATGACGCGGCCCTCGTAGACCAGCCGTACGCCGTGCTGGTCGACGGCGCGGCCGAGGCGGCCGGGAAAGGTGTGACGGGTGGAGTCCACGCCGAGCAGTCCGGTGACCTCGATCAGGTAGCCGGTCTCCTCCTCGACCTCCCGGCGCACGGTGTCATAGGGGTCCTCGCCGTGCTCCATGCCCCCGCCCGGCAGCACCCACTCGGGGACGCCGCCGGGGCCCGGGGACCGGGCGAGCAGGAACTGTCCGTCGCGCACCACCACGGCGTAGGCCGCCACCCTCAACTTCTGTCGCATCAAGGGACGTTATCCCGGAGGCGGGAGGTCCGGCAGGACTCTCCGCAGGGCTCGGGCAACCGGTCACGTACCCTTGAGAGGTTAGCTCGGAAGGGAGCCCCCATGTCCGACCCGGAGCGCACCGACCCGCGGCCGCTCACCGGCGAGCCGCTCGCACTCGACCTGCTCAACACGCGGTGGGTCCGGGGTGCCGGCACGCAGGACCTGCTCGCGGGCACCGACGGGCTCGCGGTGTGGCTCGACGCCAACGGACTGGGCGGCCGGTTCCCCGCCGACGCGGCGACCCTGCGGCACACCCTTCGGGCGCGGGACGCCCTGCTGGCGGCGGTGGAGGAGGACGCGTCCGGCCAGGGAGCCGAGGCCGTGGACGCCGTGCTCGCGCACGGACGGATCCGGGCCACGCTCACCGCGGACGGGCCGGGCGAGCGGCCCGAGTTCGACGACGCCTCCTGGGGCCCGGCCTGGCTCGCCGCCCGCGACTACCTCCGGCTGCTGAACACCGCGCCCGACCGGATCCGCGCCTGCGCCCACGAGGCGTGCACGCTGCACTTCTTCGACACCTCGCGCAACGGCACCCGCCGCTGGTGCTCCATGGCGTCGTGCGGCAACCGGGCGAAAGCATCCCGGCACTACGCGCGCACCAAGGACGCCTGACCCTACGTGCGCATGGGCGACTTGTCGGCTTCGGGCTCCATCTCCCCATAAGCACACCGGGGGTTTTCCCCACACATCCATTTCCTTTCGGCCAACCCTCCCCAAACATCTGCCCCTTGCGTAAGGCTCGACGATCGTCCGGGCTCATGTTCCGGACCGTCGCGGCCAGGGTCGATCGGCTCCGGTCGCTCCTGATCGTTCCTTTACTTACAAGGGATGCCGATGACCCACACCCCCCAGCGCGACCCCATATCGGGCACGAGACGCGCCGCCCGCATAGCCGTGGCCGCCGGCCTCGTCGCCGCGCTCGCCGCGGCCGGGCCGGTACCGGTGGCCCTCGCCGCCGACACGCCGCCCGCCGCGCCGGCCGACGCCGACGTCAAGTCCGCCGACGACAAGCTCGGTGCGGACGACGCGGACCTGCTCGCCGAGGCCAAGGCCGACGGCGCCAAGCACGTCACGATGATGATCGCCACCGCGCCCGGGAAGACCGAGCAGGTCGCCGAGCAGCTGGACGCCGTCAAGGGCGGCTCGGTCGGCCGGACCGACGACAAGCTCGGCTACGTCCGCGCCACCGTCCCCACCGGCAAGGCCGACGCGGCGATCGCCGCCGCCACCAAGCTCTCCTCCGTGCACGGTGTCGACCTGCGCGACGAGATCCCGCTGGACGACCCGACGCCCGCCGCGGACACCACCGAGCGCGCCACGGGCAAGGACCGCGGACACCGCGGCCGGACCTACAGCGGTCCCGACCGGCGGACCCCCGCGAAGAACCCGTACAACCCGTCCTTCGAGACCGGCGCCGTCGAGTTCGTCGAGGACAACCCGAAGGCGGACGGCCGCGGCGTCACCATCGGCATCCTCGACTCCGGCGTGGACCTCGGCCACCCGGCGCTGCAGAAGACCACCACGGGCGAGCGCAAGATCGTCGACTGGGTGACGGCGACCGACCCGATCGTCGACAACGACCGGACCTGGCGTCCGATGGTCTCCTCCGTCTCCGGACCGACCTTCACCTACGCCGGCACGACCTGGACGGCACCGGAGGGTTCCTACCAGGTCAGCACCTTCCTGGAGTCGTACACCACCGGCGGCGACGCGGCCGGTGACGCCAACCGCGACGGCGACACCACCGACTCCTGGGGCGTGCTCTACGACGCCGCCGCCGGCACGGTGCGCGTCGACCTGAACAACAACCAGGACTTCGGCGACGACACCCCGATGAAGCCGTACAAGGACGGCTTCCAGATCGGGTACTTCGGCACCGACGACCCGAAGACCGACGTCGCCGAGCGCCAGCCGTTCGTCGTGGAGATCCGCAAGGACGTCCCGATGGACCCCTACGGCGGTGACTGGGTCGGCAAGAAGGCCGACTTCGTCAACATCGGTGTCATCGAGGGGTCGCACGGCTCGCACGTCGCCGGCATCACCGCCGCCAACGGCCTGTTCGGCGGGCGGATGGACGGCGCCGCCCCCGGCGCGAAGCTGGTCTCCTCCCGCGCCTGCACCTGGTCCGGCGGCTGCACCAACGTCGCGCTCACCGAGGGCATGATCGACCTCGTCACCAAGCGTGGCGTCGACATCGTCAACATGTCCATCGGCGGTCTGCCGGCGCTCAACGACGGCAACAACGCCCGCGTGGAGCTCTACAACCGCCTGATCGACACCTACGGCGTCCAGCTGGTGATCTCCGCGGGCAACTCCGGCCCCGGCGCCAACACCATCGGCGACCCCAGCCTCGCCGACAAGGTCATCTCCGTCGGCGCGTCCGTCTCCCGCGAGACCTGGGCCGCCAACTACGGCTCCCAGGTGCGCACCAAGTACGACATGATGCCCTTCTCCTCGCGCGGCCCGCGTGAGGACGGCGGCTTCACGCCGACGCTGGTCGCGCCCGGAGCGGCGATCAACACCATCCAGACCTGGCTGCCGGGCGCCCCGGTCGCCGAGGCCGGCTACGACCTGCCGGCCGGCTACGGCATGCTCCAGGGCACCTCGATGGCCTCCCCGCAGGCCGCCGGAGCCTCCGCGCTGCTGCTGTCCGCCGCGAAGCAGAAGCGCATCGACCTCACCCCGGCGAAGCTGCGCACCGCCCTCACCTCCACCGCCGAGCACATCCGCGGTGTGCAGGCCTACGAGGAGGGCGCCGGCCTCATCGACATCGAGGACGCCTGGGACGCCATCCGTGACGACGCCACCGCGCACCAGTACACGGTGAAGGCGCCGGTCGACACCGCGATCGACCAGTTCCTGAAGACCCCGGGCTTCGGCACCGGCCTCTACGACCGCGAAGGCGGCCTGAAGGCGGGCAAGAAGAAGACGTACGACGTCACAATCACCCGTACGTCCGGACCGGACCGCGCGATCCGCCACGAGCTCGACATCGAGAACAACGAGGGCCGCACCTTCCGGATCCTCGGCGACGACGACATCCGGCTGCCGCTGAACAAGCCGGTGACCGTCAAGGTGCAGGCCGCGCCCGGCTCGGCCGGCATCAAGAGCGCGATCCTGGAGGTCGACGACCCGCGCACCGAGGGTGTCGACCGGCAGATCCTCACCACCGTGGTGGTCTCCGCGCCTCTGGAGCACACGTTCTCCGCCTCGGGCACGGCACAGCGCAACAGCACGACCTCCTACTTCGTCACCGTGCCCGAGGGCGCGAGGACGCTGGAGATCGCGATGAGCGGGCTGAAGGACAAGAGCCAGACCCGGTTCATCGCCATTCACCCCTACGGCGTCCCGGCCGACCCGACGTCGACGATCAACTGCTACCCGAACTACGACAACCCGGCCAACACCTGCCGCCCCGACGTGCGTTCGTACACGGACCCGCAGCCGGGCGTCTGGGAGATCGAGGTCGAGTCGCGCCGCACGTCGCCGCTGCTCGACAACCCGTACAAGCTGGACGTCGCCGTGCTCGGCGCGGCCTTCGACCCGGAGACCGTGACCGTGCCCGAGGCGAAGGTCGGCACGCCGGCCGCCGTCTCGTGGAAGGTGACGAACGAGCTCGCCGCGCTGGAGGGCAAGCTGGTCGGCGGGCCGCTCGGCTCGTCCAAGACCGACCGCCCGGCGATCGCGACGGGTGAGACGCACACGACGAAGGTCGAGGTGCCCGAGGGTGCCGCGTCCCTCGACGTGACCATCGGCAACGTCTCGGACGCCTCCGCCGACCTGGACCTGACGGTCTACGACAAGGACGGCAACCAGGTCGCCCAGTCCGCGGACGGCGACTCGGAGGAGTCGGTGTCCATCGCCTCCCCGGCGGCCGGTGAGTACACCGTCGAGGTCGTGGGCTACTCGGTCCCGGCCGGTTCCACGGACTACGACTACCTGGACGTGTTCTTCGCCGCCTCGCTCGGTTCCGTCGGCGTCGACGGCTCCGCCGCGGTGAAGCTCGGCACGGGCGACTCGGCCACCGTCTCCGGCGAGGTCACCGTCGCGGCGGCGGCTCCCGAGGGACGGGCGTTCTTCGGGCGCGTGCAGCTGGTGAACGCGCGCGGCACGGTCGCGGGCGTCGGCAACGTGGCGATCGAGAAGGTCGTTCCGTAACGGGCCGGCCGGCACGTCAGGGGCGGGCGTCCGTACGGGCGCCCGCCCCTTCGCCGTCCCTCGGCCGTCCCCCTCAGCCGCAGGTCAGGGAGCGCGAGGCGGGGAGCGAGGCGAGGATCCGGGCCCGCTCCCGGGCGATCTCCGCCTCGCCGACGATCACCGCGTCGGGGCGGTCGCCGTCGAGGGGCATGCCGACCAGTACGCGGTCGCCCGGGCTCAGCGGGGTCGCCTCGACGACGTCCTGGAGGAACGTGACCTCCTCCCCTTCGCCCTTGTAGTACCGGCTCACCCGCACGGTGACGCGCTCCGTGCCGGCGGGCGCCCCCGGCACCTGCTCCACCGCCGCCACCGACCCCTCGGCGACGAGACGCGCGCACGCGAGGTAGCGGGGGCCGCCGAAGGCGACACCGCCCCCGTCCTTGGCGTCGGCGGCGGCCTTGCTCCCCGCCGAGTCGTCCGCGCCGCCGACCGCGCCCTGCGACACGAGCCAGCCCATGCCGAGAACGAACCCGGCGGCGGCAGCGGCGACCAGCCCCCCGAGGACGGCCTTCCCGACCCGACGCCGCCCCCGGTACGGCCCACGGGAGCCATGGCCACCCACCCGGCGCCGGTTCCCCGGCACGCCGCCGGTCGCCGGCCCCACCCGGGGACCGGGCGACGTCCCGGCGCCCTCCCCCACACGGGGCTCGAGCCCGTCACCGGCCTCCGGACCACCGACCCCCGCCACATCCCCCGTCTCCGGCCCGCCCCGGAGGCCCGGCGACGTCCCGGCGCCCTCCCCCACGACAGGTTCCAGCCCCTCACCGACCCCCGGCGCACCGCCCGTCTCCGGCCCGCCCCGGGGGTGCGGTGGAGTGACGGGTCTCCGGTCGACGACGGGCTGGGGGATCGCCCCGGGCTCCTGTCCCGTCCCGGGGCGGGCAGGCGGGGAGCTCAGCGGGACGGGGGGCGTCGTCGGGTTCCCGGGTTCCGGGGAGGCTGGTGGGTGTGGCCCCGTGGTGCGGGCCGGTCCGGGGTCGGTGGCCGGCCGCTTCCCGGGGTGAGCGGCCGTGTGTCGCCCCGAGGGAGCGGCCTCCCCCGGGCCGGCGAGGGCGTCACCGATGGCCGTCAGCTGTTCGCGGAGGACCGCGAGATCGGCGACGGCCGCCGCGTGCCCGGCCAGGAACGCCGGGTCCCGCCGGGCCTCCTCCGGCAGCGGCTCGTCGAGGAGGGCGGCCATCAGAGCGTCCATGCCGTCGTACTCGGCCTCGTCGTGGGCGGTCATGTCACACCACCTCGTCATCGTGCAGGCGGGCGCGCAGCGCACGCACCGCCGTGTGCAGCCTGCTCTTGACCGTGCCCTCCGGAACGCCGAGCTGATCGGCTATGGAACGCACCGGCAGGTCGGCGTAGAACCGCAGCACCACGACCTGCCGCTGCGCGTCGGGCAGCTGGTCCAGGCCGCGGGCGACGGCCAGGGAGAGCAGGCTGGTCTCCTCGCCGGAGGGCGCCTCCGCCGGCCGCAGCGCGGCCAGCCGCTCCCCGAGCCGCTCCTGGCGGCGTTTGGCCCGGTGCCAGTCCATGGCGAGGTTGGAGGCGACGACCGCCGCCCACGCCGAGACGTCCCGCGGCGCCTCCCGGCCGCTCGCGGCACGCTCCAGCAGCCGCAGACGGACCTGCTGCACCCCGTCCGGCAGGTCCGCCTGCGGCACCCCGCCCAGTGCGAGCACCGCCCGCACCCGGCGTTCCTGCGCCGCGTCCAGCGGGTCGTCGTCGACGACGTACGACCCCCGGCCGCGCCGGGCCCTTCCGCGCAGCACTGGCCACCCCCCTCACGCTGTTTCTCCTACGACGCCGCTCCCGCCCGGAACGTTCGCGCGACTTTTCCGGATACCGCCGAGGCGTACGTCACATCTCCGTGTGGGCGAGGGCGGACCGGGCAGGGGACCTTGCGGTCCACGCCCCCCATGGGCTGAATTCCTGCAGCTCAGCGGGGTGACGGCCGAAGGTCCGCAACCTGCGCGCACCGCCCCGTCGTCCCAGTGGGCGGGCAAAGCGGCAAAGAATTGGACAGGCGGGCCGTGGTCGGCCGCATCATGGAAGAGCCTCGGCCAGGCACATCAGGTACGTATCAGGACGCAGTAGGGAGTCGCCGTGAGGGTCGGAATCGTCGGAGCCACCGGTCAGGTGGGTACGGTCATGCGCAGGATCCTCAAGGAGCGGAACTTCCCGGTCACGGAGCTGCGCCTGTTCGCCTCGGCCCGTTCGGCCGGCACCGAGCTGGACGGCGTGACGGTGGAGGACGCGTCCACCGCCGACTACACCGGCCTGGACATCGTGCTGTTCTCCGCGGGCGGCGCGACCTCGAAGGCGCTGGCCGAGAAGGTCGCCGGGCAGGGCGCCGTGGTGATCGACAACTCCTCCGCCTGGCGCAAGGACCCCGAGGTCCCCCTCGTCGTCTCCGAGGTCAACCCGCACGCCATCGCGAACCGCCCCAAGGGCATCATCGCCAACCCGAACTGCACCACGATGGCCGCGATGCCGGTGCTGCGTCCGCTGCACGCGGAGGCGGGCCTGGAGGCCCTGGTCGTCGCCACCTACCAGGCGGTGTCCGGCTCCGGTCTCGCGGGCGTCGCGGAGCTGCACGGCCAGACCCAGAAGGTGGTCGACGAGGCCGACAAGCTGACCCACGACGGTGCGGCGGTCGACTTCCCCGAGCCCGGTGTCTACAAGCGCCCCATCGCCTTCAACGTGCTGCCCCTCGCCGGCAACCTCGTCGACGACGGTCTATACGAGACCGACGAGGAGCAGAAGCTGCGCAACGAGTCCCGCAAGATCCTCGAGATCCCCGCGCTCAAGGTCTCCGGCACCTGTGTGCGCGTCCCGGTCTTCTCCGGCCACTCGCTGCAGATCAACGCCCGTTTCGCCCGCCCGATCAGCGTCGAGCGCGCGACCGAGCTGCTCGCGGACGCCCCCGGTGTCGTCCTCACCGACATCCCCACGCCGCTCCAGGCGGCCGGCCAGGACCCGTCGTACGTCGGCCGCATCCGCTGCGACGAGACGGTGGACAACGGTCTGGCGCTGTTCGTCTCGAACGACAACCTCCGCAAGGGCGCGGCGCTGAACGCGGTGCAGATCGCGGAGCTGGTGGCGCAGGAGCTGCGCGGCTGACGCCGACGACGTGAGAGGCGGGCGCCCCAGGAGGGGCGCCCGCCTCTTGTCCGTCCGGGCTGCGGCACGTCAGCCCCGCCGGACTTCGTACAGGAAGCAGCCGTGCTCGACGGCCCGTACGTGCACCAGCGCCACCGCGGGGTCGGCGAACGCCTCGCCCAGGGCCGGTGCGAAGTCCTCCGGTGCCTCCACCAGGCGCCCGCCCAGGATGCGGCCGTCGGCGGAGTAGCGGCGCAGGGTGCGGTGGGCGTGGGTGAACGGGAGGTCCCCGCCCGTCGGACCCGCGCACTCCTCCGCATGGATGAAGACGGGCCCCTGCTCGTCGTAAGCGCCCGGCTCCGCGCCCGTCTCCGCCGCCCAGCGGCGCAGGGGCGCGTACGACACGAGCGCGAGCCGTTCGCCGGGGCGGCTGCGGCGCAGGCAGCAGCGGAGCGGGGCACCGCCCTCGTCGTCGGTGAACGGGACGGCCGGGCGGCCCGCGTCGTCCCGGGCCAGCAGTTCCCGCACGACCGACGCGGGGACGGCACGCGCGCGGGGCGCGAGGGGTGTCTGGATCGTCATGTCCTCCAGGCTCGTCCGCGCCGGCGCACGCCGCTGGCGGTATTCGGACGCCGCGGTGAGACCGCCGGCGCAGGACCGACACAGGGGTATCCCCATGATCCGGCTCGGTCATCGCCTCAGCCGGATTCCGCGTGGAAGGATGGCGCAACCCACACATAACGAGGAGATGACCGCGTGCCTGGCACAAACCTGACTCGCGAAGAGGCGCAGCAGCGGGCGAAGCTGCTGACCGTTGACTCGTACGAGATCGATCTCGATCTCTCCGGCGCGCAGGAGGGCGGGACCTACCGGTCCGTGACCACGGTGCGCTTCGACGTCGCCGAGGACGGCGACGGCGCCGAGTCCTTCATCGACCTGGTCGCCCCGGCCGTGCACGAGGTGACCCTCAACGGTGACGCCCTCGACCCCGCCGAGGTCTTCGCGGACTCCCGTATCGCCCTGCCGGGCCTGCTGAAGGGCCGCAACGTCCTCCGTGTGGAGGCCGACTGCGCGTACACCAACACGGGTGAGGGCCTGCACCGCTTCGTCGACCCCGTCGACGACCAGGCGTACCTGTACACCCAGTTCGAGGTGCCGGACGCCCGCCGGGTCTTCGCGAGCTTCGAGCAGCCCGATCTGAAGGCGACGTTCCAGTTCACCGTGAAGGCGCCGGAGGGCTGGACGGTCATCTCCAACTCGCCCACGCCGGAGCCGCGGGACAACGTCTGGGTCTTCGAGCCGACGCCGCGCATCTCGTCGTACGTCACGGCGCTGATCGTGGGCCCGTACCACTCCGTGCACAGTGTGTACGAGAAGGACGGCCAGTCCGTGCCGCTCGGCATCTACTGCCGGCCCTCGCTCGCCGAGTACCTCGACGCCGACGCGATCTTCGACGTCACCCGGCAGGGCTTCGCGTGGTTCCAGGAGAAGTTCGACTACACGTACCCGTTCGAGAAGTACGACCAGCTGTTCGTGCCGGAGTTCAACGCGGGCGCGATGGAGAACGCGGGCGCGGTGACGATCCGCGACCAGTACGTGTTCCGTTCGAAGGTGACGGACGCCGCGTACGAGGTGCGGGCCGCGACGATCCTGCACGAGCTGGCCCACATGTGGTTCGGCGACCTGGTCACCATGGAGTGGTGGAACGACCTGTGGCTGAACGAGTCGTTCGCCACCTTCGCGGAGGCCGCCTGCCAGGCCGACGCGCCCGGCTCGAAGTGGCCGCACTCCTGGACCACGTTCGCCAACCAGATGAAGACCTGGGCCTACCGCCAGGACCAGCTGCCGTCCACGCACCCGATCATGGCCGACATCCGCGACCTGGACGACGTGCTCGTCAACTTCGACGGCATCACGTACGCCAAGGGCGCGTCGGTGCTGAAGCAGCTCGTCGCGTACGTCGGCGAGGACGAGTTCTTCCGGGGCGTGCAGGCGTACTTCAAGCGCCACGCGTACGGCAACACGCGCCTGTCCGACCTGCTGGGCGCCCTGGAGGAGACCTCCGGCCGCGATCTGAAGGCGTGGTCGAAGCAGTGGCTGGAGACGGCCGGCATCAACGTCCTGCGCCCGGAGATCGAGACGGACGGCAATGGCGTCATCACCTCCTTCGCCGTCCGCCAGGAGGCCCCCGCGCTCCCGGCCGGGGCGAAGGGCGAGCCGACCCTGCGCCCGCACCGCATCGCGATCGGCCTGTACGACCTCGACGAGGCGAGCGGCAAGCTGGTGCGCGGCGAGCGCGTCGAACTGGACGTCGACGGCGAGCTGACCGCCGTACCGCAGCTGGCCGGCAAGCGCCGCCCGGCGATCGTGCTCCTCAACGACGACGACCTGTCCTACGCCAAGGTCCGCCTGGACGAGCAGTCCCTGGCCTTCGTGACCGAGCACCTGGGCGACTTCGCGTCGTCGCTCCCGCGTGCGCTGTGCTGGGCCTCCGCCTGGGACATGACCCGGGACGCGGAACTCGCCGCGCGCGACTACCTGTCGCTCGTGCTGTCGGGCATCGGCAAGGAGTCCGACATCGGTGTCGTGCAGTCGCTGCACCGCCAGGTGAAGCTGGCCCTCGACCTGTACGCCGACCCCGCCGCCCGCGAGACCCTGCTGGCCCGCTGGACCGACGCCACGCTGGCCCACCTGCGGTCCGCCGAGCCGGCCAGTGACCACCAGCTGGCGTGGGCGCGCGCCTTCGCGGCGACCGCCCGCACCCCGGAGCAGCTGGACCTGCTGGAGGCGCTGCTGGCCGGTACGCAGACCGTCGAGGGTCTGGCCGTGGACACCGAGCTGCGCTGGACGTTCGTGCAGCGGCTGGCGGCGGTGGGCCGGTTCGACGAGGCGGAGATCCAGGGCGAGTACGAGCGGGACAAGACGGCGGCGGGCGAACGTCACGCCGCCACCGCGCGCGCGGCCCGCCCCACCGAGGAGGCCAAGGCGGAGGCGTGGGCGTCGGTCGTGGAGTCCGACAAGCTGCCGAACGCCGTCCAGGAGGCGGTCATCGCCGGTTTCGTCCAGACCGACCAGCGGGAACTGCTGGCGCCGTACACGGACCGGTACTTCGAGGTCCTGGCGGACGTCTGGGCCTCGCGCTCGCACGAGATGGCCCAGCAGATCGCGGTGGGCCTCTACCCCGGCATCCAGGTCTCCGGCGAAACCCTCGACAAGACGGACGCCTGGCTGACCGCCGCCGAGCCCAACGCGGCCCTGCGCCGCCTGGTCTCGGAATCCCGCGCGGGCGTGGAACGCGCCCTGCGCGCCCAGACGGCGGACGCGGCGGCGGCTTCCTAGCCGGTACGCACAGGAGGGCGCCCGGTGCCGCGACACCGGGCGCCCTCTGCCATGCGCAGCCCGGTCAACGCAGCGCGTCCCACACGCGCTCGCGCAGGCAAGCGTCCCGCATGGACGCCACGTCCCGCCACGCGGCGGCGGTGACCTCCTCGGTCTGCAACTCGACGACGTCGGCCGACGTGCGGAAGAGGAAACGGAAGTCGAAGTGCCGGTGCTCCGGCTCACCCTTGGCGGGGTTGGCCGGGATGCGGTGGGCATCGATGTGCACCGGACGTCGCCCCACCGGAGTGACCGCCGACAGCGGGATACCGGTCTCCTCAGCCAACTCCCGCTGCGCGGCAGCAAGGAGACTGCTGTCGTCGGTCTCGACATGACCACCCGGCAGAAGCCAGCGGTTCAGGGCGCGGTGATGAAGGTGAAGCACACGCCCAGCCGTATTGCCGAGGACCGCTCCGGCAGTCACATGGCCACGGAACTCCTGGCGACTGCTGAGGTCTGCGTCACGGTCCAGAAGCTCGGACAGTGCGCTCAACTGCTCCCTCTCGTCCGGGTGCGCAGTGAGATACGCGTCGAGCGTCGCACGAATGTGATCGGCGGTGATGGGCATGGAGTCTCCTCACCTGTTGAAGTAGTCGAGCCAGATTCCGGCGATGGCGGCCCGCTCGGCCGAACCGACCTCGTGCATGCCCGGGTCCAGCCCGCCACGTGCGAGGGCTGATGAGGCAGCGAGAATTTCGGCCTGTACGAGGAAGATGAACGGTCCGACGCTCGCTCCGTGGATGAAGTTGACGGCGTTGCCGCCGTTGAGCAGGTAGAAGTAGTGCCCAGTCGTCAGATACCGGGTGACGTTCGGTCCCACATGGGCCCGCTCGTACACGTCGTTCACCCCCGCGAGTTCGAGTTCGTCCTCGCTGCTGGTAACGGTGGCGACGTACGCACCGTTGCGCAGACGGCCGAAAGCCTCGTTCCGCAGCGAGAGCGCACCACTGGCACACAGGACCAGCCCCGCGTCCTCCAGCCCCGCCTCCAGCTCGCGCACCACCGCGAAGCCCTGGGAAAGAGCCTGCGTACGCCGTACCGGGTCGATGTCGTGGACCGTGACACGCACACCTTTCGCGTGCAGCAGACGCGCGATACTCGACCCCAGCTTGCCGAAGCCGATGACGAGGGCGGCGCGGCCGTGCAGGATGTCGCCACGGCTGCGCATGAGCGCCTCGGTCGAGAACACGACGGACTGTCCGACCAGGAAGTCTTCCGGTTCTTTCAGTGGTGAGCGGGCCACCGAGACGACCGGGCAGGGCAACTTGTCGATGTCGGCGTATCGGCGGTGGCCGTTCTCGGTGTCCTCGACCACGCCGACGATGCTCCCCGAGAAGTCTTCGCACAAGGCGTGGAGCGAGGGCGCGAAGTAGCCGCCCACATCGAGCAGGACGACACTCCGTCCGGCCGCCCTCGACTCGACGTACCGTAATGCGCGCTCGGGGTCGGCGAACAAGTCGCGCGACAGCTTGTCGCATACGTACCCGCGGCTCTCGACCGCCCGCATCGCCTCGGGATGGGCGGACTTCGGTTTGGGCAGCACTGCCCGGAGCTCGGTCATCTCCGCCACCGCACGGACAAACGCCGGGCGCTCGGGCAACAGATGTGTGATCAGGAGTGAGGCCGGTCTTTCGGCCGGAGCAAAATTCCCCGCGGGTGCGGGGGCAGTGGGCGGCGCGGCCCTTGCGGGGCGCGGTGGGGGGACCATCCCCGCGGGTGCGGGGAGCAGGTCGCCCGCACCATGCGGATCTGGTGCTCGGCGGGACCATCCCCGCGGGTGCGGGGAGCAGTGTGTTCGCGGCCAGCTGCCCCATGACGGGGATGGTCCCGGGTCCGGGAAATCGGAGTCGCCCTGCTGCCGCTGCTCCCCGCACCCGCGGGGATGGTCCCAGACGGGCTCGGTCGGCGGCACTCCGACAATCCTGCTCCCGCACCCGCGGGGATGATCCCGTCGTGCCCATCCCGGTGATCCCGGCCATGGTCTGCTCCCCACACCCGCGGGGATTGTCCCGCGACGACGGACGGGACCCGTTCCCCGGGCGACTGCTCCCCGCACCCGCGGGGATGGCCCCGTGCTCCGGCCCGTGCAGCCGATGACGTCCGTCTGCTCCCCGCACCCGCGGGGATGGGTCTCGCGTCCTGATAGGTGTCACGAGCTGGTAGACCTGCTCCGCGCTCGCGCAAGCAAGCGTCCCGCGTGAACGCCACGGCCGGCACGCGGCCGCGGTGACCTCCTCGGTCCTCGGTCCGGCACTCGCCCCGTGGCCCCCGCGAGCTCGGGTGCCCCGCCTCCTCCAGCTGCGCATCGCCGCGACATCCTGGGAAGGGACACCCGGTCGACGTGCGGACCGTGACGTGCACACCTGTCGCGTGGAGCAGACGCGCGACAGTGGACCCTGGTTTGCGCCGCTCAGCCTGACAGAGGAACCCGGACGCCGGTGTCGGCGGCCTCCCATGCCGCTTCGATCATGCGGAAGATGTCGTCCACGGCGGCCTGCGGGTCGTCCGCCTCGCGGGCCAGCGCGAAGGCGTCCACCACGAACCTGGCGATCGCCCGGCGGACCGTGTCGCTGCGCGGCGGGCCGGGTTCGTCGGCGAGGGCCGTCGCCAATGCCTCCGCGTGCCGCAACCGCATCGCCCCCTCGTACTCCCGCAGGGCGGGCGAGGTGTCGATCATGTGCCAGGCGGGAGCGGCGTCGTCCGCCAGGCAGTGCCGCACCAGGGCATGGATCTCGCGGCGCAGCGCGGCGACGAGGGACTCGCCGGGCGCCCGGTCGGTAACCGCGCGGGCGAGGCGCTGCTCGAAGTCCGCGTCCCGTTCGAACACCAGGGCCTCTTTGGAGGCGAAGTGGGCGAAGACGGTGGTGACGGCGACGTCGGCCTCGGCGGCGACGTCACGGATACCGACCGCGTCGTACCCGCGCTCCAGGAAGAGCCGCAGGGCAGTGTCGGCGATCTTCTGGCGGGTGGCGGCCTTCTTGCGTTCTCGGCGTCCGGACGGCTGCTCGGGCATGATCTGACGCTACCAGATGCAAAACCATAACCGTTTTTTTAAACTAACGGTTAGCGTTAGGGTCGCAGCATGAAGAAAGTGAGCTTCGCCGAGTTCGGCGGCCCCGACGTCCTCCGCCTCATCGACGCTGAGGAGCCCCACGCGGGCCCCGGCCGGATACGTGTCGCCGTACGGGCGGCGGGGGTGAACCCCGTCGACTGGAGAATCCGCGAGGGCCAGATGCGGCCGGCCCTTCCGGCCGGGCTGCCGTCCGGTGTCGGACTGGACGCGGCCGGAGTGGTGGACGAGGTCGGCGAGGGCGTCGAAGGGGTCCATATCGGCGACCGCGTGTTCGGCGAAGGCGTCGACACCTACGCCGAGTTCGCCGTACTGCACGCCTGGGCCCACATGCCCGCGGGGCTCTCGTTCGAGGAGGCGGCCGGCTATCCCTCGGTTATGGAGACCGCGCTGCGCATCCTCCGCGAGTCCGGTGTCCGCCCCGGACAGACCCTGCTGGTCAGCGGCGCGTCGGGAGGGGTCGGGTCGGCGGTGCTGCAGATCGCCCGCGAGCGCCGCATCACGGTGATCGGCACGGCCGGGGCGGCGAACCAGGAGTACCTGCGCAGCCTGGGGGCGCACGCCACGACGTACGACGAGGGCTGGGCCGAGCGGGTAGGGGCGTTCACCGAGGTGGACGCGGCCCTCGACCTGGCGGGCGCGGGCGTGATCCGGGAACTCGCCGAGCTCACCGGGGACCCGGCGAAGGTGATCTCCATAGCGGACCTGACCGCACCGGATCTCGGCGCCCGCTTCTCCAACGTGGCCGGCAGCGTGCCGGACGCCCTAGAGGAGACCGTCCGCCTCCTCGGAGAGGGCAGGCTGCACATCCCGGTCACGAAGTCCTACACCCTCGCCGAGGCCGCGTTCGCCCACGCCGACAGCCAGGCGGGGCACACACGGGGGCGGCGGGTGATCGTCGTCTGACCGCCGCTCGCGTCTCGGAGTCCCGCGCGGGCGTGGAACGCGCCCTGCGCGCCCAGACGGCGGACGCGGGAGCGTAGCCCCGCACGCGCAAAGCAGGGGCACCCGGCACCACGCCGGGCGCCCCTGCCTTCGACCACTCCGGCGTCGGCTCGTTCAGAGAACGTCGCGCAGGTCGACCAACGGCAGGCCCTGTACGAGACCGGGCACGAGGTAGGTGCGGTAACGGCCCTCGGCGAACATGTCCCGCAGGTAAATCCCGGGGAAGTCCAGCGGATCGCGTCGGTTCGCCAGCGCGATCCGAACCCGGTAGCGGCTGTCTCCGTCAAGAACCAGCACGTCGCACCAGTCCGCCTCCGGTGCTTCGAGGCCGATCACGGTGATGCGGTCCTCGGCCATCTGCCCGACCCAGGCAGCCAGATCCTCCAACAGCCACGCCATGTTCATCCAGGACGGCGCACCGGCAGCGGGCTGCCAGTCATATGTACGGCGCCCCTCACGCCCGGTCTCGGGCGGCTCGCCCTCCGCATACACGGGTGGCTCCGACGCCCCGTCGATCTCGCAGAAGGTGATCTGCCGTGACTGGACTGTGAGTCCGGTGACACGGAAGCGGTCACATCCGAGGTCGAAGGCGACTTCCGACGCATGGGTGAGGAATTCGCTGTCCACGCCTTACCGCAGTCCGGAGTAGGGCCCGACGTAGCGGTACCGGTCCTCAGTGACGGCTGCTGGAATCGTCTGCTTGAGCGGACTGTGGCCGGCGGCCAGTTTTTCGCTGCCGGTGGCCGCCGGCAGCGCTCGTGCGGTGTGCAGCATCGCGGTGGCCGACAGGGGTGCATAGGAGCTCACGTACATCTCGCTTCCGTCCGAAATATCGCCCGCTTCCTCGGGGACACTATCGTCCAGAGGTGTGTTCCCGTCCTCTACATCGCCCTCTTCCACCACCTCACCCGGGGGAGTCTCGCTGTTGTCAGGAGCGTCCTCCTCCGCTATGACGACACCGTTCCCTTCTTCCGTGACGATGCCATCCTCGGCTGCTGACGAGCGTCGGTTCTCCTTCGCCAGGGCCGTACTGACCCAGTTCGGGCATCGCACGACGCCCTTGCAATACATTGTGATGACGCCCTTGTCATGGCCGTCACGCTGCACCTTCTCGTTGACCGAGAGGATCATCTTGTACTGCTTGACGAGGCGGCACCTTCCGTTGGTGCATTTGTACTTACCCGCATAACCCGTCATGTGATACGTCGTCGTATTCCCGACGCGATCGCGGTTCGGTGACTTCGCGATGTACTCGACCGCAGCGTACTTCGTGATGTTGTGCTTCTTCTTGACCTTGTTCCAGCCGAAGCCCTTGTCCTCCGCGCGCTTGTAGTAGCCGACCCGCAGAGAAGCCTTCCCCGGACCGGAGTAGTCGAGGTGCTTGAGGATCTTGTAGGCCGGGTTGGGTGCGGCGGTCCCGGCTTCGCCGTTGGTCGTAGCGGCTGCCGGTACGGCGAAGCTGCCGAGCATGACTGTGGCCGCGACGACAGCCGCATTGGCCTTGACTCGGTTCACTCTGGTCTTCCCCCTTTTTTGGTCTGCGCCGCACTGAGAAAGTCGGCACAAGGGGAGACCGTAAGCAGTACATAGTCATGATTCAAAGGAACATCAGGAACCAACAGACGTTTTCAGACACCACTCATCGCAGGTCCGATCGAAACGGCGCTTCACGCTTCAATCAAAAGCGGAACGACTCAGGAACCCGGTTACCGTGCGGACGAAGTCGTCGGGGTCGTCCACCCATGGGTTGTGTGCGGCGCCTTGCTGTACGACGTGCTCGCCGCGTGGGAAGAGACCCGCCACCTTCGCCGCCGAGTCCGGGCGGGGAGAGCCGTCCAGGGCCCCGGAGAGGACGAGGACGGGAGCGTCGAGGGCGGCCAGAGCCGTGCGGGCGGCGTCCTCGCCGTCGAAGGCGCCCGGGGCCAGATAGGCGGCCGCCGCTTCCTCGTCGAACGCCTTGGCGCATGCGGCGGCGTGTGTCTGCGCGGCCGCGTCCCAGCGGCCGTAGGACAGGCGGTCGAGCAGGTCGAAGTCCGCGTCGTCCGCCTTCCCGGACACCGCCCGTTCGAAGGCCGGCCGGACCTCGTCGTACCAGGGCTCGTCCCGGCGCAACTCCAGCGCCTCGCGGCGCCGTTCGACGGGGAAGTCGATTCCGGCGGTGCGCGCACGCGCGCAGACCAGGACGAGGGAGCGCACCCGCTCCGGGTACCGGGCGGCGTAGGCCAGCACGAGGTCACCGGCGGCCGAGTGGCCGAGGAGGTCCATCCGCTCCAGGCCCAGGGCGGACCGGAGCGCCTCGATGTCCTCCGCCTGCCGGTCCACCCGGAGGCCCGTGAGGTCGGCGGGCCGGTCCGAGTCCCCTGTGCCGCGCAGGTCCAGCAGCACCAGCTCCTGCCGGACGGCCAGCCCGCCGAGGTCGCCGAGGTAGGCGGAGGGCATCATCGGACCGCCGGGAACGCAGACGAGCGGTTGCCCGCCCCCGGAGCCCTTCCGGTGGTAGGCGAGGCGGGTCTTGTCGGGTGCTTCGAAAGTCGGCATGAGCCGGATGCTCGCAGGCGGGGCGGTGATCCGCTACGGCATTTGCAAGCACCCGCCGCGAAGCCGTCAGGTCACCGGAATCGTCCAGGCCGCCTGCCAGGTCGTCGGCCCCACGATGCCGTCCGCGACCAGCCCCTTCTCCTGCTGGAAGGCGACACAGACCTTCCGCGACCCCGCGCCGTACACGCCGTCGACGTCTATCGTCCAGCCGCGGTCCCGCATGCGCTGCTGCCATGTCCTGACGGACGAGTGCGTGGTGTAGGGCGGGTAGGTGAACAGGGCTCCGGGCCAGTCCGGCGCGTTGCCCAGATAGTCGACACTCGTGTCACCCCCACCGCCCGTGACCGGCGCGTTCCACGTCGCGTACCAGGTCTGCGGACCCACGACACCATCGACCGCCAGCCCCTTCTCCTGCTGGAAGGCGATGCAGACGCGGCGGGACTGAGGACCGTAGACCCCGTCCACCGTGATCGACCACCCGCGTTGCAGCATGCGGCGTTGCCAGACGGCGGCACTCGGGTGCTGCATGAGGGGCGGGTAGTGCAGGAGCGCACCGAGGTAGTCCGGCGCGGTGCCGGTGTCGTCCTGGTCGTGATCGGGCTGTGTGGGCGGCCATGTCGTCGGCGTGCCGGGTTCCAGAGAACCGTTGGTGACGTAGGTGTACAGCTTGCCGGGGCATGCCGTCGCGTAGAGATTGCGGTGGCCGAGGATCTCCCCGCCCGCGTTGCCGGTGCTGCGCACCAGACTGATGCCGAACCGGATGGCGTCCAGCATTTCGTGGGTGATGGGGTCGTAAGGGTCAGGGGCGCCGGCCAGCACCCGGCCACCGACCAGGCCGAGAATGGCGTAGTAGTTGCTGTTGCCGCTCGCCGATCCGTTCGCGCCGGTTCGCACCCCGACGCCGCGCCCCTCGAAGAGGTAACCGTGCTTGCAGGCGACGTACCCGTAGGCGATGTCGTCGTACTCGCCGCCCATGTGGTGGTTTTGGATGCCGCGGACGGCGGAGTAGCAGCTGCTGTGACTGCCGATGAGATTGGGCTGTCCACCGGTGTGATGGATGGCCACGCCACCGCGCCACGGGGTGAAGTCGTGGGACACCGCCTTGGGGGCCCGTGCGCCCCACTGCGACCGGCGGATGAGTCGGGATGTGGCCATTACTGCTCACCTCCCGTGCACTGCACCCAGCCGTTCAGCGGTTCCCGGGAGACGCCCTGGGCGAACCAGTAGTCCGAGACCTCGGGAATGATCGCGTCCGGGTCGGACGGCGCCAGCATGTCCCGTGTCGTCTCCTCGGCGCGGGCCGTTCCAGCGGCGCCCAGCGGCAGTACGGCGGCGGCAGCCACCGCTCCGGCCCCGAGGAAGAACGTGCGTCGCGTCGTTCTGCCGTTCTCGTTCTCGTCCGGACCGACCGGCTCGATCATCGTGCGGCCTCCCTTTGGTCGCTGCAAGAGGGCTTGCCCTCAGGTCGTAGGGCCCGCCCGGAACCACCGGCCTCGTGCGAACCGACGTGCGGCGCACTCGGTTGCGCATGGTCCGGACCCCCTGGGAGCAGAAGGTACGGTCAGGGCTCCGGCACGGCGTCACACGTCGGGTGGAAACTCCCCGCAAACCTGTGCGGTAGTCGGTGCGTCTTCTACAACTTCCGCGGTACTGGCACAGGTTGGCCAACCTGCCCGACGCCCGCGAGCGACGGGGCTCCTCAGCGGCCCACCGCGCAGGCGTCCCCGTTGAGCATGAAGCGCGCCGGCGGCGACGCGTCGCCGGTGTGCTCGGTCAGATAGCCGAGGGTGACGCTCGCGCCGGGGGCGATCGTGGCGTTGTGCGGGGCGTTGACCGCCGTGATCGTGTTGCTGCCCTGCGTCAGCGTCGTGTTCCAGTCGGAGACGACCGTCTGGCCGAGGGCGAGCGGGAACTGGAGCTCCCAGCCGTTCACCGGGGTGTCGCCGGTGTTGGTGACGGTGAGGTCGACCGTCATGCCGGTGCCCCAGGCGGTGACCGTACGGTCCACCCGGCAGGCGGGTTCCTCCTGTGAGAACGACACCTTGTGCAGGCCGCCGGGGAGGTCGTTGACCACGTAGAACTCGCCGTCCGCGGTCGTGCCCACCGACGTCACCTGGGTGGGCATCTCCCCGATCTCGGCCTGCTCGTAGCCGCCGTCGCCGTCGGGGCGCAGCGCCCACACGGTCGAGGAGCAGTAGTCGGTGGCGATGTACGTACCGCCGACCAGGTCGGCGTACTCCCGGCCCCGGTACACATGGCCGCCGATGACCGAACAGCCGCCGGTGTAGGGGGAGTACGTGAAGACGGGCTCCGTGTGCTCCTCACCGGGCACGCAGTCGCCGTTCGCGAACTTCTCCAGGCCCTCGTAGCAGGACCAGCCGAGATTCAACCCGCCCTCACCGGGGGCGAGGTGGTCGATCTCCTCCCAGCGGCCCTGGCCCACGTCGCCGATCCACATCGAGCCGTCTGCGGCGTCGAAGGAGAAACGCCACGGGTTGCGCAGCCCGTACAGCCAGATCTCCCCGCGGGCGCCGGGCGTGTCCACGAACGGGTTGTCGGCGGGGACGCAGTACGGGAGCGGGTCGCAGCCGCGGCTCACGTCGATGCGCATGATCTTGCCCAGCAGGGTGTCCAGGCGTTGCCCGGAGCGGAAGGGGTCGCCGGAGCCGCCGCCGTCGCCGATGCTCCAGTACAGGTTGCCGTCGGGGCCGAACGCGAGCTGGCCACCGTTGTGGTTGCTGTACTCGGCGTGCTCCTGGGAGAGCAGGACCTCCAGGCGGGAGTCGTCGAGCCGGTAGCGGGCGAGGGTGACCGCGCCGTCGGGCGGGGCCGTGTACGCCAGGTACAGGGTCTGGGTGTCGGCGAAGTCGGGCGGGAGGGCGATGCCGAGCAGGCCGCGCTCGTTGCCGGACTCGTCCACGGCCGAGGTGATGTCGAGGAGGGGGCTCGGGGCCAGGCCGGTGTCCGGGTGGTAGACGCGGACGGTTCCGGACTTCTCCGTGATGAACAGGCGGTCCGTGCCGTCGTCGGGGGCGGCGATCGCGGTGGGGCGCCTCAGGCCGGAGGCGACCTGGGTGGTGGTGGCGCTGAGGGAGGGCAGCGGTACGGCCGACGTGGCCCCGGTCGGCGTGGTCGCGGCCGGCGCGGGGTCCGCCGGCGCGGTGTCCGCCACGGCTGCGGGCAGGGGGGCCAGCACGGTCAGCAGGAGGGCCAGGAGGAGAGGCCCGGTCCATCGGCGTCTTGGCATGTCGGCTCCAGAGACGGGGACGCTTGCACGGCGGTGGTGCGGCGAGGGTGCGCTCCGGTGCTCGGGGTGCAGGGGTGGCGCGGCGCTGCGGGCTCGGTGGTGCGGCCGGTGGTGCGGCCACCGGTGTGCGTGGGAGCGCTCCCGCGAGTACGGCTTCCAGGCTGCGCGCCGTCACACGGGGCAGCAATGATTGAACGCGCCACTTTCTCCCCGCATGGCTCAAACGTTGCGCCCGCCTCAGCACCGGGCCTTCGGCGGCTCCACGGACGCGAGCACGGGTCGGGAGGGCTCGGGCGCCGCGGACGCCGCGCCGGGCCGCGTGGTGATCTGGCCCGCCACCGTCGCACCGAACGCCAGCGCCATGCCCGTCAGCTGCAGCGGCGTCAGCGACTCGCCGAGGGCCGCCCAGCCGACCACCGCCGCCGTGAGCGGGGAGAGCGGGCCGAGGAACGTGACCTGGGTGGCGGTGAGACGGCCGATACCCCGGAACCAGAGCCAGTACGCGATCGCCGTGTTCGCCAGGGCGAGATAGGCGTAACCCCCGGCCGCCGGGGCGTCCAGGGCGGGCGGGGCGCCCTCGGCCAGGAAGGCGACCGGCGCGATGAGCAGACCGCCCGCGGTGAGCTGCCAGCCGGTGAGGGCGAGTGGCCCCACGCCCTCCGGGCGGCCCCACCGCTTGGTGAGCACCGTGCCGGCAGACATCGACGCGGTGGCGGTGAGGGCCGCGAGGACGCCCAGGACGTCCAGGGCACCGGCCGCCTTCAGGACGACCAGGCTGACGCCGAACGCGGCCACGACGCCGGTGAGGACGTTCCGGACCGTCGGCCGCTGCCCCAGCAGCAGGGCCGAGAGGGCGACCACGAGCAGCGGGCCGACCGAGCCGACGACCGCCGCCATGCCACCGGGCAGCCGGTACGCGGAGAGGAACAGCAGCGGGAAGAAGGCGCCGATGTTGAGCGCGCCGAGCACCGTCGCCTTCCACCACCAGGCACCGCGCGGCAGCACCCGGGCCAGTGCGAGGAGGACCAGTCCGGCGGGCAGGGCACGCATCAGGCCGGTGAAGAGCGGGCGGTCCGGCGGGAGGAACTCCGTGGTCACGGCATAGGTGGTGCCCCACGAGACGGGGGCGAGGGCGGTGAGGGCGATGAGGGTGGCTCGGTTCGCGGACATGACGGGCGCGCCTCTTCCGGTCGGACGGTCGCTGCAGGAGGACCCCTGTAGGTCAATGGCAAGTAGCTTAGCGCTAAGTAACTTGCCATGGAGCAGCTTTCTGTCGATCCACTTTCTTGCGGGCGAGCCAGGTGCGGCGGATACTGCCGCCATGAGCACACCTCCCGGGCAGCGCCCCACGGACGCCGTCGACGCGATCATCGAGCAGTGGGCGCAGGTGCGGCCCGATCTCGACACGGCCGGCATGGAGGTCTTCGGGCGCATCTACCGGCTCGCGCGCGCCATGGGCGACCGGATGGAGAAGGCGTACGCCCGGTACGGGATCTCGCGCGGGGAGTTCGACGTCCTGGCCACGCTGCGCCGGTCCGGGGAGCCCTACACCCTCTCCCCCCGGCAGCTCTCGGGGACACTGATGCTCACCACCGGCGGGATGACGGGCCGCCTCGACAAGCTGGAGCGGGCCGGCCTGCTGCGCCGCTCCCCCGATCCGCACGACCGGCGCGGGCTCCAGGTCACGCTCACCGAGGAGGGGCTGCGCCTGATCGACGAGGCCGTCGGCGCGGGCCTCGCCGAGCAGACGGAGGCGCTGTCCGCCCTCGACGAGCAGCAAGCCGGCCAACTGGCCGGCTTGCTTCGGGAGTTGCTCATCGCGACGGAACGGTGACCGCCCGGCCGCCTCACCCGGAGTGGGCGGCCAGCGCGCTCTCGATCTCGGCAGGCCCGGCGGATTCGGCGGCCCACGCCACGTACCCGTCGGGGCGCACCAGCATGGTCGTACGGCGGCTCTCCGAGGCCCAGCGCTCCGCGGTCAGCCATCCCTTGCGGGCGCCCTCGACGTCGTACGGCTCGGGCGTGATCAGGACGAAGCGGCCGCCGCGCAGCGCCTCGTACAGCCGGCCGCTCCGCAGCGCCACGTCGGGGACCCGGGTGCCGGTGAGGCGGTGGGCGCCGCGCGGGGCCGGGTAGGCGTAGCCGATGCCGGAGATCTGGGCCAGCGCCTTGGCCCTGGCGGGCCGCACGGCGTTGAGGACCACGGTGACCAGGGCACGCACGGCACGCAGGGCGGGGTTCGTCGCCCGCGCCAGCCGGACCAGCCCGCCGCTGCTGCGCAGCACGGCCTTGCCGACCGGGTGGCGTTCGGCCTGGTAGGTGTCCAGGAGACCTTCGGGCGCCCTGCCCTGGACGGCGGCGGCGAGCTTCCAGCCGAGGTTGGCCGCGTCCTGCAGGCCGGTGTTCATGCCCTGGCCGCCGGCGGGCGAGTGGACGTGCGCGGCGTCACCGGCGAGGAAGACCCTTCCGACGCGGTACTCGGGTGCCTGCCGTTCGTCGCTGTGGAAGCGGGAGAGCCAGCGGGCGTCGTGCATGCCGTAGTCGGTTCCCAGGGCGCGCCGTGCGACCTCCTTGACCTCGTCGAGCTCGAGCGGCGCGTCGTCGGGGACCTCGTGCCGGCGGTTCCAGCCCATGACCCGGTACCAGCCGTCGCCGAAGGACGCGATCATCGCGAAGGAGTCTCCCGCTCCATTGACGGTGAGCACGCCCGGCGGGCGCTCGGCGAGCCGGACGTCCGCCAGGAAGAGGGACTTGATGACGGAGACGCCGGGGAAGGGCAGACCGACCGCCCGGCGCACGGCGCTGCGGTGGCCGTCCGTGCCGACGACGTAGGCCGCGCGGCGGGTGACGACGGTGCCGTCCGGGACGCGGACGTCGAGGTCGACACCCTCGGCGTCCTGGCGCAGCCCCACGACCTCGTGCTCGAAGAGGAACTCCACGCCGAGCTCGCGCGCCCTCTCCTCCAGCAGCCGTTCGACCTCGTACTGCGGGGTGATGAGCAGGTACGGGAAGCGGGAGGGGAGGGTGCCCAGGTCGAGGGAGAGGCGGCGGAAGAGGCGCAGTTCGGTGATGGTGCTGCCGGTGGCGAGCAGGGGCTCGGCGAGGCCGCGGGCGTCGAGCTGCTCCAGGGTGCGGGCGTGCACACCGAAGGCGCGGGAGAGGTTGCTGATGCCGTGGGGGCGCCTCTCGACGACGGTGACGGGGACGTTGGCGGCGGCGAGGTCACCGGCGAGGAGCAGCCCCGTGGGGCCGGAGCCGACGACGATCACCGGGCGCGCGGGGACGGGGGTCCGGTCGGGGGTGGGTGTGGTTCCGGTGCCGCTCATGGGGGCCTCCTGGGTGCCAACGTTCGTTTGCCAACGCTTGGTGGCCAACGTTTGGTGGCCAACGCTTGTTGACAACAGTAGGCCGCTGGCGCGGCGGGGTCAACATTTGTTGGCCTACGCATGTTGGCATGCGACCCGCGGCCCACCTCCGTCGGCCCACGATTGTTGGCATACAAACGTTGACCTACAAACGTTGACCTACAGCCGTTGACCTACAGCTGTTGACCTACGGTTGTTGACCTACAGTTGTTGGCATGACAGCCGGCAAGACCCCCGCACCGCCCCAGCGCCGCTCCGAAGCCACCCGCACGGCCATCCTCGAAGCCGCTCGCGAGCGCTTCGCCGCGGACGGCTACGAGCGCGCCACCATCCGCGCCATCGCCAAGGACGCGCACATCGACCCGTCGATGGTGATGCGCTACTACGGCAACAAGGAGGGCCTGTTCGCGGCCGCCGTCACGATCGACCTGCGGCTGCCGGACCCGGCGGCACTGCCCCGGGACGAGGTGGGCCGGGCCCTGGTGACGCACTTCCTCGCCATGTGGGAGGAGAGCGAGGTGCTCACGGCCCTGCTGCGGGTGGGCACGACCAACCAGGCCGGGGCCGAGCGTATGCAGGGCATCTTCCGGGAGCAGGTCCTCCCCCTCGCCCAGCGGTTCTGCCCCGACCCCGAGCAGGTTCCGGCGCGCGCCGCGCTGGTCTCCTCACAGCTGCTCGGGTTCGCCCTCACCCGTTACGTCCTGCGGTTCCCGCCGGCCGTGGCACTGGACATCCAGGAGGCGGCGGCCTGGCTGGCTCCCACCGTCCAGCGCTATCTGACGGCACCGTTCCCGCAGTGAGCGCGGCCCCGTGCCGCCCGCCGCGGCGGCGCCCCGTGGGAAACACCGAGGGCGCCGCCCTCGTCACGTACGGCGGATGCGCGTACGCACGAACGGGGCGGCGCCCTCGGGGAAGTGCGCGGGGCCGGTGAAGCGGCCCTGGATCAGGCCTTGGCCTCGGCCTTGGTGCTGATGTTGGAGCTGGTGACGTCCTTCTTCTTGTGCGACTTGTCGCCGATCATCACCAGCGCGGCGATGCCCAGGAACAGTCCGATCGGAAGGAAGACGTAGAGGCCCAGCGTCTCGATGACGCTCAGGCCCGGACCGGGGTCGTCGCCGTCGTCGCGGGTGAGCGCGAGCGCGGGGGACGACATGAGCAGCATCATCAGCGTCGTACCGGCTGCCAGGGCGCCGGCGCGCAGGGCGTTCTTCTTGTCCACGCTCCCAAACTATCGAACGGGGTTCAGTGCCGCGCGGCCGGGGTGTCGTAAGAGGGTGCTCCCCGCTCCCGCTTCCACTCCCGCTCCCGCCTGCCCGCGGCGGCGGGGCATGGCGTCACTGGTCGGACTGTCCGAGCACGTCCATCAGCGCCCGCAGCCGCGCCGACCCCGCCAGCTCCTCCAGCGTCACCGGCCGTCCGTCGGCGTCCGCGATCGGAAGGCGCCAGTTCGGATACTGGTCCCAGGTGCCGGGCAGGTTCTGCGGCCGTCGGTCCCCGACGCCGTCCGGCAGCCACACGCCGATCATCCGCGCCGGTGTCCGCAGCAGGTACCGGTGCACCGCCTGGATCTCCGCCTCCTCCGAGGCGGCATCCGACACGTCCTCCGAGGCACCCTCCGAGGCGTCCCTCCGCAGCAGGTCCAGCCGCCGCAGCAGCTCCCGCCACTCCCCCACGTCCGCCGCCGCCTCCGCCCGCTCCTCCTCCAGGGGCCGGGTCAGCAGCCCCAGGCGGTCCCGCAGCTCCACGTGCTCGCCGCTGAGCCGGGCGGCCGTGGACGGCAGGTCGTGCGTGGTCGCCGTGGCCAGGCAGTCGGCGCGCCAGCCGTCCGGCGGCAGCGGGCGGCCGTCGCCGTCCCAGTCCCGCTCGAACCACAGCACCGACGTGCCGTACACGCCGCGTTCACGCAGCGCCTCGCGCACCCCCGGTTCGACGGTCCCGAGGTCCTCGCCGATCACGACCGCCCCGGCGCGGGAGGCCTCCAGGACGAGCACGGCGAGCATCGCCTCGGCGTCGTAGCGGACATAGGTGCCCTCCGTGGGCGGGTGGCCCTCGGGGACCCACCAGAGCCGGAACAGGCCCATGACGTGGTCGATGCGCAGGGCGCCCGCGTACCGGAACAGGGCCCGGAGCAGGGCGCGGAAGGGCGCGTAGCCGGAGTCGGCGAGGCGGTCGGGCCGCCAGGGCGGCAGGCCCCAGTCCTGGCCGCGCGCGTTGAAGGCGTCCGGGGGCGCTCCGACGGACATGCCGGCCGCGAAGTACTCCTGCTGCGCCCAGGCGTCGGCGCCGCCGGGGTGGACGCCGACGGCGAGGTCGTGGACGATCCCGACCGGCATGCCCGCCTCGCGCGCCGCGCGCTGGGCAGCGGTGAGCTGGGCGTCGGTGAGCCAGACGAGGCGGGAGTGGAAGTCGACGCGGTCGGCGAGGTCGCGCCGGGCGCGGGCGGTGCCGGCCGAGCGGGGGTCGCGCAGGGGGGCGGGCCAGCGGTGCCAGTCCGGGCCGTGGACCTCGGCGAGGGCGTTGTAGGTGGCGTGGTCCTCCAGAGCCCGGCCCTGCGCGGCGAGGAAGTCGGCGTAGGCGGCGCGGCGGCCGGGGGCGAGCGGGACCGCGTGCACGAGTTCCAGGGCCTCCCGCTTGGCCTCCCAGACCGCGTCCCGGTCGATCAGCGCGCCCTTGTCCAGCACGGCCTCGCGCAGTCGCCCGGCCCGCTCGAGCAGGGCGCGTAGGCGGTCCGGGTCGTCGGTGTACGCGAACTCGGGGACGTCCTCGACGCGGAGGTGGACCGGGTCGGGGAAGCGGCGTGAGGAGGGGCGGTAGGGGGAGGGGTCGGTCGGCGGGCCGGGGACGGCCGCGTGCAGGGGGTTGACCTGGATGAATCCGACGCCGAGGGTGCGTCCGGCCCAGCCGGCGAGTTCGCCGAGGTCGGCGAGGTCGCCCATGCCCCAGGAGCGGCGGGACAGCAGGGAGTAGAGCTGGACCAGGAGGCCGTGGGCGCGCCCGGGCGGCCGGGGAAGCCCGGGTGGGGCGACGATCAGGTGGGCGCGGGCGGTGCGGCCGTCGGGCGTGGTGGCGGTCAGCTCGTGCACGCCGGGCGGGAGGCGCTCGGCGGAGGCGCGGGTCTCGCCCTGTTCGGTGCGGACGAGCAGCCGGGTGTCCCCGGGGAGCGCGGCGAGGGCCCGCGGGGTGGCGGTGCCCCAGCCGACCACGGTGGGGGGCAGCAGCCGTTCGCCGAGTTCGCCTTCGCGGGCGGTGAGGGCGGCGCGGACGGCCTCCGGGGTCGCCGCGTCCACGCCGAGGGCGGCCAGCGCGAGGGTGACGGCGGTGGCCGTGGCCGCGACCGTGCGGTCCGGGGAGGGGCTGTAGGAGGTGGCGACGCCGTGCAGGGCGGCGAGCCGGGACAGGTCCTCGGAAGGGGGCTCAGCCGGCCGTGGCGCGGTCACTTACGGCTCCGGGCGGTACTGGGCCGGGAAGGAGTCGAGTCCGGAGGCGTCGGAGGAGTCCATGAAGGCGTCGGACTCGCTGGTCAGGGGGGCGGCTTCGGCGAGCGGCGGTTCGCTGGTGAGGGGCTCCGCGTCGGGCAGCGGGGGTTCGCTGGTCAGGGGGAGTTCGGTGCAGGGACCCTCCGCGCTGAAGACGCAGAGGTGGAGGTCGTCGGCGGTCGGCTCCGCCTCGGGTTTGGACAGGGCGGGGGAAGGAACGTACGCCGGTGCAGCCACAGTTGGCCTCCTCGTCGAGCACGGTGCGCGGATCACGCGGGCGTGCGGGTGCGGGTCGTGCGGGTTATCTCGCAGCCCTACCCAGCGGGCGCGATGCCAGACGCACAAAGTCTCCCAACGTGCTCCTGCTCACATTCTCACCCTGCCCCGTCCCTCCACAGTGGGACAAATGCGCCACAACGTCCACTCTCATTGACACGTTCACCGCAGGAATGGTGGGCTCTGGATTTCTCGGTAACGGAATGGACACGGCCGCCGGTGATCGGGCGGGCGGCCGCCCCGAGCGACAGGGAGTGCCCCGTGCAGCTGCGGCGTGGGAGGACGGCGAACGCCAGGAGGGCCGCCCTGGCGTTCGCCGTTCTCGCGGGAACCCTGGGCAGCGCGCCGATCGCCGTGGCCGCGCCGCCCGCCCCCGGGACGACCACGTCTCCCGCCACCGACACGGCCGCGGCCGCGGCCGCGGCCGGGAGCCTCTCCGTGTGGCCACGCCCCCATTCCCTGCGCGCGAACGGCGCGGCGGTCGAGGTGACCGACGAGGTCGCGCTGATCACGGACGAGGCGTCCGACCCGTACGCCGTCCGGGCGGTGCGGGAGCTGCTGGGGGAGGCTGGGGCGCGCCGGTTCACCGCCCCCGGCGCACAGGTGCCCGAGGGAGCGCTGGTGGTGCGCGTGGGCGGGGAACGCACCCCGGGCGACCCCCGGCACGCCCTTCCGGCCGGCGGCTACGCGCTGACCGTCGGCAAGGGCTCCGTCTCCCTCTCGGGCGCCGACGGGGCCGGACAGTTCCACGCCGTGCAGACCCTGCGGCAGCTGCTGCGCCCGGACGGCACGATCACCGCGGCCGTCGTCCGCGACTGGCCGGGCACCGCCGTGCGCGGCATCACCGAGGGCTTCTACGGCACCGCGTGGACGCACCGGCAGCGGATGGCCCAGCTGGACTTCATGGGCCGCACCAAGCAGAACCGGTACCTCTACGCGCCCGGCGAGGACCTGCTGCGGCAGGCCCGCTGGCGGGAGCCGTACCCGGCGGAGCGGCGCGCGGAGTTCCGGGAGCTGGCCGAGCGGGCCCGGCGCAACCACGTCGCGCTCGGCTGGGCGGTCGCTCCGGGGCAGGCGATGTGCTTCGCCTCGGACGAGGATGTGCGCGCGCTGACCCGCAAGCTGGACGCGATGTGGGCGCTGGGGTTCCGCGCCTTCCAGCTGCAGTTCCAGGACGTCAGTTACAGCGAGTGGCACTGCGGGGCGGACGCGGACCGGTTCGGGTCGGGCCCCGAGGCCGCCGCCCGCGCGCAGGCGCACGTGGCGAACGCCGTCGCCCGGCACCTGGCGGGCCGTCACCCGGACTCCGCGGCCCTGTCGTTGATGCCGACCGAGTACTACGAGGAGGGGTCGACCGCGTACCGCCGGGCCCTCGCCGGTGCCCTGGACGCGGGTGTCGAGGTGGCGTGGACGGGGGTCGGGGTGGTGCCGAGCACCATCACCGGCGGTCAGCTCGCGCAGGCACGGGAGGTGTTCCGGCACCCGCTGGTGACCATGGACAACTACCCGGTGAACGACTACGCCCCCGGCCGGATCTTCCTCGGCCCCTACCAGGGGCGTGAACCGGCCGTGGCCGCCGGTTCTGCGGCTCTGCTCGCCAACGCGATGGAGCAGCCCGAGGCGTCGCGCATCCCGCTGTTCACGGCCGCCGACTTCGCCTGGAACCCGCGCGGCTACCGCCCCCAGGAGTCCTGGCGGGCCGCGATCACCGACCTGGCCGGCGGTGACGCCCGGCGCGAGGCGGCCCTGACCGCGCTCTCCGGGAACGCCGCGTCCTCGGTGCTGGGCGGCAAGGAGTCGGCGTATCTGCGTCCGCTGATGGAGGAGTTCTGGCGGACCCGGGCGACCGCGCGCGGCGCGGACGAGACCGAGGAGGCCGCCCGGCTGCGTACGGCCTTCACCGCCCTGCGGAAGCTGCCGGAGCGGCTCTCCGGCACCGCGCTCGGCACCGAGGTCGCGCCCTGGACCGAGCGGCTGGCCCGCTACGGCGACGCCGGTACGACGGCGCTGGACATGCTGCGCGCGCAGCGGGCCGGGGACGCGGGCGCCGCCTGGGCCGCGTACCGGAGGCTGGGCGGGCTGCGGGACGGGGCCGGATCCGCGCGGGTGACCGTCGGCGAGGGCGTGCTGGAGCCGTTCCTGAGCCGGGCGCAGAAGGCGTACCGGAGCTGGGCGGGCATCGACCACGAGCCGCCGACGCGGTCCGGCGGCGACCGTGCGCTCGACCTCCCGGACGCCCGCGCGATGGACGCCGTCACGGTGCTCACCGAGCCGGGGACGGAAGGCGCCGTGGAGGTGCGCGTGCCCGGCGAGGGATGGCGCCGTCTCGGCACGCTGTCCGGGCAGGGCGCCACCGAGTTGCGCACCGGCGGCGATCCGGTCGACGCCGTCCGGGTCACCGGTGCCGAGCCGGCCCGGGTCCGGCATCTGGTCCCGTGGTTCGCGGACGAGCCCGCCGCCTCCCTGGAGCTGCCCGACGACCGCGCGGACGCCGACATCGGCGGCACCCGGCGGCTGACGGTCACCCTCGGCTCGCTGCGTCCCGACGAGGTGCGCGGCCGACTGACCGTGAAGGCGCCGAAGGGCCTCGACGTCCGGGTGCCCGAGAAGGCGCTGACCGTTCCGCGCGGTACGCCGGTGGAGGTTCCGGTCGAGGTGACCGTGGAACAGGACACGCCCGCGCGGTCGTACGACGTCCGGTTCGGCTTCGGGGACGCGACCCGCACGCTGACGGTCCACGCCGTGCCGCCCACCGCGGGTCCCGACCTGGCCCGTGCGGGCCGGGCGAGCTCCTCGGCCGACGAGACGCCCGACTTCCCGGCCTCGGCGGCGAACGACGGCGACCCGGAGACGCGTTGGTCCTCCCCCGTCGAGGACGACGCCTGGTGGCAGGTGGAGCTGAAGCGTCCGGTGCGGCTGGGGAAGGTGGCGCTGCACTGGCAGGACGCGCATCCGTCGGCGTACCGCGTGGAGGTCTCGAAGGACGGCCGGAACTGGCGCAGGGCGGCGGAGGTCCGGGACGGCAAGGGGGGCCGGGAGACGGTCCGCATGGACGAGCGGGACGTACGCCACGTCCGTGTGCAGGGCGAGAAGCGCGCGACGCGGTACGGGTATTCGCTGTGGTCGGTGGAGGCGTACGCGGTCGCGGACTGAGCGTCCGGGCGTCCGGCTTCCCACGGGACGCCTGACCTCGGCACTTCTTCGTGCCGCACTTCGCCCGAACTTTCCGCGCGGAACTATTCACTCAGTACATGTACTCAGTACATACTGACGTCATGAGCACCCGTCACATCCTGCTGGGCCTGCTCGTCTCGGGGCCGAGCCATGGCTACGACCTCAAGCGACGCCACGACGAACGGTTCCCGCAGGCCCGTCCGCTGGCCTACGGGCAGGTCTACACGACCCTGCAGCGCCTGGTCCGGGACGGCCTCGCCGAGGTCGAGGGCACCGACTCGGACGGCGGACCCGAGCGGACGATGTACCGCGCCACGGACCAGGGCACGCGTGAACTGACCGTGTGGGCGGGGGAGATCGCCCCGCCCGCGCCGTTCGTGACCAACGAGATCTTCGCCAAGGTCGTGGTGTCGATCCTGTCCGACGGCGACCCCGCCGGGTACCTGCGCGCCCAGCGCGCCGCCCATATGGAACGGATGCGGGAGCTCACCGCGGTGAAGGCGGCACCGGGTGCGGACCTGACGACCGTGCTCTCGGCGGACTTCGCCCTCAACCACCTCGACGCCGACCTCCGCTGGATGACGACCACGGCGGCCCGGCTCACCACCCTGACCGCGGAGGTCGACACAGCATGAGCGACGGGGACAACACGGCGGGGCCGCTGCTCACGGGCCGCGGACTGGTCAAGGCGTACGGCAGGACCGAGGCGCTGCGGGGCGCCGGCATCGCGCTGAACGCCGGCGAGATCCTCGCGGTGACCGGCGCGAGCGGCAGCGGCAAGTCCACACTGATGCACTGCCTCTCCGGCATCGTCCGCCCGGACGCGGGCTCGGTGACGTACGCCGGCCGGCATCTGGAGGACCTGCCGGAGAAGGAACTGAGCGAGCTGCGCCGCACCCGCTTCGGGGTGGTGTTCCAGTTCGGCCAGCTGATCCCGGAACTGACCGCGGTGGACAACGTGGCACTGCCGCTGATGCTGGCCGGCACCGGCCGCGCCGAGGCCCGGTCGACGGCCGGGGAGTGGCTGGAGCGGTTCGGGGTGCGGGCTCAGGGGGAACTGCGGCCCGGGGAGATGAGCGGCGGTCAGGCGCAGCGGGCGGCGCTGGCCCGGGCGCTGGTCACCGGACCCGAGGTGGTCTTCGCGGACGAGCCGACGGGCGCGCTGGACTCACTGGCGGGCGAGCAGGTGATGACGGCCCTGGTGCACACGGCCCGTGAGGCCGGCACGGCGGTGCTGCTGATCACGCACGACGCGCAGGTGGCGGCGTACGCGGACCGTGAGGTGCAGCTCCGGGACGGCGTCGTGGCGCCGCTGGGGGTGACGGCATGACGACCTCCCTCGGCGCCGATCTGCGGCTCGCCTGGCAGCTCACCCGCGGTTCCGACCGGCGGGAGTGGTGGCGGATCGCGCTCACCGCCACCGGGGCGGCGCTCGCGACCGGGTTCGCGCTCACCGCCGGCGCGCTGGCCTCCCTGCGCGGCGGCCGCTCCAGCGTCTCCCTCGCCGCCGGCCTGCTCAACGAGCCCGGTACCCGGTCCGGGGTGATCCTCGCCCTACTGCTGCTCCTCGTCCCGGTGCTCGGGTTCCTCGGCCAGTGCACCCGCATCGGGGCCGTGCACCGCGACCGGCGGCTGGCCGGGCTGCGGCTGGCGGGGGCGACCCCGGGGCAGGTACGGCGGATCGCCGCGCTGGAGACCGGGCTGGCCTGTCTGCTCGGGTCGGCGGCCGCGACGGTCGTCTCGGTGCCGGTCCTGACCGCGGTGTGGGAGCGGCCCGCCGCCCTCACCTGGGTGGTGCTCGCGCTGGTCGCGGTCGCCGTGCCGGTGCTGGGCGCGACGGCGGGGGTGCTGGCGCTGCGGCGGGTGGTGGCGTCGCCGCTCGGCTGGGTGCGCCGGGTCGGCCCGGCCCGCCCGGGGCGCGGTCCGGGACGGCTGTTCCTGCTGTCGCTGCTGCCGGTGGCGGGGGCGGCGCTGCTCGCGGCCACCACCTCGTCGGACACCACCCGGGGCCCGGGGCAGTGGCACACGCCGATGGCGGTGTTCGGCGGGCTGCTCGCGGTCGGCGCGGGTTCGGTGTGGCTGTCCGGGGCCACCTGCCGGGTCCTGGGGCGGAGACTGGCGGTCCGGGCCCGTTCGGCGGCCACCCTGATCGCGGCGGAACGGCTGCGCGACGACCCGTGGGCGGCGGCCCGTGCGCACGCCGCGGTGCTGCTGGTGACGGTCGCGGGCACCGGGTTCATGGGCGTACGGCACACCATGGTCGACGCGCTGCGCCGGGACGATCAGCTCGGGGAGTCCGTCGGGTACTACATGACCGGGCTGAACCTGACCGCCGCCGCGCTCGCGGTGGGTCTGCTGATCACCCTGTCCGCCCTCGCCGTGGGCACCGCCGAGTCGATCGCCACCCGCCGGCGGAGCCTCGCCGCCCAGGTCGCCGCCGGGGTGCCGCGCGCGGTGCTGAACCGGGCGCTGCTGCTGGAGACCGCGCTGCCGCTCGCGCCGTCCCTGCTGGTGGCGGGCGTCGGCGGCCTGACGGTCGGGGCCGGGTACTCCACGGTCACCGGGGCGGACGTCCTGCCCTGGTCCGCCCTGCTGGTCCCGTTCACGGTCTACGCCTGCTGCCTCCTGGCCGCGGCCACCGCCCTCCCCCTCCTGCGCCGCACCCTGCGCCCGTCGGAACTCCGCCACACCTGAACGGCTCCGGCCCCGGGGGAACGGGGGTTCTCCGGGGCGGGAGCGCCCCGCGCGGGGAGCGGGGTCACCCGGTGCGCAGTCCTGGAGCCCGTCGAGCCGGAGTTCCGGCGCCCGGCCCCGCCCCCTCCCGCGCCACCGGCCGCACCGAGCGAGGACGCCTGCCGCGCCGGACCGGACGGTGGCCGACGCGGTGGCCTCCGCCCTCGGTGCCGGACGCTGCGGCGGGCCGAGTACCGGGTCCTGCTGCCGATGCGAAAGGCCCGGATCGGGTCAGGCAGAGATGCCGTCGATCCGGGCCATGGCGTCGTCCGCGCCGTACGGTTGCAGGTACGGCAGCCAGCGTGGGTCCCTGTGGCCCGTGCCGATGATGCGCCAGGCCAGACCCGTGGGCGGAGCGGGTTTGTGGCGCAGGCGCCAGCCCAGCTCGATCAGATGGCGGTCGGCCTTCACGTGGTTGCAGCGGCGGCAGGACGCCACCACGTTGTCCCAGACGTGCTTGCCCCCGCGACTGCGCGGGATGACGTGGTCGACGCTGGTTGCGACGCCACCGCAGTACATGCACCGGCCCCCGTCGCGGGCGAAGAGCGCCCGGCGGGTGAGGGGAACGGGCCCCCGGTAGGGGACCCGCACGAAACGCTTGAGCCGGACCACGCTGGGTGCGGGGACTGTGACGGTCGCGCTGTGCAGATAGGCGCCGGTCTCCTCGAGGCAGACTGCCTTGTTCTCGAGGACGAGCACGAGCGCGCGGCGGAGCGGTACGACACCGAGCGGCTCGTACGACGCGTTGAGGACCAGGACATGCGGCACGGATGGCCTCCTTGTACGCCGGCGGCGCGTGGCTCGCGCCGGGACGATCCGTAGTCAGTTTCCCCTCATGCCTGGTGGAAGCGCCACCATGTCCCGGTAACGGGCTGGGAGTGTTTTCGACCACACCCCGGTTCATCCCCAGGATCATGGCCTGTTCAAGCGCAGGTGAGGACGGTCTCTTCTTCACACACGCGGCCGTTCCCCCCACAATGCCCCGTTAGTGTGGTGGTTCTGCCCGTCCGGTGACCCGATCGTGACCTTGCCGGACTTGACCGCCGCGCCGGGGGCAGATCGTGCACCTGGAGGTACCTGCCGTGTCCTTGTCCGTCGCCTTGTCGGCCGCCGATCCGTCGCCGACGCCCTCGGAGTCGGGGACCCCGCGGGTGCCCTCGCTCCAGGACGCCCAGGAGAGCGCCACCAACGCCGCCGGCTGGGTCGAGGAGAACTGGTCGACATGGCTCGCGATCGGGCTCAGGGTCCTGCTGATCCTGGTGATCGCGGTGGTGCTGAGAGTCGTGGTGCGGCGGGCGATCACCAAGATGGTCGACCGGATGTCGCGGACCGGCCAGGCGGTGGACGGCACCTCGCTCGGCGGTCTGCTGGTCAACGCCGAGCGGCGCCGACAGCGCTCACAGGCGATCGGCTCGGTGCTGCGTTCGGTGGCGTCGTTCCTGATCCTGGGCACGGCCGCGCTGATGATCCTCGGCACCTTCCAGATCAATCTGGCGCCGCTGCTGGCCTCGGCCGGTGTCGCGGGCGTCGCGATCGGTTTCGGTGCGCGCAACCTGGTGACGGACTTCCTGTCGGGCGTCTTCATGATCCTGGAGGACCAGTACGGCGTCGGCGACTCGGTCGACGCCGGGGTGGCCTCCGGCGAGGTGATCGAGGTCGGGCTCAGGGTGACGAAGCTGCGCGGGGACAACGGCGAGATCTGGTACGTCCGCAACGGCGAGGTCAAGCGCATCGGCAACCTCTCCCAGGGCTGGGCGACCGCGGGTGTCGACGTCACCGTCCGTTCCGACGAGGACCTGGACCGGGTGAAGGCCACGCTGAGCGAGGTCGCCGAGAAGATGGGCAAGGAGGAGCCCTGGAACGAGCTCCTGTGGAGCCCGATCGAGGTGCTCGGCCTGGACTCGGTGCTGCTGGACTCGATGGTGGTCCGCGTCTCGGCGAAGACCATGCCGGGCAAGTCCCTGACCGTGGAGCGGGAGCTGCGCTGGCGCATCAAGCGCGCCTTCGACGCGACCGGCATCCGTATCGTCGGCGGTGCCACGGCCACGGAGGACATGCCGGCCGCCGACCCGACGGCCGGCATGGCGGCCCCCTCCGCCTACGCCAGCTCCGTCTCCCCGCAGTCGATGGCCGCGTCCCCGCTGCCTCCCCCGACGAGCACCACGAAGTAACCGCCGGCCGGCACAGGGCGGCACCCGGAACTCCCGGGTGCCGCCCTTTCCCGTTTCCCCCCTTGACGCCCCCTCCGGGCCGGGCTTACGTTCCTCCCCATCCGACAGGAAACTTTCCTAACAGTGATCGACGCGAACGCTCCGGGATGGACGTCGCACACCGGCCGCTGAGAAGCTGGGCGGCGAGGAAGGGCAGGTGTCGCACCCCATGGCAGGAACCGCCGGTACGCCGGGCACCCCGCGTGTGCTGCGCGCCATGAACGACCGCACCGCCCTGGACCTCCTGCTGGAGCACGGCCCGCTGTCCCGCACCCGGATCGGCAAGCTCACCGGCCTGTCCAAGCCGACCGCCTCCCAGCTCCTGGCCCGGCTGGAAGCGGCCGGGCTGGTCCTCGCCACCGGCACCACCGAGGGCCGCCCGGGCCCCAACGCCCAGCTGTACGAGGTCAACCCCTCCGTCGCCCACGCGGCCGGGCTCGATGTCACCCCCCAGCGGATCCGCGCCGCCGTCGCCGACATCACCGGCCGCACGGTCGGCCTCCACCTGGTGCCCACCCCCGGCCGCCGCACCGCGGTCCCCGTCGTCCAGCAGGTCACCGACGCCCTGGACGGCGCGGTGAAGGCCGCGGGCCTGTCCCGCTCGGACGTCCACCGCCTGGTCATAGGGACCCCGGGCGCCTTCGACCCGAACACCGGCCGCCTCCGCTACGCCTCCCACCTCCCCGGCTGGCACTCCTCCACTCTGCTCGACGAGCTGGCCGCCGCACTGCCGATGCCGTTCGAGTACGAGAACGACGTCAATCTGGTCGCCCTCGCCGAACAGCGCCTCGGCGCGGCCCGCGACCACAGCGACTTCGTGCTCCTGTGGAACCAGGAGGGCCTGGGCGCCGCCCTGGTGCTCGGCGGCCGGCTGCACCGCGGCTGGACCGGCGGCGCCGGCGAGGTCGGCTTCCTGCCGGTGCCGGGCACACCCCTGGTCCGCCAGGTCACCAAGGCCAACAGCGGCGGCTTCCAGGAGCTGGCCGGCTCGCAGGCGGTTCCCCGGCTCGCCCGCGAGCTCGGCATCGGGAACATCCCGCAGGGCCCCTACACCGAAGCGGCGGCCGCCCTCCTCGAACGCGCCGCGGCCGCCCCCGACGACGGATCCCACCGCCGCCTCCTCCAGACCTACGCCACCCGCCTGGCCACGGGCCTCGCCTCCCTGGTCTCCGTCCTCGACCCCGAACTCGTCGTCCTGAGCGGCACCGGCCTCACCTCCGGCGGCGAGGTGCTGCGCACCCTCGTCCAGTCCGAACTGGAGGAACTGGCCGCGCCCCGCCCCCGTCTCGTCGTGGGCGACGTCCGTGAACACCCCGTGCTGCGCGGCGCGCTGGAGAGCGCGCTGGCGACCACCCGCGACGAGGTCTTCGACACCTCCCGCTAGTCCCGCTCCACCCCGTTCCCCTCCCACCCCTGCCCCAGGGAGCACCGTCATGCCCGGAATATCCAGAAAAGCAACACTCGCCCTGGCCGCCACCGCCTCCCTCACCCTGCTCACCACGGCCTGCACCGGCCAGGCGGGTTCCTCGGCGGACGGCGCCACGGACGACCCGAACGCCGAGACCACCATCACCTTCTGGCACGGCTGGAGCGCCCCCGCCGAGGTGAAGGCCGTCCAGGCCAACGTGGACCGCTTCGAGGAGGCGCACCCCAACATCAAGGTGAAGGTCGTCGGCAACATCAACGACGACAAGCTCAACCAGGCGCTGCGCGCGGGCGGTTCGAGCGGCCCCGACGTGGTCTCCTCCTTCACCACGTCCAACATCGGCAAGTTCTGCTCCTCGGGCGCCTTCCTCGACCTGAAGCCCTTCATCGAGAAGTCCGAGCTCGACCTCGAGGCGACCATCCCGAAGCCGATGCTGGACTACACCCAGTTCGAGGGCACCCGCTGCGCCCTCCCCTTGCTCGGTGACGCCTACGGCCTCTACTACAACAAGGACGCCTTCGAGAAGGCCGGCATCACCCGGCCCCCGAAGACCTGGCCGGAGTTCGCCGAGGTGGCCAAGAAGCTCACCGAGCCCCGGGGCGACACCTACGACCAGCTCGGCTTCATGCCGACCTACCACGGCTACGAGACGGTCGTCGACCACTACATGTCCCAGTGGGACCACGCCTACTTCGACGCCGACGGCAAGTCGAACATCGCCAAGGACCCGGCCTTCGCGGAGATGTTCACCTACCAGAAGAAGCTCGTCGACGACCTCGGCGGCTTCACGAAGCTGGAGAAGTACCGCCGCACCTTCGGCGACGAGTGGGGCGCCGAGCACCCCTTCCACACCGGCCAGGTGGCCATGCAGCTGGACGGCGAATGGCGCCTGGGCATGGCCAAGGACGCCGGCGTCGACTTCACCATCGGCACCGCGCCGATGCCGGTCGCCGACGACGAGGTGGACGAGTACGGCAAGGGCTTCCTCTCCGGCACGATCATGGGCATCGCCCCGCAGAGCACGAAGCAGAACGCCGCGTGGGAACTGGTGAAGTACATGACGACCGACACCGAGGCCGTCGTGGCGTTCGCCAACGCCATCCGCAACGTGCCCTCCACCTTCGCGGCCCTCGAGTCCCCCGGCCTCAAGACGGACCCGGCCTTCAAGACCTTCCTGGACATCGCCCAGCACCCCGAGTCCAACACCCCGCCGGCCTCCGTCAACGGCTCGACGTACCAGACGACGCTCCAGGACTTCGGCTACCAGTACGAGTCGGGCAAGGCGAAGGACCTGAAGGCGGGCCTCGCCAGGACGGCACGGCAGATCGACCGAGACATCGAACAGGCGAAGTAGCGCCCCATGCCCACCCATACACTCCGCGCGAAACACCGCGCCTCGACGCTGAGAACGCTCGCCTTCCTCTCTCCCTGGCTCATCGGCTTCGGCGTCTTCTTCGCCTACCCCCTGGTCTCCACCGTGTACTTCTCCCTCATGAAGTACGACGGCTTCGGCGTCCCGGAGTTCCAGGGCCTCGACAACTGGACGTACGTCTTCCAGGACTACCCGATGTTCTGGCCGGCCCTGCGCAACACCCTCTGGCTGGTCCTGGTCATGGTGACCTGCCGGGTGGTGTTCGGCCTGGGCATCGGCCTGCTCATCACGAAGATCAGAACGGCCACGGGCGCCTTCCGCACCCTCTTCTACCTCCCCTACCTGGCCCCGCCGGTGGCCGCGACCCTGGCCTTCGTCTTCCTCCTCAACCCCGGCACCGGCCCGGTCAACTCCGTACTGGAGGGAATGGGCCTGCCGGCCCCGGGCTGGTTCACGGACGCCACCTGGTCCAAACCGGCCCTGACGGCACTCGCCCTCTGGGGCGTGGGCGACCTGATGGTCATCTTCATGGCCGCCCTGCTGGACGTACCGAAGGAGCAGTACGAGGCGGCCTCACTGGACGGGGCGAGAGCCTGGCAGCGCTTCCGCTTCGTCACCCTCCCCAACATCTCCCCCATCGTCCTGTTCGCCGTCGTCACGGGCGTGATCCAGACGATGCAGTACTACACACAGCCCCTGGTGGCCGGAAAGGTCGCCTCGGGAATCATCGGCGGCTCCGGCCAGCAGTTCGAACCGGGCTACCCCGACAAGTCCACCCTGACCCTCCCCCAACTCGTCTACAACCTCGGCTTCCAGCGCTTCGACTACGGCGCGGCCTGCGTGGTGGCCCTGGTCCTCTTCGCCCTGTCGATGGCCTTCACAGCCCTGCTGATGCGCCGCCACGGCGGCCTCATCACGGCAGGTGACAGATGACCCAGCTGCTGAACGCACCCGCACCACCCCTGACGGCACCACCGGAACAACGCCCGCCCCGCCGCAAGGCCCTCCTCGAATGGATCGCCGTCCACGCCCTCGGCGTGGCGGCCGCGCTCTTCTTCACCCTGCCGTTCGTCTTCGTGGTCCTCACCTCGCTCATGAGCGACCAGCAGGCCCTCACCCGCGACCTGGTCCCCGACACCTGGCAGTGGGAGAACTACCGCAAGGTGTGGGACACCCCCGGCTTCCTCACGTGGTGGCGCAACACCCTGCTCTACGCGGGCCTCGGCACCGTCCTCACGGTCGTGTCCTCACTCCCGGTGGCCTACGCGCTCGCCAAGTTCCGCTTCCGGGGCCGCAACCTGTCGGTCATGCTGGTGATCTCGATGATGATGCTGCCCCCGCAGGTCGTCGTCATCCCGATGTACCTGTTCTGGGCGAAGCAGCTGGACCTCTCCGGCAGCCTCTGGCCCCTCATCATCCCGATGGCGTTCGGCGACGCCTTCTCCATCTTCCTCCTGCGCCAGTTCCTCCTCACGATCCCCGACGAGTACCTGGACGCGGCCCGGGTCGACGGCTGCGGCGAACTCCGCACCCTCCTCAGGGTCGTCCTCCCCATGGCCAGGCCCGGCATGGCCGCCGTAGCCCTCTTCCAGTTCTTCTACGCCTGGAACGACTACTTCGGCCCCCAGATCTACGCGTCGGAGAACCCGGCCGCGTGGACCCTCTCCTACGGTCTGGAGTCCTTCAAGGGGGCCCATCACACCGACTGGAACCTCACCATGGCGGCGACCGTGCTCGTCATGGCCCCCGTGATCCTCGTGTTCTTCTTCGCCCAGAAGGCGTTCGTCGAGGGCGTCACCCTCACCGGAGTAAAGGGTTAAGCATGAAACTCACCGTGGTCGGCGGCGGCTCGACCTACACCCCCGAACTCATCGACGGCTTCGCCCGGCTGAGGGACGCCCTCCCCCTCACCGAGCTGGTCCTCACCGACCCGGCGACCGACCGCCTCGACCTGGTCGGCGCCCTGTCCCGCCGTATCTTCGCCCGCCAGGGCCATCCCGGCACCATCACCACCACCACGGACCTGGACGCGGCGGTCGACGGCGCCGACGCGGTCCTCCTCCAACTGCGGGTGGGCGGCCAGGCGGCCCGCATGCAGGACGAGACATGGCCCCTGGACTGCGGCTGCGTCGGCCAGGAGACCACCGGCGCCGGCGGCCTGGCCAAGGCGCTGCGCACGGTCCCGGTCGTCCTGGACATCGCCGACCGGGTACGCCGGGCCAACCCCGACGCCTGGATCATCGACTTCACCAACCCCGTGGGCATCGTCACCCGGGCCCTGCTCCACTCAGGTCACAAGGCACTGGGCCTGTGCAACGTGGCGATCGGCCTGCAGCGCAAGTTCGCGGCGCTCCTGGACACCGACCCCGCCGCCCTCCACCTGGACCACGTGGGCCTCAACCACCTCACCTGGGAGACGGCGGTACGCAGGGAAGGCCCCACCGGCGAGAACATCCTCCCCCACCTCCTGACCGCCCACGGCGACACGATCGCCGCCGACCTCCGCCTCCCCCGCCCCCTCCTGGACCGCCTGGGTGTGATCCCGTCCTACTACCTGCGGTACTTCTACGCGCACGACGAGGTCGTACGGGAACAGCGCACGAAGCCCTCCCGGGCGGCCGAGGTGGCGGACATGGAACGCCGTCTCCTCGCCCTCTACGCCGACCCGGCCCTCGCCGAGAAGCCGGCCCTGCTGTCAAAACGCGGCGGCGCCTACTACTCCGAGGCGGCGGTCGACCTGGCGGCGGCCCTGCTCCGCGGCGCCGGCTCCCCCCACCAGGTGGTCAACACCCTCAACAACGGCACCCTCCCCTTCCTCCCCGACGACGCGGTCATCGAAGTCCAGGCGACCGTGGGCCCGAAGGGCGCGACCCCCCTCCCCGTCGCACCCGTCGACCCCCTCTTCGCGGGCCTGATGGCCAACGTGACGGCCTACGAGAACCTGGCCCTGGAAGCGGCCCTGCACGGCACCCGGGACCGCGTCTTCCGCGCCCTGCTCGCCCACCCTCTGATCGCCCAGCACGAGTACGCCGACCGCCTCACGGACGACCTCATCGCACACAACCGGGAGCACCTCACGTGGGCCTGACCGCAGGTGTCCTCGCCATCGACGCCGGCAACAGCAAGACGGACGTGGCGGTGATCGCCCCGGACGGAACGGTGCCGGCGACGGCCCGGGGCGAGGGCTTCCGCCCCCCGGCGGTGGGCCTGGACCGGGCGATGAGCACCCTCGCGACGACCGTCACCAGAGCCCTGACCACAGCGGGAGCATCCGCCCTCTCCCACGTCTCGGCCTGCCTGGCCAACGCCGATCTGCCCGTCGAGGAGGAACAGCTGACGGCGGCTCTGGCCGACCGCGGCTGGGGCAGGACCGTGGAGGTGCGCAACGACACGTTCGCGATCCTGCGCGCAGGGGTGACGGAGCCCCGGGGCGTGGCCGTCGTCTGCGGTGCGGGCATCAACTGCGTGGGCATGCGCCCCGACGGGCGTACCGCCCGCTTCCCGGCGATCGGACGGATCTCCGGTGACTGGGGCGGGGGTTGGGCGCTGGCGGAGGAGGCCCTCTGGCACGCGGCGCGTGCGCAGGACGGACGCGGGGCGCCCACGGCACTGGCGTCCGCGCTGCCGGCGCACTTCGGTCTGCCCGACATGCCCGCGCTGATCGAGGCACTGCATCTGGAGAAGGTGGCTCCGGCACGCCGCCACGAACTGACGCCGGTGCTCTTCGCTACCGCGGCGGAGGGAGACGGGATCGCACGCGCGATCCTGGACCGCCAGGCGGAGGAGATCGTGACGATGGCTGTGGTCGCGCTGAGACGGCTGGACCTGCTGGACGAGGAGACGCCTGTGCTGCTGGGCGGGGGTGTGCTGGCGGCACGGCACGCTCTGCTGCTCGACCGGATCCATGACCTGCTGGCCGAGCGGGCGCCGAAGGCGGTGGCCCGGGTGGTGTCGGTGCGGCCGGTGCTGGGGGCGGGGTTGCTCGGTCTGGACCGTGTGCGGGCGCCGGCGTCCGCGCGGGATCGACTGCGCGAGCACTTCGGGGGGTAGGCGCGATCGAGGGCGGCTGCCCAACCCGGGTTCTGCCGGACCGGCTTGGCGCCCCGGCACTCGCGCGGTGCCCGGTGTGGGTGTGGGCCGGGGGGTGGTTGCGCAGCCCGGCGCTTGCGGGGTGCCGTCGCGCCCACCCGTGCCCCCCCTGCGGCACGACTGCCCGCGGATGCGGCGGCAGGCCGCCGACGGCGGGGAGGGGACGGGGCGGGGGTGTCCGCCCGCAGTGGCTGGCGCGTCCGCACCCCGCACCCCCACCAACAAGCCCCATCGCGCCAGTCCGA